>DAIOTT010000213.1:0-4765 GCA_036751885.1 Candidatus Sumerlaeota bacterium
TGTTGTTCGGGCGGATGATGAAGGGGTTTCTCCCCGGGAAATTGTGGAGCGGTTTCACCCAAAGTTTATTGAGTCCTACTTGAAGTTAGGGATTACCTTTGATCTGTTTACCCACACCGATACGCAGAACCATTGGGACACAACTCACGATATGTTTTTGCGTCATAAGGATGAAGGGTACATTTATCTGGAAGAGCAAAAGCAGATTTACGATCCTCAGGCAGAGAAGTTTTTGCCGGATCGTTTTGTGGAGGGAATTTGCCCCAATTGCGGTTACAATGAGGCCCGGGGGGATCAGTGTGATCAGTGCGGCAATCTGCACGACGCTACGGAACTGAAATCGCCGCGCTCTAAAATTACGGGGAACACCAACCTAGAGGTTCGCCCTACGGAGCACTTTTTTCTGGATCTAGGTAAGCTGAACGATTCCTTGCTTGAGTGGTTCGGCACGGGGAAAGATCATTGGCGCAACAACGTGAGAAGCGTTACAAAAAGCCGGCTTGAAGCAAAAGATTTGCGCGGGCGCCCGATTACGCGTGACATGACCTGGGGGATTGACATCCCTCTTCCCGGTTATGATTCCAAGCGCATTTACGTTTGGTACGATGCGGTGATTGGGTACCTTTCAGCCAGTAAAGAATGGTCTACGCTAATCGGCGAGCCTGATGCTTGGAAGGACTTCTGGAGCAACTCCGTAAATCCCAACGCTAAAGCCAGTTATTTTATTGGGAAGGATAACATTCCCTTCCACACAATTATTTGGCCTGCCATGCTGCAAGCTTACGGTGGGTTGAACTTGCCGTACGATGTACCAAGCAATGAATACCTGCAAGTAAAGGGACGTAAGTTCAGTAAGTCCCGCGGGGGGAGTATTCGCATTGCTGATGTGCTTGACCGCTACCAAGCGGATTCTTGGCGGTTTGCCCTCACGAGCCTTGCGCCGGAGACGAATGACGTTGAGTTCACGTGGGACGACTTTGTGGAGCGCGTGAACAACGAGCTTGCGAAAAACTGGGGAAACCTTGTGAACCGCATGCTGAAGTTTGTGTACAATAAACTAGGCGGTGTTGTGCCTGAGTATAATGCTGAACGAACCGTTGAAAACAGCATTGGGTTTGATGTTCAAGAAGCCTTCAACGAGGTGGGTCAACTTTATGCCAGTGCTAAATTCAGATCAGCCTTGAAGCGCATTTTAGAGCTTAGTTCGCTGGTGAATAACTACATCACTGTTACGGAGCCCTTTAAAGTTCTCAAGCAAGATGAGGAATTAGCCAAGGTTTACGTGTACAATACGTTAGAGGCAATTGCGAACCTAAATCTGCTTTGGGCGCCCATTCTGCCCAACAGCGCGCAACGCGTGCATGAGATGCTTGGCTTTGAAGGGCAGTTGTTTGGCAAGCAATACACCGAAACAATTACCGATGAACGTGGGCCCCACCTTGTGCTGCGGTATGATCACTCGAGTGCAATCGGCAAGTGGGAACCGGTTCATTTACCCGTAGGCCAAATCCTACAAGAGCCGGAAGCGTTGGTTCAAATGCTGGACTTGAAAAAGGTGTTTGAAGCGGAAGGCGTTGAGGAAGAGTAAGGTTGTACCTTTAGCTAAATCGTGAGTTATTAATTTCATCCCGTTATTTATTCAAAATCAAAAAGGAACATAATCCGCCATGATTACACGTCAAATCATTCTTGAAAGCTTTAAAACTGTTCGCCAACACACCATGGAAATTGCGCGGGATATTCCAGCGGAAAAATATGACTTTCGCCCCGTTGAAGGCTCTAGTTCTGTAATAGAACACTTTTTAGATATCATTCAAATTACGCAATTTATGGTGGAAGCCGCTCTTACAAAAGAGCCCATTCATGTTACATTTGAAACGCGCAATGAAGTGTTTGCTCGAGTAATTCCAATCAAAACGGCTAACGTCACCACAAAGGATGAAGTCATTATCTTGCTGGAACAATCCTTGGAAAGCATAGTGAGCCGAGTGGAAGCAGCTGATGAGGCTTACCTGAACGAAACATTTATTGCGCCGGATCGTGTGGAAAAAGTGCGGCTCTGGGTGATCAATTGTGCAAAAGAACAGGAAATGGCCCGCCGGGCTCAGTTGTTCCTTATTGAACGGATGTTGGGAATTATTCCCCATACAACTCGTCGGCAAAAGGCTGCGGAAGCAATGGTTAAGAAATAAACCCGGGAATGCTTACGCCAGCAGGGGAGTTTCATTTGGACTACCACCTTGACTCTTCTGCTGTGTAGGAATATTTCCGGCTCACTTTTTTGGGGAACCTGTACGTATGAAGCAGTATGATTACATCATTGTTGGCAGTGGTTTTTTTGGGGCTGTGTTTGCTCAGCAAGCGAAGGAAAGCGGCAAGAGCTGTTTAATTCTAGAACGGCGAAACCACATTGGGGGGAATTGTTATTCATCAGATTATGAAGATACAAACATCAATGTTCACCGCTACGGAACCCATATTTTCCACACAAATAACCAAGCAATTTGGGATTACATTAATCGCTTCACGGAGTTTAACCGCTATCAGCACCGCGTTTTAACCACGCATCAAGATCGTGTTTTTGCGATGCCCATTTGCTTAGGCACAATTAACACTTTCTACAACTTAAACCTGAAACCCCATGAAGTTCGCGGATTTTTAGACGAAAAAATTGCGGCTGATTATATTGAAAACCCCGCGAACTTTGAGGAAAAAGCAATCAACCAAATCGGTCGCGGTTTGTATGAAGCGTTCTTTAAAGGGTACACAATGAAGCAGTGGGATTGTTCGCCAACTGAGTTGCCGGCGAGCATTTTCAACCGCTTACCCATTCGCGAATCATTTCACGATTCCTACTTCAACGATCGCTATCAGGGTATTCCCATCGGCGGGTTTACGCCAATTTTTGAGCGTATGCTGGAAGGGGTTCCGATAGAATACGGTGTTGATTTTTTCGATGATCCCGAATCTTGGAAGCGCTGTTGCACCAAAGTTATTTATACGGGGCCAATTGACCGATATTTTAATTATCAAGAGGGGCATTTAAATTGGCGGAGCGTACGCTTTGAGTACGAAACCCACGACTTAGAGGATTACCAAGGCACAAGTGTGATGAACTACGCGGATGTGGAGGTTCCCTTCACCCGCATTCACGAGCCCAAGCACCTGCACCTGGAAAAATCCCACACGCCTAACCGAACGGTGATCATTCGCGAGTTCAGCAAGCGGGATAATGACGACCCCTATTACCCCGTGAACAGCGAAGCCGATAAAGCAATTTTCGCCCAATATCAAGGGCTTGCGGCCAAAGAAGATGGAGTCCTGTTTGGGGGGCGATTAGCGGAATATAAGTATTACGATATGCACCAAGTGATTGGCAGCGCGTTGCAAAAAGCCAAGGTTGAGTTGAAGAGTTAAGGCCGAAGTTGGATGTGCAAAAAGTAGTTTAGTTCTCCAAATATTTCAGGAACAAACCCCTCATGGTTTCCATTCTTTCTGGGAAATTGCGGATGAGGGCGGTGCTGTTTTCCCGCTGCGCACTCATGGCAACCGCCAAAGCGTTTTGGGCTTTGGGATCTTCTGGAACGAAGTCCTTTGTCGTTTCAAAATGGAAACGAATCGCGCGCTGAAATAACCGCAGGGCAAAGTAATGATCAAGAATTACCTCCCCATCTTTACGGCTAAGGGTTCCTTTATCCATGCTGTGCTCCAGTACAAGCCGTGTGCGGGGTGTAATGGTTTCTTTGGGATTTTTAGAACTTAAAATTAAATACTGAGATAGAAATTCCACGTCGATCAAACCGCCAGGGCTTCGCTTCAAATCGTACAAGCTATTACGCGGGATTTTGACTTCATTCTCGATTCTAGTCCGCATGGTTGAGATTTCGTTTTTCAAATCAAATTCTTGTCGCCGTAATTGAAATGCATCCCAAACGGCATTGTTTAGGGATTCAATGATTTCAGGCGTTCCAAAAATAGGGCGCATTTTTGTAGCACTTTGGAATTCCCAAAGGCCGGCGGATTGTTCGTAATACTCCTTAATGCGGGAAAGATCCGTTACAAGGGGGGAACTGATACCATCTGGCCGCAACCGGCAATCGGACTTCCAAAGTTGCCCGTGGGGTGAATATGCATCAAGGGTCTTCAGGATTTTCCGGGCGGCAAGTTCAAGCTGCTGCCTCTCCGTAGAGTAGGGGGAAAGATCCGTGCAAACAAAGGCTAAATCAATATCACCAAACGGGTGCACTAAATACCCACCCAAGGAACCCATACCAAAAACGGCGAATTGCGACCGCAATTCAGCGGGTACAAAGTGGTTGATTGTTTCAATTAAGCAGTTTTCCGCAAGTTGTGTAGTGAGCTGAGCGGCTCGGTGGCTGGTTTCAATCCCCGTGGATTCCCTGATCGCAAAAAACAGGGTTTCCCGCGTGCGATAAATCCTGAGGTCGTCGATTCGCTCGTCCCCTTCTTTGCAGGAGTGAAATTCACTAACGGAGCGTTCTTGGCTAAGTATATCGCCTTCCAACACTTCGTCCAGCCAATCGGGGTGGGCAGCAAGGGTTCTTGCAAGGAAGGGGCTGAATCCCATGCTGCGGATCAAGAGCCGAAGGATTGGCGGGTGGGCAATAATAAGCTCGTAGAAGGAGCTAATGGCTCGGTGGCTTCGCAGCATATGATTCAGGTGATTGATTGCATTTACGGGATCGGCGGCGGTTTTTAGTTCGCCCATCAGGATTGGCAGAAGGGTTTGAAAGGCCTTTTGTCC
>DAIOTT010000214.1:0-4746 GCA_036751885.1 Candidatus Sumerlaeota bacterium
TGATGAAGCAACACTACATCCATTTCCTTGAGCTGTTGACTCATCATTTCTTCTTCTATGATTTCATTCAAATCGGCATCTTTTTTCAGACTCATTGCCCAGGATTTTCCGCTGGGAAGTGTCATCACGATGCGGCCTTTTTGGGTTTTCGACGGTTTGAGTTTTGCCTCAATGGCTTTTTCTGCTTTGTCCGGCTCATTCATATCAACTTTGAACGGGGTAAGATCAAAAAACTCCCCAATTTCTTCAAGCACTTCCTCAATATCCGCCTCGTTGGCAAGCTCACGGGCTAGAAGGCGGTGAATGGGCTCGGTGAACAGTGTGTCATCTTCCGCTCGCTGTAAGAACATCAGGCTATAATCGTAGGGCTGGCGTCCGTCGCGTTTGCCGGTGGTGCTGCGTTGTTCATCGCGGTACTTCAGGGCTGTTTCATAGCGGTGGTGCCCGTGGGCGATGAACAGCAACTTGGTCTTCATGATTTCGTGAACCTGAAGGATGGGGTCTTTTTTATGGACAAGCCAAAGCCGATGCTGAATGCCATCAGCCGTCGTGAATTCATCCGTCGGGCCTTTTTTGGCAACCATCTCTTCTAAAATCGCCGTGATTTGCTTTTCTTCGTCCTTGTAAAGAACGTACAACGGGCTGTCATTAATCAGCGTGTTGCGAAGAAGCTTCAACCGGTCCAGCTTCAGGGAATCATAAGTCAACTCAAAGGAACGCGTTTTACCGCTTCGGAAATCCTGAAGTTTCACGAGGGCGAAATACCCTAATCGGCGCACGGGATTGCCATCGGGGCCGGTAAAATTCTGTTCGTAAATGTACAGGCATTTGCGCTGTTCATCCGCAAGTATATTCCGGGACTTCCAATCGCGATAACACTCCGAAGAGCGTGTAAAGACGTTATTCAAATCGTCGTCACTGGCAGCCGTACGGCCCTTTACAAGGCGAACCATGTTGAATTCAGATAGCTCGTGCAAGGCATCCTGCGTTTGTGAATCCACCTCATCATAAGGAGGGCAAATTACATCAGCCAAATTTATTTTATTTTCACTCGCTAAGTAGCGCGTACCAGCAAAAGGCCAAACCTCAGCCATTGAATCTAAATCCTTTCCCAAATCAAATATTATGCAAGTGCTTGCAACATCAATTATCGGGGGCGCAACCTGACGGAGAGAGTGTTGGACTGTCAATCCCATACCCACAGAAAAAGGCGTTTCTTTGTTCTTTCAATTGTTTTTCGCGTTGGGGCTTGACAACCCCACGGTGTTTGGGTTTTGACTAGTCATATTCCGTGCCGAAGTGGCGGAATGGCAGACGCAGTGGACTCAAAATCCACCGATGCAAATCGTGAGGGTTCGAGTCCCTCCTTCGGCACCATGTAGTTTCCCTCCAAAAAATTATCCAGTACCGGAAAACTTCACTGCAACAGTTCGAATTTGGCTAATCGGCGTAATTTTTAGCCTTTCAACGCTAACGCTGAATTGACCAAGAAACGATCAAATTTGTATTATAACGAAAAGCTCCCCAAGCTGTGGCAACTTGGGGAGCTTTATTATCTCTTTATTTGTTGAACTTTGAACGAACGCTTATTCGTAACCAAGCCAATCATTGATGTTTGTATTCGGTTCAAGATCATTCAACAAGGTTTTTTCAGGCCCGTAGAGAATCTCAGCGCCGCTGAACTCTGTTTCTTTCAGAACGTAAAAGCGTTGCTCGCCTTTCTCCAAGGGAAGTGGATCCACCACTTGGTACGTTGCACCGAACAGGGGTGAACCTTGCGGATCAATAAATTGTGAATTGATCTTGGTAGCACCCACAATTGATTTCTCTTTGATGCCGGGCTGAAGGCGATACACATCAAAACCAGCCGTTCCCATTTCAGCAGCCGTTTCCCACGTAACAACGGGTAGTGAACCTACACCTGTGTGGTGCACGCTAAAGTCTATCAAAACAACCGCCAAAACATCGTTTTCGGCAACCACATCGGCAGAATCATCCACAGGTAAAGCGTCTTGGAAAAGGTAGTCCTGAACTTGCAACACGGCAGGAACGGTAATCGTTCCCACGCCGACTGGATTTGCTGTGCGCACATTGATGAACCCTGAACCTGAACCACCGGGTTGAATCGGCTGATCTAGGGTGAATGTAACAACACCATTGTTATGGCTGATGCTGCCCGTAAAGCCTGGGCTTATTCCACCACTTAGGTAGGTAACATTGTTTGGCAACGTAATTGTAACCACCGGATTATTTGCAATGTTGATTGGATCCACTTCGCGGTTATTGCCCCAATCTACCGTGTATTGGTAGAATGTAAGGCTGCCGACCGTTGATCTGCTGGCATTGATATCGATGGTGGGTAGGGGCCCGCCCGGTTGATAACCTACGGGATTTGAAACGGTTGTTGTATTTGCCAACACGTTGACCACTTGCGTTGCATTACTTGTGGTGTTGACGGAGGGCTGAGGCAAATCAGGATCAGCAGAATCCACGACAAGTTCAATACCGTTCCCTGCCGGTACATCCACAGCGTAAGTTCCATCAGCCCGAGTTTTGATCTCGTAGCTGATTCCGTTGTCCAGTATGATATTGACCGTTACATCACCAAGGTTTGGTTCCCCAACATCCTGCGTTCCGTTGCCGTTGTCGTCGCGGAAAACATTTCCACTTACGCGGCCGGGCGCTTCATCACAGCCGTTAAACATAACTTGGCTGAAGCCAATTCCTTGGTTCCCCGAAGGATTGAAGCGTGTATTTTCATAAAGTATACCCATGGAGCGAATGGGTGTGGAGCCGAAGTCCACTAATAAATTCCCCGCTCCGCTAAGTGTAAGGGAAAGCGCTGTGTCCGAGGCTCCGTTAACGCCCGTTGCGGTGGAACCTGCAACGGAAATGGATGCAGCACCCCGCAAGGCGGTAAGCGTAGGTGTAACGGGTGAACCATCTATGCCTATACCCGTAACGATGATTTGATCCGTCCATTGGCCAGCGTTATCAATGTCATACACAAGGAAGCGAACATTCGATGCGCCGTTTGTGTAGGGGAAGTAGTATTGAATATCTAACTGATCGATGGGATCAATACCGTCCGTTGGGCCGGAATTCACAATCAAACTGTTGAAACTTTTGCGGTAGAATATGTGCGTTGGTATTGGGTTCCCAAAACCAAAAACAGCCCCTTGCACAAGTGCAGGAAGTTCTGCAAGACCGTCCTGATCGCCGTCCAACATATGCTCGCCTTTCAAGAAGAACGTAACACTGCCTGTACCCACAGGAATTTCTGCGTAGTTCAAGGGGATTCGCCCGTCCTGCGTGGGTGAAGAAGGCCCGGTAGAGGGGTAACCGCCAAAGAAATCGGTGGGATCGTACGTGGCAGACCAATCAATCACACAAAGATCCGTTGGTTCACGGAGCCCTACGTTCGATGCTGTTACCGCTGAATTTAGTACAGCACTAACAACTTGAACAAGGTTGCTGGTTGTATTTTGAGTTCTTGGCCAAACGCGGGGCTGATTCGCTTCAATTTCAATCGTGGTGTTTCCAGGAGCTAATACCGTGCGGGAGAAAGTGCCATCAGCTTGGGTAATGCCTTGTTCCTCCTGACCGCCGTTCTCAGTAAAGAAGAAGGTAATACCGTCCAGACCCAATTCCCCCGGTGAGTCTAACTCGCCGTTGCCGTCAAGATCATCAAATACGCGCCCTTGCACTAAGCCGTACCCAACAACAGGCCGTGTGGAGCAAGCAGGCACGGTAAAGGCAGTATTGCTAAACCCGCCTGCCGAGCCATTTGTGGCGCCGTTGGGGGGGAATAAAGCCATGCTTAGGGCATTGGTCGTACCCGCAGTTCCGCCTGTAACGTTGACGATCGGAGTTCCACCATTATAGTGAATATACCCACCACCACCGCCGCCGCCGGGGCCTTGCGCTTCATTCCCCGGTACGGGAATAATTTGACTGCCGCCGTTGCCGCCCCTTGCGGTGAAGGAAAGCGTGTTTGATAGTGTAATGGAATCAACGATTATTGTGCCGCCACCTCCGCCGCCGCCGGCAGCATCCTGACCTGTTGCATTGCCCCCTGCGAGGCCGTTAGAAACTACAGAGCCAATTCCTGTTACGGTAGGAGCAATAAGTAACACTAATCCCCCACCGTTGCCGCCTGCACCAGCGGCGTTGTTATTGCCGTCACCAGCACCACCAGCACCGCCAAGAAACACACGGTCCTCCGGGTTATTTGGCATTGGGCGCCCACCCAAACCGCCAAGCTCGCGGCGGTTATTCCCGCCCCATAGGGCATTACCTGGAGCGATGAGCGAAGGGTTTTCAGCGTTAGCACTGGTTGTGTAACCACCGCGCCCGCCGCCTGAGCTTGTTGTAAGTGTGTTGCCGTTTGCGATAAAGCCGGGATCAAGAGCCCAAGCCGTTGGAAAGCCCGCCATAACGCCTTGACCCGTCCAAGTATTGCCGTTGGTGCCGTTTGCACCGCCGCCGCCACCCGCGTTATTTGTATTTCCACCACCGCCAGATTGAGCAATGGCACCCCGTTGAAAATTCCCCGTTCCCGGAGAAAGCACAATAGATTCGCCTTTGTTCGCTCCACGCGCTGATTGCGAAGCGCGGTAATCTGTACGAACGGTAGCGAGCGATTCTGAATTATTATCCGTTGCACCACCCCGAAAGCCCAAACCTGTGGCAACAATTTGACCATCGATCGTGATGCTTGTTTCCGCAAGAAGGGCGATTATTCCC
>DAIOTT010000215.1:0-4653 GCA_036751885.1 Candidatus Sumerlaeota bacterium
CGAGTATGGATTTTTGTGCGATTAGGGATAGAAAGTTGGCTGTGCAGAGCTTGTAAACTAAAGCTTTACGGGAGCTTTGGGCAAAACCATGCCGGAGGCCAAGCGGGCTTCCTCGTGCACTTGTTTGAGTAACTTCATGGGAAGTTCTTCAGGATTACGGGTGTGCACTTGGCGAATTGTCTCCAGCAAACGAAGCGTAATGGAGCGCTGATTTTGAATGCGAATGCGCGCCACTAACTGCTGGGCAGAGTGCAACGGATCCCCCAACGGCTCGTTGCTTGCCATGAGTTCGGTAATCGTGGAACGATCTGCGGGGTCTTCGCCCTCATGTTCTAAATCATTCAAAATATCGTGAACTTTTCCTGAATCACCAATGAAAGCTAAAATCCAAGGGGCAAACCTAGGGTGATGAACCCAGGATTCATCAAGTTCGTGCCGGAAGTAATTCAATGCTTTAGGGCTTTCAATCATCAACTTAAGAATATATTCTTCAAGTCCTCCACCTTCGGTAGTTGTAATCTCCAGAGGATTTTGTTGAGAGGGTAAATCGCCTAATTCCTTTCGCTCAACGTTGCTTTTAATGATTTGATTCACTACGGCTCGGGGTAAATCACCCAAACGAGACAACAACCGCGAGATAGCGGCTTCCTTTTGTACGGGCTGGCGAATGCTCCCGATGATGGGCGCCATTCGCTCTACCAACATCGATTGCCCCGCAAGGGTTTGCAGCTCCAAATTTTGGCAGTATTCTTCCAATGCAAAATCCACGTACTCCCGGGCGGAAGTCATAAGCTGCTTCAGCGCATCAGGGCCTTTTTCGCGCAGGTATGAGTCCGGATCATGTTCCAACGGAAGCTCAATAATCCGCGCATCAAGGCCCGCTTCCAATAATGCTGAACCTGCTCTCAGCATATTTGTACGGCCGGCAGAATCACCGTCGTACAAAAAATAAGCGCGGTTTGCAAAACGCTTCAGCAGGTTCGCCTGATCTAACGTCAACGCAGTACCGAGTGTTGCAACGGTTTCAACAAAGCCAAACCGGTGGGCCATGATTGTATCCATGTAACCTTCGGTGATAATTGAGTACCCTTTTTTTGCGATATTCTCTTTGGCGATATTAATGCCGTAAAGCGTTTTGCCCTTTTGGTAAACCAGCGTTTCCGATGAGTTAATGTACTTCGGGGAGTTTGCATCGCTATCATCAATTCGCCGACCGCCAAACCCAATCACCCGGCCCATAGTATCGCGAATGGGAAACAAAAGTCGGTTCCTGAACCGATCATACAGGCTTTGCTTTTGTTCGTGGTAAATCACTAAGCCGGATTGTTTTAGGAGTTCATTGCTAAACCCATGCGTTAGTGCCGCCTGTGTAAAGCGCGCCCAGTCATCAAAGCATGAGCCTAATTCAAATTGTTCCTCTAAATCCGGCGTAATATCCCGTTTGATAATGAGTTCACGAATGCCCGCCACACGATCTTCACGGGCATTTTTTCTGTACCAATTTAAGGCAAATTCGTTTAGCTTGAACAACAATTGCTGATCGGACTCGCGAACCTGCTGCCGCTGCCGTTGTTCCGGCGTTTGCAGGCTAGGGAGTTCAAGGTTCATTTCTTTAGCCAATACGCGTACGGCTTCAGCAAACTCCAAGTGCTCTGTTCGCATGAAGAAATCGATAACGGAACCCGATGCCTTGCAGCCAAAGCAGTGAAAAATCCCTTTTTCCGGTACAACATGGAAGGAAGGCGTTTTTTCGTTGTGAAACGGGCACTTCCCCTTGAACGACTTACCATTCTTCTGCAGCGTAACTCTACGGCCAATAAGCTCAACGAGATCTGCTTGCTCTTTGATTTGCTTGACGATTTCTTTATACGAATCCGCCATTAGTCATTCACTCGTTTCAACAATAGGTATACCATGCTAACCAATTCCCACTCACAAATGCAAACACACTTTGCGGCTTTCCTCGTCGTTTTATCATTCTCCATCCTAAGCGTAAGCTGCACTAAACCCGCAGTCATTGTGGCGCCGCTTGCAATACCCTCGGGAGAAGTAAACACCTACAGGGTAGATTTATTCGAAACATTCTGCCAAACATCAGTTAATTACGCCACGGGTCTGTTAGATCCCAACCCACCTGCGGCAGAATCAATTACCCTTTTGAAGAACTATTTGGCACAATCTTCCGCCGTAAACCCCAACACCTTGAGCGTTCGCGAGGGATTACACTACTGGGTGAACACGCGAAACGCCTTGGCAATTTATCAGTCGCAACTGAGTAGGGGAGAAGCAACAACAGCCAAATCCGCCACAATACCCAAAGGCCTTATGATTGGCGGTCAAGTGCTGACGTTGGTTGAAATTGACCAATATATCGCAGATTACTACCCTGAAGCTATTGCAGCAGGCTTACTTGGCAACGGCACAACAAGCCCATTGCCAATCAAACCCCTTTCCCTAAAAACAGATATTGATTATTTGAAAATCAACTAAACCAAACTCCCCAAAAAGTTTTCACGAAGCCAGAACTTGAAATTATTCCTTGGCACCAAAGGGTATACGAACCAATAACACCCGCCCCCGCTGATTTTTCAACCAGAACTCACGACGAATCAGTACTGTTTTCAACAACAAAATAAACGACATTCAACATAAGGTAAACCACAAATCATGGCTGATAAATCCGTCCGCTCCGATGTTACGCTAGAAACAATTGTCTCCCTGTGCAAACGCCGAGGAATCATTTTTCCGGGCTCTGAAATCTACGGGGGCCTGCAAGGTACCTTTGACTACGGCCCAATTGGCGTGCAGCTGAAGCGTAACGTAAAGGATGCTTGGTGGCGTGCAATGGTAGAGGAGCGGTTTGACATGGAGGGCATTGATGCCGCCCTGTTGATGAACCCCAAAACATGGGAAGCCTCCGGCCACGTGGAAGGCTTTGTGGATCCCCTGTGCGATTCCCTCGGCCCTTCCCGCAAACGGTACCGAGCAGATCATCTTGAAGAGTCAGAAGCCTCGCAATACGTGTTGGTTGATGTTACCGACGAGGCAGCCGGCCCCGTGACAGTTCCGAATTCCACATTCTGGGCTTCAACCAAAAAACAAGCGAAAGATTTCTTCAAACTCTATTGGGAAAAATACCTGAATCTTGAAGGCAAGCGCGTAAAAGTGGAAGAAGTTCCCGGCACTACCTGCATGAAATTGTTTAGCCCGGATGACGGGGCCGAGCTGACTGAGCCCCGCCAATTCAACCTCATGCTGACAACGCACCTTGGGCCAGCCGAGGACTCCAGCAACAAGGTTTACCTTCGCCCTGAAACCGCACAAGGCATCTTCGTAAACTGGGATAACGTAAAAACCACGGCTCGGCGAAAACTCCCCTTTGGTATTGCCCAGCAAGGCAAAAGCTTCCGGAACGAAATCACCCCACGAAACTTCATTTTCCGCACCCGCGAGTTCGAACAAATGGAAATGGAATTCTTCTGCAAACCCGCTGAATATTGTGCGGAAGGGGAGAAGAAAGATATGGAATGGTTTGAGTATTGGAAGCAAGAGCGGTTGAACTGGTACATCCGCTACGGGATTGATCCCGCTCACCTGCGTTTTGATGATCACTTACCCGAAAAATTATCCCACTACTCCCGCGCCACTACTGATATTGAGTACCTTTACCCCCACGGTTGGCAGGAGCTAGAAGGCATTGCCCACCGGGGGAATTTTGATCTGACCCAACACATGAAGCACAGCGGTAAAGACTTAAACTATTTTGATCCCCACTTGCAAACGCACTACCTTCCCTACGTGATTGAACCAGCCGCCGGGTGCGACCGAGCAATCTTCGCGTTCCTGTGCGATGCTTATAAAGAAGAGGAAGTCAAAAGCACCAAAAAGGATGAATCCGGTGATGCGAAAGAGCGTAAACGCGTGGTTCTTGGCCTTCACAAAAGCCTGGCACCGATTAAAGCAGCCGTTCTTCCATTGCTACAAAATCGCCCTGAGTTGGTAGAAATGGCGCGCAAATTGACCTCGGATCTGAAAAAAGAGTGCAACGCCGTTTACGACGACACCGGCGCAATTGGCAAACTCTACCGCCGTCAGGATGAAATCGGCACCCCCTACTGCATCACGGTGGATGTTGAATCCTTGGAAGATCAAGCCGTTACGGTTCGTAACCGCGATACCATGGAACAAGAGCGAATTCATATCACCAAAGCGGTTGACTACATCACCGCTGGCCTTCGGGAAGGATGAATTAGTCGCGAAATCAGGCAAAAAGTGATTTCCCGCTAGAAATGCTTGACTTCTCTGGCGGGGGCATTACAACGGCAACTCTTCTGTGGGGCGTTAGCTCAGTTGGTAGAGCGCTGCGCTGGCAGTGCAGAGGTCACCGGTTCGAACCCGGTACGCTCCACCACAGTTTTTCTTTTCTCATCCGTATCAATCACAAAAAATCCCTGTTTATCGACAATGTAAAACAACATGCTTGCCGTTATCCATTTGGATTGAACGGTCGTTTTCACACATTTCTTTCCTCAGTATTTCTTTCTCTAATAAAATCAAGCTTTCACAAGGTTCGCTTTAAATGGAAATTGCCTTGACGAAAATGAACAAATGTACCTTATTATCAAAGTATAAAGTTAAACTTAGCCGGACAAC
>DAIOTT010000216.1:0-4628 GCA_036751885.1 Candidatus Sumerlaeota bacterium
TTCAATATCAAATCGAGTTTAAATAAAAAAACGAGTGATTGATAATTGAACTAATAATCACTCGCTTTCGATTTACGACATTTTCTACTTCGCTGATTATTATACACAATAAGCGATGCAGATCAAACTACTTATAAATCCATTCCTTGTAATACAGTTGCAACGCGAACACTTCCAGGGCGGCCGAGGTCTTCTTTCAACGTGCCATAATCACCTTGAAGTTCATTGAATAAATCAATCAACTCTTGAATGTTATCAGGAATGATGTCCTCTTGAGCCGTTCCGGAGCAATGGGTTGAAGGAACGCCTGTGTCATCTACCATGAAGCCAAACTCTTCAGAGGCTTCAATAATCTGCGAACGATAGGCGTTCATTGTGTCAAAAGCATAGGTGAGTCTTTCGAGCTTTTCATCGAAATCTGCTACTTTATCGTTCTGCTCATCACCCTCGGCTTGAGCTGCCATTAGGTTTAGAGCTTCTCTTGCACGGGCAAAATCGTTGAGCTCAATATAACTTCTCATGAGTTGTTCTTGAAGCGGAAAGTTACGCTCCAAAGCTTGCCGAATTTCAGGCTCGCTGCTTTCATAAGTCGTTATAGCTTGAACGTAATTGCCCGAGCTGATTGTAGAGGCAACAGTTGAGTTGTAATGCTTCTTCAAAACCCGGGTAGACCGATCCAAGTAATCTTGAGCGAGTTGAACGGTGTTGGCGTCGTATTGATTTGGATCATCAACAATTGATTTTGATTTCTCGTATAGATTACGATACGACCCCGTTTTTTCGGCAGTGTCCAATTGGTTCAGTAACTCACGGTCGGGTGATGAGCATCCGACCGTGAATAAGGCTATGGCACTAATCGCTAGTACATACTTGGGGAGTGATCGTTTTGTAAGATTCATTAGTTTGAACCTTCAAGTTTAGTGATGAAGTCATAATATTCCTCAGTTAGACGGAATGGGCGCCATGAATCACGTGTCCCTGCAACCAGCGGCGGAAGTGATGGTGTCATCATTTCCCCACCTTCAAAACCTTCTTGGAAAGGGAAGCCCAATGGGTTTGATGTTTGAAGCAGTCGTTTATCGTAGTAGAACGCACCGATTGCGTTAGTGAATTTTTCTTCGGTATCAGTGATGTTCTGAGTGGCAGACATAATTTGGATGTCACGGCCAATTACTGTACCGTAAAACTGGAGCATGTTGCCTTTCGCTTTATTTGCAGGGCCTCGGTATAATGAGCCGCCAATTACCCCGTAATCTGAGTAAAGAATGGCTTGAACTTTTTTGATCCATTTAGAATCCGCATTGTTTTCAGCACCTAAAGCGCCTTTGAACCCTAAGCTAGGATTATCTGGGTCGATAAGCTGAACCTTACCTTTTTGGGTAATAACTTGAAGATCTTCACTATCAAACCAATTGTTAGAGTATTCGCCATATTTACCATCAAGTGTGCCTGAAGGGAGAGCTGGAATCCTGTTAGAACCTAATGGCAAAAGCCCGGGTGTGGAAACGTAATAGTTTTTGTAGTAACTATTAGCACCTTTATTTCCCGGCGCTGAATTGCTTAGGCTAGGATTCGAAGGGTAAGAGTTGCCGTAAAAGTTTTGGTGAACGCGGTCTTCATTGAAGAAAGGATTGGGAGAACCATCGGCCAAGGTTTTTTGTAGCCCACCGCCGATTTGCATTTTGTTGCCATTGGTTCCTTTGAAAGTTTCATTTACGGTATTCCCCGCATTTTCAACAACCCATTGGCCGTTAACCCATGAACCACCATCTTCACCGTCCATGACATAGATTGGGTTGATCATGTGGTTAAACTTTTGGTCTTTGCTACCATCACGACCCCAGTACCATGTATAAAGGTTCTCATCATTAGTATCTACCATGTTGCCCCAAATGAAGGACATGATGCCTTGGTAGTAGTTATCAGGGTCATTGTTGCCGGTTCGGCTAGCCTGTGATTTGCCTGTTTTCTCCCCTTTTTTTGCATCCCACACGGATAGCTGCATGTAGTTACCAATGATAATGTTACCACCAGAAACCAAACCAATTTGGTCGCCCTCATCAATCTGAGGATCATTCCAATCGGCAGGTTGATCGTAATATTCCAAATCCGTTGGAATAAAGATATTGCGGTGCGTGACAATTGAACCGTGAATTTTTTCGCCGGTAATCGGATCGTTCGCTGATTTTACGACTCCGCTAATAACAACATCGCCCCTTACAACAACTTGGTCTTTTGTGTTGATAGGGTTTTTTCTAGAACCCATGACAATCAAGTTACGCGTGTCGTTAGAGGTATAAATTGGGTCGCCGTCACTATCAATGTCAGCATTTGGGAAAACTCCTTTAATCACGCCGGGAGTGTGAGTAGGCGTGGAGGCGAAATCATTCTTCAATAAGTTATCCATTGAAGTAGCAATACCCGTAAGCTGAGCATCCCAAAAGTATTTCACATTGGAAGAAGTAGTATCGCGCCTGTAAACATCAGCTAGGTAAGTCGGGTCGGTTGAGATGATGCTTTCAATATTGGTGTAATACTCTGGCGTGCGGATGAAATAACCTTGAGCATTCTTAAGGTAAGCCCCAGTAGTTGCGTCTTTAACGTAGGAATTCCCGTTTAGATCAAATACCTTTTCACCAGTAACAGGATCAGTGAAAACGTTTGAAGAATTATTGAGTGCAGCGTTTGTAAGATTATAAGCGAAGTCGTTAGGATCATCACTCCCCCGTGTTGATTCAGGGTAAGCTGCAACGCCAGTTTCCAGATTAGTATCAATATCAGCGTCCAGCGCGTTGGGTATACCATCACCATCAAAGTCATCATATGGGTGAAGGCCGTAGAAGTATAAGGAAGTTGATGTATCCTCACGGTAATTTGTTGGCATTGCAAGTGTTGGGTCAATCACGCGATCAATTGCTTGCTCTTCCAAGTTAGTAGAATTCACGCCAACCTGAGTTGTTCTTGCACCGTTGTAACTGATATACGTGGCTGCAAGATTGTTATCGCGAGGTTCAACACGAAGTTCGGCATCATCAGCGGCAGCTTTACTTACAGCGCGGGGTTCAAACCAATTCAACATATTGTCTTTAGCGGATGGCCAAGAATCAGGGAGCGGGCTAAAGTTTGGATCAATCGCTTTGTAGGGATTTTCCGCACTGTCTTTTGTTGGGTTATCTGTTTTCCAAGCATTGGCTAAACCGCCGCCATTGCGAGACCAAATCTGCATGCGCTCGGGAACATCCCAGCCGTCATACTCACCCTTTTTTCCTGCATCGAATAAGTGTCTTTCAAAAGGATCATTCCCTTGAAAAGATTTACGTTCAACATCACCGTTCACGAATATTGAACCATAGATTGAGGTACGCCCTTTCCCCCCGTTCCACTGATTGAAGTCGAACTCTGTTTGAAGCGTATCTTCAACGTCAACTTGCCCTACATCACCCCAGAGCTTGATGTGGCAGATAGAACAATCTGAAAGGTTTGAACCCAGCATCAAGAAGTTGAACAGAGTGGGCGCGCCTAGGCGGTGTTGGTAGGTGTTTGTAATCACTTTTTGAACACGGCCAACATTGGCGACTGCCGTGATGGAAAACGTGTAGTCACCAATGGAGCGCTGCGCGGTGTTTTGAACGGAGTTAATAGAAGATTGAGAAATGTAAACGCGAACATCACCGACTCGATCAAACCCTTCAGCTCCCCAGTCGTTGGAGCCGATGATGAGGGGGTTACCTTCAGCAGTCGTTTGATTGGTGAAATCCCAGAAAGCTAGATTGCGAATGGATGGATCCTTGAAGTCAAAATCTTCGGTATCAGCGGGAAGTCGACGATCATCGAGATCAAAACGATTGGTAAGGTTATTATAGCGAGCAGCCATGTTATTGAAGTTTTGCGACAAAAAGTTTGTTGCAGCAACCTGAGAGAGAATATCGCCTTTTGCGATATTCATCGCTCCTTCAGCTAAGAACTGAGCCTGAACATTGTTGAATTTTCTGTAGGCGAACTGCGTATCAATTTGTGCTTGCCTGAGAGAAAAAATGATGGTGAAGCTCATAATGAGCGCCAGTATCACCACCGTTAACAAGACCGACCCTCTTTTTTTTCTGCTTATTTTGTATTTTTTTATTTTACCCATTGTAGTTATAGCTCCAGGAAATGTCGGGTAGAAGTAGTGAGAGATTTGTTATGAGTTTCTAAGTGTAGTGGTAACGTTGTAGATGTACTGCCATTTGGGATCATCGCCTTCATCGGTGCGCCCAAAAAGCAATTCGCCAACAGCATCGTTACGCATGTCACCGTCGCCGTTTAAATCAATTTCATTCCAAATAGTGTTGTATGGCGATAAACGATGTAACGTTCTCCCCCGGATTTCAATCGCTACAACTGAAGGCGGAGTGGGTGCGGTTGTTTCATCATCCACTACAGAACCGTCTGAGAGGGTAAGTTGAGCTCCCGGCGGAGTCGTTGATGCGACAGAAAATTCGGAAAGCCTAACTTCACGGAAAACCAAATCAGAGTAGGGCATGTTGATGTAGTTGGTTGTTACGGGTGAAGCAGTAGGGTCATTCAAATCTAAAACTCTTCTACTGAGAACGTTTACAGCAGTTACAGATTCCGAGCCCGCAGTATAT
>DAIOTT010000217.1:0-4608 GCA_036751885.1 Candidatus Sumerlaeota bacterium
CAAACGATAATTATTTCATAAACGGTACAACATCTTTTTTGTTTAAAAAATAAAAGACAAATTTTCATCTGTAAAGGAAACAAAGTAAATTGAATTGGAAATGCGAGTGAACAACCAAATTGTATGGTACGTAAGCCAGTGTTTTCCCTCAATCTCACCGCCCGGCAACTGCACCGCCCAACTCCAGTTGGCGATTTCATCGTTCCAAGGGGAGTGGAACCCAATGAAAATAAACCGGGAAAGCAAAAACCCCAAGGTGCATAACACAAACCATTTTACCCCCTGTGAAGTAGACCACCAAGGCGCGTTTGGGGAAGTTGACAAGGCATTCGGTTCAGTCATCAGTACAAATCAGCGGGCATAATTTTGTATGGGTTTTCAAGCTATCATAAACCGTACACTAAGGGTTGAAAAGCTTGATAATTCTTACGGCATTTTTTTCCCCGAAGACGTGTACACGTGCAACCGTTATAGAGTGATTGCCAAAAATGAGGGCCGATAAGATCTTGAACGAGAGGGGTGGAACTTGGCATCTGAAAACGCCGGAATAGTGGGGCTATTTTGAGGATTTTAGGGGTAAAAGCCGCCCCTCACAGTCAATCAATAATGGATTACGGTCAGGAATTTGGGCTTTCACACAAGCACGGAAACCCTACCAGAACCAACTGTACTGTTCCTATTCCATAAAACAAAAAAAGCGACGCTAATGCAGCGCCGCTTTGAGGGTGAATTTATTGAGGTACCTAAACCTAGTTATACCGGGTTGTTTAGGCCCGCGAACCACGCAGCGGGCGCTTAGCGGGAATACCTTCACGGCGCGGATAGCGATCCGGAGTAAGGCCGTTTTTGGGAATCCAAAGGGCTGTGCGCTTCGGCTCGTTCGGGGCAGCAATGTAGGATTTTGCTTCCACTTCTCCCCCGCCCAGTTTACCAAGGGCAAACTCAGCATCCTTAATTTCCTCCGTTGGGTTGCCGCCTTTGAACGTCAACATATACCCATCAAGAGCCAAATAAGGTAGGCACAATTCCAACGCAATTGGAAGCGGCGCAAGAGCGCGGGATGTTACAAGATCAAACCGCTCGCGCCAGCGAAGCTCGTGAGCGTGCGTTTCCGCCCGGCCTTCCAAGATTTTGCAATTATCAAGCTCCAAACAATCGATTGATTCTTGAAGAAACTCCAACCGCTTCTTGTTGGATTCAAGCAATGTAACGTCACACTCGGGCCAGTAAAGGGCGTAGATGATACCGGGAAGCCCTGCACCGGAGCCAACATCCAGAAGCTCATCAGGGCCGAATTTACGGATGCTTTCCGGGGCTTCGGCAAGGGGAGCCAAAGAATCTGCCACCACTTGAATTGCCAGTTCGTGAGAATCACGAAAACCAGTCAGGTTGTTGTCTCGTCCGCGGTTGCGGAGCATTTCAAGGAAGATTTCGCACTTTTCAATGAAACTATCACGATTGCCATTGAGCGATGCCGTGAAGGGTTCGATGACGTCCTGAAGGACGCTTTGAAGTTCTGTTGTAGCCATAATCCTTACACCATTGGTGGTTGCAACAGAAGGCGCCAAGGGGCGGCTAATCCTGCAACCAAAATTTTAGAATTGAACGTGGAGTGTCCCGCACGACGTTCCTCAAAGAGGATTGGAACTTCGGCGAAAGTTGCTCCTGCTGAGCGCGCTGCAATAAGAACTTCCTGAACGATTGCGGGGCCTGTTGATTGAACTCGATCCCATACAACCGCTTCCAACACCCAGCGCCTGAATACACGGTACCCGGACGTGCAATCGCGAAGGGCTAAACCCAGCAACGCTTGCAAGTAAAGGTTGGCGCCGGTAGTTATTGCGGTTCGAAGGGGGTTTCTGCCCACCTCGCCCCCGCCCGGGACAAGTCGGGATCCAATCACAACATCTGCTCGTTTTGCCGCCTGAATAAGGCTTGGAAGGTACTTTGGGTGATGTGACCAATCGGCATCCATTTCCACCACAAAATCGGCGCCCATGCTAAGGGCCCGTTGAAATCCGGCAATACCCGCACTTCCTCTACCGCGATCGCTTACTCTGTGGAGAAGGTGAACCCGGGAGTCCTCTTGACTCCTACGTTCCACTAGTTCCCAAGTTTTGTCAGGAGAATTGTCATCAATCACAAGCACTTCAAGCTTGGGATGCACTGCTACCAACGCGTCGATCAACGGGAGAATATTAGCAGCTTCATTATACGTTGGCAAAGTGGCGATGATTTTCACAAAAAGATGAACTTGGTCTCCATCAATCGCGGATGCGAAGAATACTATCAGTCGTGCTCATTGCAACTTTATGAAAATCAGTCGTACACAATAACAACTCTCCCGGCAAGGGAAAAATTCTCTCGACCCCCCAACAAACACCCCCTAGCGGTAATCGCAGGTGAAACACCAATTGATTTTCCTCGCCTTACAACACCCTAGATCATCCACACAAAAACCCGCAGAAATGGAATCCTACCCCCAATCATGACCTTTAAATCCAAAACCCACAAAGCGATTCTATTAGCCGGCGGCGCCGGAACACGCCTGCACCCCCTCACCCTAGTAGCCAGCAAACAACTCATGCCCGTATACGATAAACCCCTCATCTACTACCCCCTCTCCACCCTCATGCTCTCCGGCATCACCGATGTCCTCATCATCAGCACTCCCCACGACCTACCACGCTTTCAAGAACTCCTGGGGGACGGCTCCCGCCTGGGCATCTCCATCACCTACGCAGAACAACCCCGCCCTGAAGGCATTGCCCAAGCATTCCTCATCGCCGCGGACTTCATCGGCAACGACCAAATAGCCCTCATCCTAGGCGACAACGTATTCTACGGCAAACTAACCCCCTTCCGCGAAGCCATGAACATCACCCGCGGCGGCGCCATATTCGGCTACTGGGTCGCCGACCCACAACGCTACGGCGTCGTTGAATTTGACGACCACCAAAACGTTCTCTCCATCGAAGAAAAACCCGAAAAACCAAAATCCAACTACGCCGTACCCGGCCTCTACGTATACGATAACAACGTGGTAGAAATCACCCGCAACCTAAAGCCCAGCAAACGCGGCGAGCTGGAAATCACCGACGTAAACCGCACTTACCTAGAAGCCGGCAACCTGCAAGTACAACTCCTAGGCCGCGGCGTCGCCTGGTTGGATACCGGCACCCACGATTCGCTGCTAGAAGCCGCAAACTTCATCGCCACCATAGAACACCGCCAAGGCCTTAAAATCGGCTGCCTTGAAGAAGTCGCCTGGCGCATGAACTACCTCAGCGACACCGACTTCGACCGCGTCATCAACGAAATGCCGAAGAATACCTACCGCGACTACCTAGAAGCCATCCGCGCCCGAAAGTAACTTCTGCATTGGGCAGTAATTATGATTAATAAAAGTTGCAATCATCATAAGAAACTAGTTCAAGCAATTACGTCAGCGACTATACTTCTTCTTTAGTTTTGATTCGAGATCCGATGTAAAGAAGAATTGGAGAGAGTAACCCTAAAACGGCTAGTGCATAAAGTATCCATACTCCATAGTAGCCCGTGGAAAAAGCTTGCAAATGAAGTTCACTGGCAAGCTCTGCAGACTCAAAGTCAGATATCTGAAAACGAGTTGCCTCAGGCCGCATGAATTGACTCGTGGTTGGGCTAAGTCCTGTTGGTATCAGGCGATACTCACTATTTCCACCCCCACCGGATTGACGAAATAATATCTCAGAAAATCGGATGTCGTCACAGTCATAAGTGAATTTGCGTGAGGACTTTGGCTTGATTAAAAACTCAATCGATTTTACCGAAAGAATATAAAGATTCGAGGAATTAGAATATGGCAAAGGATGTCTTTGGCCATCTTTTCCTACTGCACCTATAGGTGTAACATAGAGGTTTTGATTAGTATTATTTTCAATTTCAAAACTGGTTAGAAAACCTACCGACATGGGATTTACAATATTAAAAAAAGTATAAAGACAATGAGGCAACAAGGCAAAAGGAGACATCAAATATTCATCAGGAGATGACCCTTTAAATATAAATTCATTTTATAAACCTAACGTTGCCAACAAGTTAAGTTGAAGATTTCGGAATCAGATGTGTGCACAAAAATCTTTGTTATCAACGGTGAAGCTTTGGATTAATCTTACGATGAATGGGTTTCTTATTAAGTGCACACCAATCAAGAATTACTTTTTGCACTCGATCAAATAGATCATCTTCCATATAAGGATTTTCATAGTCGAGAATACGGTCGATATCAAT
This sequence comes from Candidatus Sumerlaeota bacterium, assembly GCA_036751885.1. Lineage (GTDB taxonomy): Bacteria > Sumerlaeota > Sumerlaeia > SLMS01 > JAHLLQ01 > JANRMB01. Next base: position 4,273 of record DAIOTT010000217.1, read on the forward strand.
TCGCAACTGTTCTTTAGCTTCTTCTTGTACATCGCTAAAACCGTTCAGCGTATCCCGGATATAACAAGCTAGTATTTCATGCCCTTCATCCCAATTACAATTGCCGTTACGACTGCACTCATCGCGAAGCTTTTCTATAGCACGCAAAAGCTCGCCCTGAACTGTCTGCGATTGACCGTTTTTGGAACCTAGGAGTTCCAAATGAATCTGCCTAACTCAAGGTATTCTTCCGGCGTCATAGTTTTTCCGTAATTGCAATCTAATAAATTAACTCACCCTCGGTGAATTCCGTGAGTGGTTGAATTGAGCTATCTTTAGCTTCAATCAGGCATAATC
>DAIOTT010000218.1:0-4517 GCA_036751885.1 Candidatus Sumerlaeota bacterium
AATCCCCAAAGCGGGAGCCCAACTCCGGGAGCGCCGAGGCTGGAGCCTTGTCTTTCCCGGGATCTTGACACTGTTATTTGATAGGGTGCATCTTGCGCTTATTATTACGCGAGGAGGCATCCCTCTATGACCAGTTCCTTTTCCTCCAGCTCACCCCAAGATTTCGCCTTGGAGGAGTTCGGTGCTTGTGACCTTGGAGACCTGCGGCGCACTAGACGCTTGGTCTCCATTGCTAGTGCAATAGCTCACTCGCCGGGCAAGTCCATTTGCCGTCTCTTCTCTGGGAGTTATGCCATGAATGCCGCTTACGAGTTCTTCAAACAAGATTAAGCTAACCCCGAAGCCGTCCAATCTGCCCATCGCGGCCTCGTCCGTCAGCGCTGCTCAAACCCCGGGCTTTATCTACTTCTTGCCGATACTTCGGTTATCTCCTACTCGGGGCGCCAGCCCGTCCCCGGACTAGCCCCCTCTGGTGACGGAAGAAGCGCTAAGTCTCAGGCATTCAAGCTTCACTCTGTATTGGCCGGACGAGTTCCAGACGGGAGGCTTGTGCGCCATGGCTTTTACCATCCTGTACTTTCGCTGTGCGGACTTCTTCACCAGACATACGCTCTGCGCCATCCGCGCGAGGAGAAGCAGGAGCGTGCGAAGCGCAAAGAGGGGCAGTGTCTTGAAACCGATTTGTGGGCCGATGCGGTCGATGCCATTGGCGATGCTCCCTGCGATGACGGGGTCCAGTGGGTCTACGTTGCTGACCGTGGAGCTGACATTCTCGATCACATCGTTACCCTAAATAAACACGGTGCGGGGTTTGTCATCCGTGCGAAACACGACAGGCGGATCCACGTGAACGAAGGGGAGGCAAGACCTACCGGAAAACTTTTTGAGGAGCTACGCCAGGAACCATCGCAAGGAACAATCGATCTAGAGTTGAGAGCAAGGCCGGGCAAGAGCGCCCGCAACGTAACACTGCATCTGAGCGCGATCTGCGGTGTGGCAGCTCAAAGCCCCCAAGCCCCCCCGGGGCGCGGCAAGAACAGTGGAGACAGAATCCTCTTCAATGCTGTACGCGTGTGGGAAGAAACGCCGGCGGAGAAAGATCCAGTAGAATGGCTTCTCCTGACCCAATTGCCTGTCGATACCCTTGAGCAGAACCGTGAAATCTCGCTGATCTATTCATGCCGCTGGCTGGTCGAGGAGTTTCACAAAGCCCTGAATTCGGGAATGGCAGCGGAGAAACTGCAATTGGAAGAAGGCAAGCGGCTGATGTCGGCCGTATCGGTCATGAGCATTGTGGCGCTTAGACTTCTGGACCTTCGTGACTCAGCAAGGCTGAGGCCGGATGCACCTGCAAGCGAGGGAGGCTTCGATGAAGTGGATGTTCAGATACTCTCCTGCACAAAGGGCAAAGCGATCGTGACCATCAAAGATGCCGTATGGGCAATCGCCAGACTAGGCGGGTTCCCCGGACGCAAAGGAGATGGCTCTCCTGGGATGATGGTGCTCTGGCGAGGAATGAACGAACTCCTAGCTATGAAGTCCGGATGGCTACTGGCAATAAAGATGAACCGGCTGAGTAAGGGAGGAAGTTAGATCCCGGGAAAGACAAGGCAGGGGCTCGGCGCTCCCGGGGCGCTCCCGGGGAGCGTGGTTTTTCTTGTTGTTCCCGTTGGAATGGATTTCTCTGTAGTTAGGCAATTCTTATTTGAATGTGCAGAAGGTTGTTTCATGGCGAAATTTGATCAGTGGCCCCCACAATATTCGGATGGGGGGATGAGTAATGAGGAAGTGCAGAAGAGAATTCAGCAGGGGATTAAGAGTTTGGTGATTTTTCTCCCCATTGGGATCATCTTATTTGTGGGGGTAATGTCGTCATTTTACACGGTTCAGCCAGAGGAGCGGGGCATTGTGCTTCGGTTTGGTAAGCTCCTGAGCATTGCAGATCCGGGGCTGCACTTTAAGGTTCCGTTTGGCGTTGATCGCGTGGAATTGGTTGATGCACCGCAACGGGTGTTGAAGGAGGAGTTTGGTTTTCGCACGCTTCAAGCCGGTGAAAACACTCAATATAGCAATGCAGATTTCGCGGATGAGTCTATTATGCTAACGGGTGATTTGAATGTGATTGAGGTTACTTGGGTGGTGCAATTTTCAATCGATGATCCGGAAAAGTATGTGTTTAACATTCGCGATCCTAAGCGGGCCTTGCGCGATGTTTCGGAGGCGGTGATGCGGCGTATTGTGGCCAATCGTTTGGGGAGCGATGTATTGACTCGGGGCCGGGTGGAGATTGCGTTGCAGGCTCGGGATGAAATTCAGGATATTTTGAACTCCTATGAAAGTGGCATTAAGATCGGCACGGTGGAATTGCAGGATGTTGTTCCGCCGGAGAACGTTCGCACGGCTTTCAACGAGGTGAATATTGCTCGGCAAGAGCGCGAGCGCATGATCAACGAAGCTGAAAAACGCCGCAATCAACGCATCCCCCGAGTGGAGGGCGAGGCGAAGCAAACGATTGCCGAGGCGAAGGGCTATGCAGCTGAGCGCATTAACCGCGCGAAAGGGGAAACGGTTCGCTTCAACGCGCTGCTGGCTGAGTATGATAAGTTTCCCGATGTAACGCGAGAGCGGTTGTATTTGGAGATGATTGATGAAGTGCTGCCCAACGTGGAGCGCATCGTGGTATTGCCAGAGGGCGGCACGAATTCGCCCCTTCCGTTGTTGGATTTATCGGGTAAAACACCTTCATTTACCGGGAGCAAATAATGATGGCAGTAAAAGTTTCTACACTCAAGTACGGTTCAATTGTCGGCATTTTGCTGCTGATTGGCGTGGTCGTATTATTCTCAGCAGCCTACACGGTTGACGAACGGGAGCAGGTGGTGATTACGCAATTTGGCGAGCCCATCGGCGAACCCATTACCAACCCGGGCTTGCACTTCAAGGTTCCCTTTATTCAGGACGTTCGCCGTTTTGATAAACGGTTGATGCGTTGGGACGGCGATGTGAATCAAATCCCCACCTTGGGCCGCGAGTTTATTGTGGTGGATACAACCGCCCGTTGGCGTGTGATTGATCCGCTGCTTTTTCTGAAGAGCGTGCGCAGCGAAGAAGGCGCTCAATCCCGGTTGGACGATATTATTGATTCCGTTGTTCGGGATAAAATATCCAGTACCGACTTGGAGGAGATTGTGCGCTCAAAGGACTTCGTTGTTGATCCCGATGCGGCGAACGATGTGACGCTGCAGCGCGATGATCTTGACCTTTCAAAACCCAAAAAAGGCCGGGAGGAGTTAACCCGTGAAATACTGGCGGGTGCTCAGTTGCTGATGCCCCAGTACGGTGTGGAGTTGCTTGATCTGCGAATCAAGCGGTTGAACTACATTGATTCCGTTCGCCGTAAGGTTGAAGAACGCATGGTCTCCGAACGGCAGCGAGTGGCAGAGCAATTCCGCTCTGAGGGACAGGGCCGTAGTGCAGAGATTGACGGCGAAACGGAGCGCTCCGTGAGGGTGATTGTTTCGGAAGCGGAACGTGAAGCGGAAACAATCCGCGGCGAGGCTGACGCCACTGCGACGTCCATCTACGGCGAATCGTTCAGCGCTGATCCGGAGTTCTACGCGTTCTTCAAAACGCTGGAAAGCTACCGTACCTCCGTGGCTGATAATACCACACTTGTGCTCCCGGCGGATTCTAGGTTCTACCGCTACTTGCAAGATGTTGGTGTTGCGGAGTAAACGCGAAAAAAAACGCAGGGGCGCGGGGAGGGTTAAGGATGTATGGAGAAATAAGTGGTTATCAAGGTTTAGTTCTTAACTTCTATACTACTCGATTTTGATCCTTTTACACCCACACCTAGCACCTCGTTGCCCCGTGTCTCCGTGCCTCAATGGTGAAATCTAAAAGCCCAATCGTTCTGGCGTTTTGATTTTAGCGAAAAAAAACGCGGGGGTGCGGGAAGCATAAGCGATAAAGCCGCCGCCGCTGCGATGGTGGTTCAACGGGAAAGCGAGTTGGCTGCGGCGGAACAGCGCTTAGTTCGCTCGGAGTATCTTTCAAAGGAAGGGGCTGTTTCGGATCAGATTTTAGATGATGACCGTGCCAGCGTGCGGGGTGCGGAGGCGGTGCTGAATGCCGCTCAAGCTCAAGTGGCGGCGGCTGAGGCGGCAACCAAGGCGGCGGAATCCGAGGTCATCGGCGCAGAAGCCGGTGTGTTGGCCCGCAACGCAACCGTGGCACACATTCAAGCGGACATTCAGGATGAGGAACTCAAAGCTCCCCGTGCGGGGCGTGTTCAGTATTTAGTCGCGCAGCCGGGGGAAGTGCTCTCGGCCGGGGGGAAGGTTTTGAACCTTGTTGATCTTGGTGATGTGTACATGACGTTCTACCTCCCGGAAACAGTAGTGGGCAGATTGCCATTAGGCAGCGAGGTTCACATGATTTTGGATGCGGTTCCCCAGTATGTGTTTCCGCCTAAAATCTCCTACGTTGCAAGTACCGCGCAGTTTACGCCTAAAACG
>DAIOTT010000219.1:0-4465 GCA_036751885.1 Candidatus Sumerlaeota bacterium
GATTGTTCTAGGGCTTGCGGCACAACGAACACTCTCCAACCTTCTTGCAGGAATTCAACTGGTGCTCACACAGCCAATCAGAATAGGCGACAGTGTTTTCTTTGAAAACGAGTGGGGCTGGATTGAAGAGATTACCTACACCTACGTTGTTATACGCATCTGGGATTTACGGCGCCTGGTAGTGCCAATCAATTACCTGTTGGAACGCCACATCCAGAATTGGACGTTGAATTCTCCCAACCTCCTTGGGTCAGTCATCATCCAAGCGGACTACCGCCTCCCCGTGGAAAAACTCCGGGAAGAACTAAAGCGCCTGTGCATCGCCAACAAACTGTGGGACGGCAAAACCTGCGGCACACAAGTGGTGGACTGCAACAAGGAGACCATGGAAATACGCGCACTTTGCAGCTCAAATTCCGCGGGCGAACTGTTTGATCTGCGTTGCTACGTTCGCGAAAACCTTGTCGCCTTTCTATAAAACCTAGAGGAGGGTCGTTATCTTCCCACCCGCCGCCTTCACCTGATGCCCCCGCAAAAAAATGACTCAACCAAACCTGAAACAACAATCCCCGAGCCCATGGATTTTGATCACCACCAGCTTGAGACAATCCAGAATGAAGAACAACGCCTCAGCAAAGAACATCTTCAAACCACATAAGCATACCCGTAAAAGTTCTGATAACAAGCAGGCGCTGCCGCACAACAATAAATCTAAAACCACTGCGTTTCACAGCCGCTCGCAGAAACCTACCCTCGTACACCAACAAGGTTGGGCTTGCTTTTCCAAAACCTCCCGAACTCGGCGTTCTCAGCTGCTCCGCGCGCGTACCAAAAAACTCTCCGGCCAGTCGTGCGCCCTAAACGACTTTTCCTGTGGAAGTACAGTTTACCGATTCATAAACTCTTGGCGATAAAAACAGAAACTCACAAAATTGCCTCATGCTAATTTTGTGAGTTTCTGTTCCTTTGTGGCCGATGGTTAGTTCGTTTACTTCACATCAAACCGATCTAAATTCATCACTTTATTCCATGCGGCGATGAAATCCTTGATGAACTTTTCCTGTGAATCGCTGCAGGCGTAAACTTCAGCAACCGCTCTGAGTTGTGAGTTTGAACCAAACACAAGATCCACAGAACTGCCCATCCACTTCAGTTCGCCCGTGCTGCGGTTGCGCCCCTCGTAAACATGTTTGCACTCGGGGTTTTGCTTCCACTCAGTTCTCATGTCCAAAAGGTTCATGAAAAAGTCATTCGTTAACGTCTCGGGCTTCTCAGTAAAAACACCCACCGGCGTTTTGCCGATGTTTGCATTCAACACCCGCAAGCCGCCCACAAGAACGGTCATTTCTGGGGCTGTAAGCGTTAGTAAGTTTGCACGGTCAATCAACAACTCCTCAGCGCGAAGCTTCACCCCTTTGCGCAGGTAATTCCGGAACCCGTCTGCTTTTGGTTCAAGCGCCGCAAAGGATTCAATATCCGTTTGAGCTTGGGTTGCATCCATGCGGCCGGGGGCGAAGGGAACGTGAACGGTATGGCCCGCGGCTTTTGCTGCTTTCTCAATCGCAGCACAGCCCCCAAGCACCACCACATCTGCGAAGGAGACTTTTTTGCCGCCGCTCAGGATGCTATTAAAGGCCGTTTGCACTGCTTCCAACGTGCTAATCACGTTGCCCAATTCAGCGGGGTCGTTTGCTTCCCAGAACTTCTGGGGTGCCAAGCGAATGCGGCCGCCGTTTGCGCCGCCGCGCAAGTCGCTGCCGCGGAACGTAGAGGCCGCTGCCCACGCCGTAGCCACAAGCTGGGAAACGGAAAGGCCCGACGCCAGAATTTTTTCCTTCAAGGCCGCAACATCCTGCTCATCAATCAACGGGTGATCCACCGCGGGGATTGGGTCCTGCCAAAGCAATTCTTCCTGCGGTACCAAGTTGCCCAAGTACCGATTCGCAGGGCCCATATCACGGTGCGTAAGCTTATACCAAGCGCGAGCAAACGCATCGGCAAACTCCTGGGGGTTTTCATGAAACCGCTTGGAGATTGGCGCGTAAAGCGGATCCATCCGCAGGGCAATATCCGTTGTTGCCATCATCGGTGCATGGCGCTTGTTGGGGTCGTGGGCATCAGGCACCGCATCCGCAGCGGCGCCGTTCGTCGGCCTCCACTGATTCGCACCGGCCGGGCTTTTGGTCAGCTCCCACTCATAGCCAAACAAGGTATCAAAATAACTATTATCCCACTGAATCGGCGTCGGGGTCCAAGCGCCCTCTAGGCCGCTCGTAATCGTGTCGCCCCCCTTGCCGGTGCCAAATGAATTCTTCCAACCAAAGCCCTGCTCCTCAAGGGGTGCACCCTCAGGCTCGGGCCCAACGTGCGCCGCGTCGCCGGCGCCGTGGCACTTACCAAACGTGTGGCCCCCCGCAATCAACGCAACCGTTTCTTCGTCATTCATCGCCATGCGGGCAAACGTCTCGCGAATGTCCTTCGCCGCCGCTAGCGGATTCGGGTTCCCGTTCGGCCCCTCAGGATTCACGTAAATCAACCCCATCTGCACTGCCGCCAACGGGTTATCCAGCTCCCGCTCGCCGCTGTAACGCTTATCTTGAAGCCACTCATTCTCAGGGCCCCAGTAAATATCACCCTCAGGCTCCCACACATCCGCGCGCCCACCGCCAAACCCAAAGGTCTTAAAGCCCATGGATTCCATCGCAACATTCCCCGTAAGAATCATCAAATCCGCCCAAGAAAGTTTGCGCCCATACTTCTGCTTAATCGGCCAAAGCAACCGGCGCGCCTTATCCAAGTTCCCGTTATCCGGCCAGCTGTTCAGCGGCGCAAAACGCTGCGTCCCTGAAGTTGCCCCACCTCGACCGTCCTGAATGCGGTACGTCCCCGCGCTATGCCACGCCATACGCACAAAAAACGGCCCATAATGCCCGTAATCCGCCGGCCACCAATCCTGAGAATCTGTCATCAACGTATGCAAATCATCAACCACTGCACCAAGATCAAGGGACTTAAACTCCTCAGCATAATTAAAGCCTTCCCCCATCGGGTCCGATAAAGCCGAGTGCTGGTGAAGAATCCGCAAATCCAGCTGATTCGGCCACCAATCCTGATTCGATACTTTTCTCACCGCCGTCGTACCACCCATAACGGGGCACTTGCTAATATCACCCATTGCATTCTCGTTCATCGTCATAATCTGAAATCTCCTGTGCACAAAAAATTGAAAAAGAGTGATTCACCACTCAATAATCAAATAACTGCCACAACCAAGTCCACACGTCCAATACCGTGTTTTGATTGCATGTATAGCCTAAGGCTATACAAAACCCCTTTTTAAGATTCAATTAACGAAGTGCCGACCGCCAAACGGCCAAGGCACCGACCGCCTTTTCGCCCACGCAAACACGCAGTATTCCGTGCACGCCTTGACCGATGAAACCGCGAATTTTGTTGAGGCATACGAGTACACGCCCTACGGTGAGGTAACGCTCATCTCAGACGGCCCCGATGGTGACACCGAAGTGAACTTCAACGCAAACGACACCCGCACCGCCGGCGGCGCCTCGGCCTTCGGCAACACGTTCGCCTACACGGGCCAACGGTTCCACGCGCAAACGGGGCTCAACTACTACAAAAACCGCTACCAAAACCCAGCAACGGGCCGCTTCCTGACACGCGACCCCATTGGGCTCTGGGGCGACGCGGCAAACTTTGGGAATGGGTACGCGTATGTGGGGAATCAACCATTAGATTATGTTGATGAATTAGGATTGGCGAATGGGCCGGGGCAGCGTGGAAGACAAAGACAGCGAGAGAGGGCTAGAAGAGACAGGGAGAGAAGGGCAAGAGGTGAGCATTACGGTGAATACTATGGAGGTAAAAATCTAAGGCCAGGTGAAATGGACCTTTTAGCAAAAGAGACCTCTGAACCTTTCCCACCCTCAACGAATCTCAAATTAATCTTAGGCTAAATATCCTCGATAAGTATGGATTAGCTCCACGAAACTGGAAATATAGATTGAAAATCATTCAACAAACAGGAACTAAGCCCTCAAATATCCCCTCTGAACCACTCACTATTTTAATCGTTAAATAGTTTCTTACTGCCAATCAGAAGATTGTGCGCGGCAACGCTCCAAGCCACTTGTCCCTGCATTTTTTCTAGCCCTAAGTAGCGCGCTCGCCCGAGCCCTCGCCAGCGTTTGAGGTTCGCGAAGGTGTTTTCAATTTCACTTGGGTAGCGCGAAACAAGTCCGTTCCATTCCTGAATAATTGGCCGCAGCAACCTCGTTTTTTTGGTGACTTTTTTCATGATTAAATCTGTCGCACCGATCGCCGCGACAGCCTTGTGGTTCTTCTCGCAAGGGTACCCGCGGTCGGCCAACACGCGAGGCTCGTCGCCCTCAAACAGCTCGCCAAAAACATTGATGTCGTTCACTGAGGCTCGTGTCACGACCCAGTT
>DAIOTT010000220.1:0-4452 GCA_036751885.1 Candidatus Sumerlaeota bacterium
AGTGTATTTTGCACTCCGTGTGGCAAGCACAAGGGCAGGGGTGTTCATCCGGCTTTATTGGCGTGGCAATCGGGAGCGACAGAGCCTCCGGCTATACGTTTGCCAAGGAGCAGTTGTTCCGGGATGTAAACGATGTTAACCCCGTGCCGGAGTTAGCGCAGTTGGAAGAGGAGATTATGGCGGAGGGGAATAAACTAAACATCGGGCCCATGGGCTTCGGGGGCTTGAGCACGCTGATGGGGTGCAAAATCGGGGCGTTCAACCGTTTGCCGGCGTCGTTTTTTGTTTCCGTCGCCTACAATTGCTGGGCGTTTCGTCGGCTAACCGTCTACATTGATCCCACCACCGGGGAGATTTCCCGTTGGCATCAGTTGGCGGTAAACCCACAACGAATGGCCAAGCAGGAGGGCTTCCCCCTAAGTGGTAAGGAAGTGCGCCTTCAGGCCCCGGTAAGTGAGGAGCAAATCCGCAGCCTGAAGGTAGGCGATGTGGTGCTGATCAGCGGAAAAATTGTGACCGGACGCGACGCGATTCACAAGTACTTGATGGAGAACGACGATGCACCGATAGACCTTACGGGGAGCATTATTTACCATTGTGGGCCTGTAATGTTGAAGAATGCGGAAGGCGAATGGCAGGTAAAAGCCGCCGGGCCAACAACTTCTGCCCGGGAGGAACCCTACCAAGCCACGGTGATGAAGAAATTTGGCATTAGGGCGGTGATTGGTAAAGGGGGTATGGGCCCGAAAACTTCCGCTGGCCTTGTAGAACACGGCGGCGTTTATTTGCACGCGATTGGCGGAGCGGCTCAGATTTATGCACGTACCTTAGGCAAAGTGATGGATGTGCATTTGCTGGAAGAAATGGGGATACCTGAAGCGATGTGGGAAATTGAAGCTACGGATTTTCCGGCGATTGTAACGATGGACAGCTACGGCAATTCCCTGCATAAGGAAGTGCTAGCTGATAGCGGCAACAATCTAGCAGCCCTTGCCACAAGCGGCACGCATTGAACGGCTAAAATTGAAATCGAAGTGAACGGCAGGGTACTTTTTGCCTTCCGTTTCCCAAGGGGTATTTTACAACATTTATGCCACATGAGTATGCGGGCAATTGAACGTCTGTAAGTACAATTGTGTATTCGTCAAAAAATTCAAATCGGCTGCACCAAGGTCAGAATCAAACAATCGGATGTATAGTAGGCGAATAAGCTGGCAAATTGTCAAGATTTTGCGGCAATAATTTCCTTTGTGTTGCGCTGAAGGGATTTGTTATCAGGCACCGGGTTTTTTCAAAAATACCCGCAAACGTTATACAAAAACAACAAGAACAGGCAAACGCCTTACACACTTCAACATTGGCTTAAAGTTGATTATCCATAAATGATCAAGCGTGGTTTGAATGATAGATATTACTCGATAAACTTAGACAAATGAGCAAGGGAATCCGCTGTGCGCACTACGGCAGCAACGATACTATTCTGTTGGAGGCGTTGGTGAACCGGCAAGCGGCTCGGTACTCAGGGTGCGCTTACACTCAAGCTAATGGCTTGTCACTTTTCTTCTTCAAGCCCGCGCAAGATTAATGAACTTGGTTCAGGATTCGTTCGATTTGCGTGACAATTCTTCGGCAAAATTTTTGTAACATCGACAATAATATATTAATTTTTGATTGCAATTTTATGATTTTCAAAAATAAATGAATAACCAAAATGATATTAGCATGAGACTAACTGCTGGGATGGACAAAATATGACGAATCTAAAGCCAGATACCATTGAGTTTGATATTGATCGAGATAAGTTTCTGCGGCAGCTGATTCGCGAGTTAGCGTTGTGCTTAGAAGAGATCGTGGGCATTGATGAAGCCTCTGGCTTGATCAGTATTGTAGCCCACAGAATGGGGTTGGATTATAGTAAAAAATACAAAACAGAATTTTCAGAACTCACGATGACACCGAAGCTTGTTGGGGATATTTTGGTGGATTTTAAGCGGAGAATTGGCGGGGATTTTTTTCTAATTTCCGCCGATAACAACACCATTATTCTGGGAAATCGACGATGCCCCTTTGAGGATAAAGTACTAAACCGCCCCGCACTTTGCATGATGACCACCAATGTTTTTGGGGTAATTACCTCCCAGTTACTAGGTTATGCAAAAGTACACCTGCAAAACACAATCGCCTCGGGAGATCATGAGTGCCGTGTTTTGATTTACCTTAACGACAAAACCGCCGCCGATGAAGGTAAAGAGTTCTTCAGGGTTGTTGGATGAAAACCCGTAATGCTAACGATTAGAGTTGAAGATATTTTACAAGCAATCCCACAACCCGCCGCATTGATGAATGGGTATGGGGAGATATTCTATCAGAACACAGCCCTTGTACGGCTACTTCCCCGTGATTCCACCGATCAACAACTGAGTGAGCTAGTTCTTGAAAACACCACGTTTGGCATGGAGAAATGGCTGCACATTGCGGCCTCCACGCGTTGCACTGTTCCGATTACCCTTCAACTGAAAAATGACCTCATGACCAAGTACCGGGTGGAGGCAACGCTTGTTACACCCAGCACACTCCGCAGCAGCATAATACTGTTGGCTCGCTTTATTCCTTTTGAGCAGAAGGCCCGTAAGTATGCCGCTTTGAATAGAAAAGTGGTGAACTTGGAGCATGAAATTTCCCACCTGAAGTTAGCCGGAAAAGAATTGATGGACACAGCTTCCAGAGACGCGCTGACGCATTTATTAAATCGGCGCGGGTTTTACAACGCCTTAGGCGAGAAGCTAGAGCGAAGCCGCTACGCAGAAACATTGCAAAAATCCTACAGCGCCTTGTTTATGGTGGATATTGATCACTTCAAGGTGATCAACGATACTCACGGCCACCAAATTGGGGACGGCGTTTTGATGGCAATTAGCCAACGTTTAACCAAACTTACCCAGGCCGAGGATTTAGTGGTTCGCTACGGCGGGGAAGAATTTTTAATTTACACCAGCGCAGATGCCTTTACGGACTTCCACCAATTAGCCCGGCGGATTCACACCTACTTTTGCGATCATAAAATCCTAGTGAAGGACTTAGCATTGGAAGTTACCGTGAGCATTGGGATTAGAATCTTCACGCCCCTTGAATTGAAAGCCATTAACATTGATGCCCTATTAGAACAATCAGACCAAGCGATGTATAAATCCAAGAAACTGGGCAGAAATAGGATTTGCATTTACAACAGCGACGCAACCCAAGGGGCGGATTTGTTGACTTGATAGAACCCCCCGCTGTTTGCCTGCCGCTGGCCTACCCGGGCAGCGTTATTTTGCGGCCAATTTTATTTGCGCTAATAAGCCTTATGTACACGTAAATTACTTAGGCTAATAATAATAAGTACCCTAAAGCAAAAAACGGTGAACAGGCGTGAGAACAAGATGGGGCTGTGAGGCTTGCTAAGCATTTTGCCACTCGCTTGTTCAACGCTGAACAAAAGTTTGGCTCAAAACTATTGTCACCAAAGGAACCATTCTTTTTCACGCGCAGGAGAGGGGATGATCGGTTGAGATGGGAGATTGCTGAAGCCGAGAATTATAACAACTAAGCCAAACCACACAAAATAATAGGGGGCGAATTATTAGACAACTAACAATTTGCCCCATAAGAATATCTGGAGAACGGCGATTTAAATGGAAGGCTGACTCTAAACCTCCATAATCTCCCCTTCTTTTTTCTTCAGCATCGCATCAATCTCTTTAATGTACTTGTCCGTTGTTTTTTGAATGCCGTCCAACGCGTCCTTCACTAAATCTTCGGGAAGCTTTTCGTCTTTTTCTACTTTCTTGACGGATTCGTTTGCATGCTTGCGGGCTTGGCGAACGGAAATACGGGCGTGTTCACTGGCATTGCCGGCGTCTTTGCACAGCTCCTTACGGCGTTCTTCCGTAAGAGGTGGTAAGTTGATGCGGATGATAACACCATCGTTTTGGGGGTTGAAGCCTAAATTCGCCGCAATAATTGCGCGCTCAATGGCGGGGAGTTGGCTTTTATCGAAGGGGCTAACGGTGATTGAACGGGCATCGGGCACGCTGACGTTTGCCACTTGGTTGATGGGGCAGTTTGTGCCGTAGGCTTCAACCTGTACGCGATCCAACACGCTGGGGCTTGCTTTGCCGGTTCGGATGTTATTGAAATCCCGGCGTAAAGCTTCAACGGCTTTATCCATGGATTCTTCTACTTCCAGATCGATTTCTGCTAGTTTTTCACTCATAATCCTTATTCCTTTACTAGAGTTCCAATATCACCGTGAAGTACGGCGCGGCGGGTATTCCCTTTTTTGTCTAACTTGTACACGGTAATAGGCATTTTGTTGTCCCGTGCCAAGGCAAGAGCCGCTGTATCCATTACACCCAGGTTCTCGCTAATGGCTTTGGAGTACGTACACTCCCGCAGGAATTGAGCGTCGTC
>DAIOTT010000221.1:0-4390 GCA_036751885.1 Candidatus Sumerlaeota bacterium
GGTTAGCATTGATTCCATGCAACGATGCGCGGAAGTTATCAGCCGGTTTATTGATCAATGGTGCGGCCTTAGAAAGAGAGTTCAACCATGAATTTCCCGGAACCGATTGCCCTTTACGCAACCACACGCACCGCTATTGGCAAACTTGCAGGCTTTCACGCCGGGGTGGAACCACATCGGCTTTTGGCCTCATCCGTTGCTGGTACACTCATCAAGGCTAATACCCATGAAACCTTAAGTCTTGAGGAAGCAAACAACCTGAGCGCTGAAATTCTGAACTCCATAAAACCTGATTTTGTGGATGAAGCAATCATCGGAAATGTCAGAAATTCCATCGGCAATATTGCACGGGTCGGCGTGTTAGAAGCGGGGCTCCCCGTTGAAACGCCCGCCATTACGGTGGATCGCCAGTGCGCTTCTTCCATGGAGGCGGTTGCCTTGGCAGCTGGGAAATTACTCACCGGCCAAGCAAACCGCGTTTTGGTAGGCGGCGTTGAAAGCGCAAGCCAAGCCCCTTGGTTGTACGCTAAAACAGCCCGACCATACGGGTATTTTGAGCCGCAACCCTTTAGAATTCGCATGGGGGCCGATAGAACTGGGGATCCATCCATGGGGGAAACCGCTGAAATTTTGGCCGATGAGTTTTCCATCACACGGGATCAGATGGATGAATTTGCCGCCCTTAGCCACCAACGGGCCGAGCTGGCGATTTCAACCGCAGCATTTTCAGCTGATATTTGGCCCTACTTAGGGGGTTTGCACGAACCCTTTACCGCTTCACAACTGAATGATGAATGCGTTCGCCCCGGCACAACTGCTGCAGGTTTGGCGAAACTGCACCCAGTTTTCAGGCCCGGAACAGGTCGGGTTACAGCAGCAAACAGCAGCCCGTTGAACGACGCTGCGATTTCGGCCTTAGCCGTGCGCGCTTCTGATTTGCCAGAGGAGCATCGCAAGCAGGCAATCATTGTTCGGGGAGTTGTAACCGTGGGTCTGGATCCAAACCGAATGGGCCTTGGGCCGGCATTGGCAATTCCCAAGCTATTACAGGCGTTTGATCTTTCCGTTGCCGACATCGATTTATTTGAGATCAACGAGGCTTTTGCCGCGCAGGTTCTTGCTTGTTTGAAGCATTTACAGGCTTCAGGGAACGAGGTTCCCCTCGAGAAACTCAATCTATTCGGCGGCGCAATTGCACTGGGTCATCCGCTGGGTGTTTCGGGCTTGCGCATCATTCAAACTCTTGCCACAGCTTTACGGAAGAACGGTAAAAAACGCGGAATTGCAAGCCTCTGCATCGGAGGTGGTCAAGGAATGGCTACTTTAATCGAACTACTGTGAACGCTACTCTGTGAATGCGTTCAGGTTAATCTGATCACAAAATCAGCTCAGCTAAATTCAATTCAACTTCAATGTACAAAAGGAATCTTGGAAAAATGACTGCAACAGCTACACAAACAAATGCGGAACTTGTGAAACGTCGTGAAGCGGCTGTGCCCCGTGGTTTAGGAAACCTTGCACCGATCTTTGCTGAGCGCGCACAAGGCGCTTCGGTATGGGATGTTGAGGGGAATGAGTATATTGATTTCTGCGGTGGTATTGGCGTAATCAACGTAGGGCACAACCACCCTAAAGTTGTGGAAGCAATCAAGGCTCAAGCGGATAAGTTTTTGCACACGTGTTTCCACATTGTAATGTACGAGGAGTATGTTCGCTTGGCGGAACGCATCAACGCACTTGTACCGATTAGCGGGCCCGTTAAAACAGCCTTCTTTAACAGCGGTGCTGAAGCAGGTGAAAACGCCGTGAAGATTTGCCGAACCTTTACCAAGCGCACAGGCGTAGTAGGGTTCGAGCGGGGTTTTCATGGTCGTACGCTGCTTGGAATGACACTAACCGGCAAGTGTAAGCCTTACTCACAGGGTTTCGGCCCCTTTGCGCCGGAGGTCTACCGGCTTCCTTACGAACCGTTTTTCGCCAACCCCAAACACCACTCTGATGCAGAAGTTGAGAAAGCCTGTCACGAGGCGATTGACCACCTTTTTGCCTACCATATTGAGGCGGAAAATATTGCCTGTGTAATGGCAGAACCTGTTTTGGGCGAAGGTGGGTTTATGCCGTTACACTGTGTCGCTATGAAAATCCTTCGGGATCGGTGCAAAGATAACGGCATTATTTTCATCAGCGATGAAGTTCAAACAGGCTTCGGGCGGTGCGGTTCCTTATTTGCCATTGAGCGCTATGAAATTGAACCCGATATGATTGCAATGGCAAAATCCCTTGGTGGTGGAACAGTCATCAGCGGCGTAAGTGCCCGTGCTGAGATTATGGATTCACCTCTTCCCGGCGGCATTGGCGGAACGTACGGCGGAAATCCTGTTTCCTGCGCCGCAGCAAATGCAGTGCTTGACGTAATGGAAAGCGAAAACTTACCCGCAAGAGCATTAGAAATCGGTAAAACCGTGATGAACGTATTCAGCGCGTTGGAGGCAAATTCCAAGATCGTTTCCGAAGCCCGTGGTCTTGGTGCAATGTGCTCCCTGCAAATTGTGGATCCACAAACCGGTAAACCTGATGCAGCCCGCGCCGCGAAAATTTGCACGATTGCCCGTGAGCACGGCATTCTACTAATGACTGCATCGGGCAACATCATTCGTACATTAATGCCGCTTGTTATTACCGATGCGCAACTTGATAAAGCCCTGCAAGCAATTACGAAGGCTGTTGAGCATGCTGAATAGTTAAAGATACAAGTATTCCGTGATTAGATAAACCAAGAAAGGGGGCAGGCAAACAAACTTGCCCCCTTGGTTTTTTTAGGGCTTCATGGAACCTGTTTCGTTTAGGCGTTGGTGAAGTTCAAAGGCTCGGCTTAGGTTGTGGGGTGTATGCCCTGCATTCTGAGTGCTCTTCAGGTAATCCTGCAACAGGGGTCGGTAGTCCGGGTGGGCGCAGTTCTCAATAATTAACTTTGCCCGCTCACGGGGGGTTTTACCGCGAAGGTCTGCTAAGCCCCATTCCGTTGCCACCACTTGCACACTGTGCTCATTGTGGTCTACGTGACTGGCAAAGGGAACGATTGCGCTTACATTGCCCCCTTTTGCAACGGAAGGCGTTACGAAAATTGAGATGTACGCATTGCGCGTAAAGTCTCCGGAGCCGCCGATACCGTTCATCATGCGCGTTCCGCAAACGTGGGTGCTGTTTACGTTGCCGTAAATATCAAGCTCTAAAGCGGTGTTCATGCTAATTACCCCGAGGCGCCGAATTGCTTCAGGGTTGTTGCTGATGACTTGTGGGCGAATCACAATTTTTTGAGCATAATCTTGAAACCGATTGTAAATTTGGCGAACCTTATCCTCTGTAACGGTAAGGGCGCAGGTGGAAATTCCCTCAATGCGCCCCTGATCCATCAGATCGATCATGGAATTCATTGCCACTTCGGTGAACATGGTGAACGGGGGAATGATTTCGCTTTTCCCCATGGTTGCCATCACAGCATTTGCCACATTGCCAATCCCCGCTTGAATGGGCAAAAAGTTTTTAGGAATGCGCCCGGCTTTCATTTCATTCACCAAAAACTCTGAAACATATTCACCAATGCGCGCGCTTACGGCATCTTCGGGTTTGAAAGGGGGAATTTCATCCGGGTGATTTGTCTCTACAATGCCGATGATTTTGTCTGGATCAACGGTGCAGAAGGGGTTCCCGATTTTGTCTAACGGGTGATAGAGAAACAAGGGCGGTCGGTGCGGTGGGCTGGGGGGATCAAATACGTCGTGCATTTCCCGCAGGCGCGGCGAATGGAAGTGGTTCAGTTCAATCAAAACCTTATCTGCATGCTTCAAATAACTCGGCGATGCACCCCCGGAGGTGGTGAGGTATACATGACCTTCGGCGCTCACGGCCGTTGCTTCAATTACAGCGATGTCAATTTTCCCAAGGATTCCGTACTCTAAATATTGGGGAACGTGAGAAAGGTGGAAATCATCGTAGCGGATGTTCCCCAGGTTAATTTCGCGCCGCAGGATTGCATCGCTTTGGTAAGGAGCGCGAAAATCAAGGGCGTTAGCCGCAGCAAGTGCACCATCAGCACTGGGGCCTAGGGAGGCGCCAGAGTAGAGATTAATCCTGTAGTCTTCACCCTGTTCGTGAAGTTGTAAGGCTTGGTTTGCCACTGCCTTGAGAATGACTTTGGGTGAACCTGCGGAGGTAAATCCACTGGAGCCAAGAGTCATTCCATGCTGGATTTTTAGGGCGGCTTCTTCAGCGGTGAGGAGGGGAAACGTGGATTTGTATGCCATGGTTTTTCAGTTCCTCGGCGGTCTCGGCGGGCAGGATGTTGAGCAGTAGGTTTTCCGAGCGCTGTTTTTCGTTGCGGATGATTTTG
>DAIOTT010000222.1:0-4299 GCA_036751885.1 Candidatus Sumerlaeota bacterium
TGAGGGCAACAACGCGCTCGCGCAGTTGGGCAACTTCAGCGCGAAGCCAAAGGGCCATATCTGTTGCCACCTGATCGTTGCGGCTGCGGCCCGTGTGAAGCCGGCCGCCAAGCTCGGGGCCTACAAGCGCCGTTACACGCTGCTCAATGCTCATGTGAACATCCTCGCAAGCGGGGTCTAGAATCTGCTCGCCGTTTAGGTGGGCCGCCTCTACTTGATCTAACGCGTTGATAAGGCGAATTCTTTCATCGCTGCTCAGAATCCCCACTTCGCCCAGCATTTGCGCATGGGCGCGGTTTGTTTGCAAATCGTAGGGAATCAAGGCCACGTCCGCCGGGGGCTTGCCGATCACGTCGCGGCCGGCGCAGTAGGCAACAACAAGATCATTGATGCTGGCATCGCCAACGCGTTTTGCCCATACGGGTTTTGCAGCGGGCGTGTGGGGAGTTGGTTCCATGATTTGAAAATGTCCGTATTATTAAGGTGAATGATGTTAGGTTTGTGGTGGTTGAAATAAGGGCGGAAGTTCGGGGGAAGCTGAAGCCGTTATTTTGGCAAGCTGTAAGTCTTGGCAATAACCAATCAGTTATTGCTCGTATTAATACAGAAGGGACGGAGTATTGCAACTCCGTCCCTCCCCGAGTATTTATTTTTTCTGTTCAGCAGCAGATATTAGCTGAACAAAGAGGCTTCGTTCAAGATGGGCACATCGTTTTGAAGGTGAAGGGACGTGTTAGACAAGAAGATTGCAAGCTCGTCGGTACCCAAATCGTAGGGCTCATCGGCAACAGTGTTGATGTCGATGTTGGCGTTAAGAATCAAATCCGGGTTGCCCTCTTGGCCGGTGCGCATGGGGCGAATGTTTACGCGGCGGTTAATGCTAACGCCGTCGCTGAGGGTTGTGCGTACAAGAGCGCTGATTGTAAGCTCTTGAAGGCGATCGCCCAGAAGATCTGAATCACCAAGCAATACTTTTTGCATGCGCTGATTTGCGCTTGAAGGTGTTGGAGCGATTAAATCCGTTACCACGCCCACACGGTTTGCGGTGGCACCAAAGTGTTCCTGCAAGGTTGTGTAAATGCGTGTGGCTTGGGGCGTGAAGTTTGTGTAAGCTTTGCTAACAGGAAGGGCTTGTACGTTTGTGCCTTTCTCTGATTTAGTGACTTCGCCGGGCATCATGCGGAAGTGCACTTTTGCGGGGGCAACTTCAAGGAGGAGGCGACCATCCTTTGATGTAAAGCGCACACGGGGCGCATCGGGCGGGAGATTTTGTTGCTGGGGGTTCACTTGAACCTCGCCATCAAACTCTGGCAGTCGCCAAGGGAGGGATTCAGCGAATTTCTGGAAATCCTCTACCTCAAGCTTGCGCAAAAAAAGTCCCATAAATATGGACGTTGTTTGGAAATTTTCCAACATATTGAATATTCCTCTAGGTTCAAAATTGAGCTTTCTGCATGAAGCTCTGTAAACATGGATCACCACTGAAACCAACCCACAAGTGGGACGCAACCAGAACCCTCTTGTTTTTTTGTTGATTGCAGTTTGATTCACGGGGTTTGAGAAAAACAGCACCCATTTTGCAGGGTATATTCTAGGCTGATTTCGCGGTCTCTTGAAGCCACTGCAGCACTTGTTTGCGAAAGGGAACGATCATTACCTCCCAGGAGTCGAACATGTAGCGTTCGATCATCATGTTAAAGCAGGCGCGGCTTTTTTCTGTTTCGTTGAGCATAAGCCAGTTCATGGCAGAGTAATAGTGGGCAAAGCTATCGTCCGGGCCGCCGGGCACGATTTCAGAGAACACGGCGAGGGAGCCCTCAAAATCCTGCAACTCGTGTAAAATAACGCCCCAATTTGCCAGCTCTTCCCGGCTTGGAAGATCGTCTTTCTTCCCCGTGTTATTGTACTGCTCCAGCTGTTGCTGAACGCCCAAGCCTAATGCTGCTTCTGCTTCAGCGTATTTTCCTTCGGCAATTAGGGCCAGCATTTGCAGCATGGGGGAAAGCTCGTCCTGGGGGTCGAGATCGGCAGCGCGTTTGCAAGCTATATTGTATAGGGGGTTGGAGCGGTCTTCAAAATAGTATTTTTTCGCCAAGGCTCGGTACTTTACAGCAAGTTTTTTGCGGGCCCGTTGGTTTGTGCCAACAGTCTGAAATGCGGAATCATGGGGATCTTTTGCCGCTGTAAAATCCACATTCAGGGGCCTACGCAGGGATTCATCTTGAAAGCGCAGGGGCCAAAAGGTGTGGTGAAGCTCAAACAAATACTCCCGGTGAAAGAAGAAGGGTTCCGGCGAAAGATCCGCATAAGCTTGTTCCCAATTTTTCTTGTGGGCGTGGGCAAGTCCGCGCCAACAACGGGCGACAATGTTTTCGGGGTTTGCCTGTAATGCTTTTGAGAAATCCAGCACCGCTTCACGGTAATCTTTGACCAAAAAATACGCCTGCCCGCGAAGCACCAGCGCGCTCTCTTGCAAGGATTCTTTCGCCTTCAGGGAGTTGATTACCCCGCGGTAATCCCCCTGATTGAGTTGCGCCCAGTGTTCATTAATTTTTTTGGCATTCATACGGCTTCCGTCCTGTGTAACGCGTAACATGTTCATCACATTACCCAGAAAGGCCAAAATAATGGCAAGAGTTCTTCTTACTCAGAGTGAAATTCAGAGGCACCTAAACGGTTTGGACGGGTGGGAACAACAAGGCAACCGCATTACCCGAACCTTGAAAACCAAGAATTTTCAACACGGTGTAAGTTTTCTCACGAAGATTGCCCCTTTAGCAGACGATATGAATCACCACCCGGACGTTGAGCTGGGTTTTAAGAAGCTAACATTTCACCTGACAACCCACGACTGCGGCGGGCTTACGACGCTTGATTTTGAGCTTGCCGCAAAACTGGATGAGGCTTGGATCCTTCAGTAAAGATATGCCCAGCAAGCGAGAGCCGTTAGCTGTTGCCGTTGGGACTATTCCTGAGGCTGGTGCCGAACATTGAACTCCAATTTGTGGGCGGCGGAGGTGTTGGCTTGTTCTACCACGTTGAGCTGTAATACGCCGATCTCCGTGAGGTGGGAGCGCAGATCTACCTTTACCGCTTCACCTTCGGCGTGGGGATCTTCAGGCTGACCGATGATTGTTTCAAGGGGGTTGTGCTCCTGGCAGGTTTCGGGATCGAAATCACCAATTGCACCGGGTTGATCGTTTCGGCGGGAGGTGGAGCTAAAGAAGCGGAATTCCACGGGTTCGCCTTTCCACATGCACAACCCCATGCGGGCGCCGGAGATTTCGCAGGTGCTGCCTTCCTCCAGGCCGTAGGGAACAACGCACAAAAGCTTCACCGGGGGTTCCATTCCCGGTACGGCGGGGGTTGGCAATTCAAAACCAACGTAATAACTGCGGGGGCTTCCGCCGCGAATGCGTACGCCTTTGCCTCGGCGAGCAACGCCAAGGTAGGCCGCACCTCGGGAAACCGCTAAATCTAGGTTTGTGCCAGCAAGGGGTTCAGGAACAGGTTTTTGAAGTTCCTCCGCCCAACTTTTCAGTACTTCAAGAACACGGTTTCTCAAGGCAGAAGCGTGGAATACGCCGCCGTTGAATAGGATTTTTGTGGGCAATACGGGTTGGCCTTCTTGATGACCGGGCAACAGTTCCGCTGAGGCGTTTTGCAAGAGGCCAAGAAAACGCGCAAGGTGCCGTGTTATAGCGCCGTCGTGAGCGTAGGGTAAACCTTCTTCCACGAAACCCGCCTTTTTGGGGCGCGCCGGGCGGTCCGTGTATCGGCACCGTGGGAAAAACCCTTCCAGCATAATGCGGTCTAGCAGTTCGCGCCGCATTTCTGTTCGGATTGTACCGCCAATTAAGCTGCTCCCTTGCCCTAAGATTGTAATGGTAATGCTTTGCAACTCGGGGTTTGCCAGCATTTTCTCTTTCCCTTGGCGGCATTGTTGGGTCAGCGCACTCATTTGGTGGGAATCAATCTGCATGTTGCGCTCTTGCTCCAGCTGCTGGCGAAGCATAAAGGCCAACGCTAAGTCCATATTATCGCCACCAAGGAGAATGTGCTCGCCCACGGCAACACGGTTTAGCTGCAAGTCGCCGTTTTCCTCGGTCACAACAATCAAGGAGAAGTCTGTTGTTCCGCCGCCGACATCCACCACCAGCACCAGCCACTGCAGGAGTCCAACTTTGTGGACCAAAAAAAGCAAACAAATAACTGGTTTGAATTCCTGATCCTTGACCTAAGTCGGTGTATTGAAATTCCAAAAGGTTTTCATCACTAAGTTTTCCGGGAATTTTAAAT
>DAIOTT010000223.1:0-3691 GCA_036751885.1 Candidatus Sumerlaeota bacterium
AACAGAATGTGATGATTGCGATTCGTGATTCACGCCTGATGGATGCAGCGCCCTTGGAATGCCTGTTCACGGGGACGAAGATTAATATGCTCAGCGGATTCCTAAAAACAACCGTGCCAGCAAAACAAGCGATGATTTTTAGAACGGCAGACCGAAGAAAAAATAAAGGGTATTCAATGTTCAAGCGGGTTTAAGTTTTTGCCGCGAAAAAGCAGAAGTGATTAACGGTTGATGCGTATGTTTGCCGATTCAACAAAATCCGAATCAACCAATACCCAACCGTTTGCTAATTGCTCTGCGAGGGACAAGGCAGTTTGCAGAGAGCTCTTTTCTTGTTCGCTCATAAGCCCATCATCACCGGCGAATACAGGGATTGAAAGAACCGCTACAAGTTGCTGGCCTGGGGCAAGTTGAGCGCGGCTGGATGCTAGTATTTCTTGAAGGGAAACGCTGGGCAAAATACCCGCCGCAATAGCATCAGAGCCATAAACGTATGGGGTGAAGCACTCTAGGTATATGGCATTCGCTGAGAGCGCGGCAGCGGTTGCACCACGGGGGGGTGTTAGGGAGAATGCTTTTTCAAGGGCAAGCGGTTGAATGCCTTCGCCTTGTAGGCTGATGCTGATGGGATTAGTTGTTGTTTGCGTTCCCCAAAATTCCAGCAAGGCCTGTAGCTCTTGGTACACAACAGCACGGCGCCAGTTTAACCAGTTCGGGTAATAGGGCCCTTCAATCCATTTGCGCCCCAACGAATCAAAGCGCAACACATCGTTCAGTTGAACAGTGCTGGGTAAGTTTGCTTGCGCAATAAATTGTTGTAAAATGGAATTGTGCAGCGCGCTAAACCGATCGGTAAAGGCAAGATGAGAAAATAATAATTGGGGGGGCTTTGTGGTTGGTTCCGCAAGAAGCTTGTCCCTGAGGGTTTCAAGCTTACGAAATTCTTGGGACCAAAAATCCGGCGCGAAAGAGTTGGGGATTAAATCCGAATATTGTGCGATGGAGGTTTCTGTGTTCGATGAATGCGGCGTGGGAAGGGGCGGGAAATCAGCTCGGCCCCACTTGATTGGGTACTGGTAAATTACTTCAAGAGTTGAAGATTGACGTGCTTGTTGAAAGCGTTGAAGCGGCGTGGATGCAGAAGAATTTTCACGGGGTGCTGTTGGGTCAACATCAAAGGCGAGTGAGCCGTCGTCTGATTTCAAGGGAAAAACAACCGCATTGAATCCGCGCTCTTCAACATCAAGAAGGGTTGATTCATACTCTGCCGTTGAAGTTGAAGAATCGTGCAAAAGCCAAATTGCCCGCAGGGGTTGAGCAGCTTGCGGAGGCGGAGCAGCAGAAACTTCCGGTTCATTTTTTGTTCCGCAACTTAGTATCAACGAGGCGAGAAACAACCCCATGCACACCTTACCGCAAGGCGTAGCAAAGTTGGATCTTTCATCTGCCGTGTCACTTGTGTAATGTGGGGGAAACATTAGTCTGTCACCGATGATATTCGCTGGCGGCTGCCACGAAGGGAAATGGCAAAACTGGGTTTCACCTGAGTGGTAGGATCCACGGATCGTACGTCCCAGTTGAATTCAGCAACACGCTCTTCCCCAGCAGGCACAACATTAATCGGGGCTTGCCCAATAAGTGTTTCATCAGTTTGTTCTTCTGTTGAATAGAACAGCACAACCACTTCATGGGCGGCGGTTTCTCCTTGATTTTTCACGGTGGCGGTGAGCTGAAGAACACCTTGTTCTTGCAGGGGTTGAAGACCAATTCCCGCAGGAGCGAGATTCCATTTTGTGCGGATTGAAATAGGTAGGCTTGCCACGTTGTTGGTTTTGGATGTTTCAAGTACTTTTCCATCCGGATCCAGTACAACGCGCAGGTTGTGAGAACCGGTTACACCCGTTGGGTCCCACCGGGTGCGGAAGAATCCTTTTTCACCGGGCATAATATGCTTTAAATTTGCTAACGGGTGGGGTGCTTTTGTGGGTAATTCGGAAGTTGAATCAGCGCCAGAATACAATGCAATACGGGTTGGCGCACTGATAACCGATGAGCGGTTTTCAACAAA
The DNA here is from genome assembly GCA_036751885.1 of Candidatus Sumerlaeota bacterium. Lineage (GTDB taxonomy): Bacteria > Sumerlaeota > Sumerlaeia > SLMS01 > JAHLLQ01 > JANRMB01. Next base: position 2,069 of record DAIOTT010000223.1, read on the forward strand.
GCCCTCTACAAAAATTGTGGCACCGGCAGTAGGGTTTTCCGGTGAGATTATGATGCTATCTTCCAACAGAGCAAGATCAGTATAGTCCTGAGGATCCGTAGAAAAAATCTTTGTTTCAAGAGGGACGGGGTTCTCATTCTTACTTAGATCATAAAGAGTGACACTCATGAAAATGGGTATACTAAAATCCTTGGGTGAGTTTACTGTTACACTTATATTTTGTTGCGTGTTCGGCTGCAAAATATGGTTTGTTGATTTATAAAGCTCAGAATCATCTGTTGATTGAAATCGTGTTTCAGCCATAATTTTCAACGCTTCAGTTGTGGGGTTTGTGGCAAGAAGTGTAACTTGGGATTTATTTTTTGTGTAGATGCTAGGAGCGATTTTTAATTTTTGATTGGGAAGGAATTCCTTCATGGTGGTGTACTGAAACTCCAGCGGTTTGATAGGATTTTCAATCACCCCTGTAACGACTTTGCTGTTGCTAACCTCAAAGATTGGGATTCGCATTTCCGCAACGGAGTACGGTTGAATTCTTTCTACGGCTAATAGGGATTTATTGGTGTAGTCTTTGGTGATTACCTGCGGGCTTAGTTCATTCAAAAATACTTTAGTAGAAACAGCGCTGGGATTATCGTTCAGCACATGAAGAATTACCTCTTCACCATTTTCGCTGATTGATATATTTTGAAGCTTTAATTCAGTGGTGTAAGTGGGCTTAGTGTTTGTAGCAAAAGATAAATTTTGCGGTTGCATTTGTAAAGAACCGGCGCCCAGCGTGAGGAACATTCTGGATTGATCATCAGGGCCAAGGAGGGACTGATAATGCAGCCGTGCAGCTTCCCCTAATGCGGCGTAACTGCTTTGGGTGGGTTGATTCATTTGGCGCATCAGCCCGTAAAATAATGCCATATGATCGCGCGTATACCCTGGGCCTGAGGGGGTGAAAGCAGCAATGGAGCCAGCACTTTTTTGGCGCATCATATCTTCAATAATCGTGACATTCCACCGTGGAATTGGGTAGTCTATTGCGCCGTTGTTACAGGTGAACGTAGCAACAAAGGGGTACATCCCTTGATTGTTGAGCAGTAGATTATCGCTGGATTCACTGTCACCGCCGAACCAGATTCGCTGGTTGGACCAGATATTGGGGGAACCGTGCCCCATGTAGAAAATTGTACCAACCCCTTGATTGAAGGCATCGGCAATTCGCCGTGTAAGTACGGGAGAAACCTTGGCTATTTTTTCAATCAATACGGATTCAGGGAGGTAATAGTTGTCCTCCCAAATTGCATCGTAACTGCGAACGTGGTCTACTTGGTAGGCTGGGTTCAGCGTGGGAAGAGATTCTTCCAAGGCGGGAGAAAAAGCCTCGGAATCTGAAAGGGCGAAAACGCGGTTTTTCCACTCTTGAGGAACGGTTGTGGAAGGTTGGTTCATGTGCTCAACGGCTTTGTCAACATATGCCGCTGCATCCTGCGAATTGCCAACACTGATTCGACTTACAAATAAGTCGGCAACTTGATCCTCCCCCACCAGCCAGGAATAATAGGCATCGCAGGCATAAGGATCAAGCGCGGCAGAGTTACTGGGCTCGTAAGTGTAGGTTGGAATGTAATTTAG
>DAIOTT010000223.1:3701-4280 GCA_036751885.1 Candidatus Sumerlaeota bacterium
AAGGTTTTACCGTTTGGCGTGCGAATAAGTTCAGCAAGGTAGTGGCGAATTGCTTCGCTGGAAAGTTCTCCCCCGCTATGATCATGGTAGATTGAATTGCTGTTTATTGTGTGAACAGTTTTAGGCTGGGGAAATGTGTGGGTAAAACCTCGTTCCGGCCAATGGGCATTTATTGATTCTGAAAGCCGGTTTGCTTGATCAAGAAAATCCGGGTGCGAGATGATCAGCGTTTGCACAGGTTGATCAAAACTCATGGCTGATTCTGTTACGCCTTGAGCATCGGGGGCCCGTTCTAGGCGGTCTTGTTCAAACACCAGCAGATTTTGAGCAACGCTAAACGGCGGCGCAATGAAGCCTTCAAGAGCGTTTGCGTAAAGCGGAACAAACAGCGGTGCGTCGGGATTTTGAAGATCAACCACGCGGGTTTGTAGAAAGCGGAAATTACTCAGCTGAAGGGCGCTTGCAGTTAGCGCAGCATCATTTTCACTAAACTGAAATTCCAATCTGCCATCGTCGCCGCGAAACAGGCTTTCGTGTTGAAGTTCAATGGAATCCAAAAACACCGCCCCTAAAGATGGA
>DAIOTT010000224.1:0-4264 GCA_036751885.1 Candidatus Sumerlaeota bacterium
TTGAGTTTAGTACTTTGAAATAATCAGTTTATCAAACAAGGAGGTTCACTGCTCATAATAAGATGCAAACATAGATTGTTATAGTACACATTCCCCCCCTGCCCGCGTCCCTGTGGCTTTGCATCTCTGCATTGAATATTTACCCTAATACCAGATTTCTCCAAAAAACTCTGCTCGCTTTCTCGGCGATTGCATTCTATCAAAACTAAAGTGATAGAGTTGAAATGAGATGCAAAACATGAATACGATTGAATCTACAACCCAGCAACGAGATTCCAGTGATCCATACGCACACAAAGACCAAATTTTGCCCGAGTTACGCAACGAGCAAATTGAGCGTGTAAAGCTTTTCGGCACCGTTGAGCGACTTTCGCAGGGTTATGAATTATTTGCTTATGGTGACCGAACCGCTGATTTTTTTGTGGTTTTGGATGGTTGTATTGAAATTTATGAGCATACCCGCAAGGGCATGGAAATGATTACGAAGCACTGTGCAAAGCAATTTACGGGTGAAATTGACCTTTTCAATAACCGTAAAATCCTCGTTACGGGTCGCATGGGCAATGAAGGGTCGGTGATTCGTGTAAAGCGGGAAGACTTTAAGCGTTTGATCACGGCGGAGCCGGACATTGGCGAGGTTGTTATGCGGGCCTTTATTTTACGCCGTGCAGGATTGGTGCTTCATAAGCAGGGTTCTGTAACGCTGTTGTGCATGGGAAAAACCGCCGATGCCCTCAGAATAGAGCAATTTCTAAGGCGAAATGGTTACCCCGTTCAAGTGCTTGATTGCCTCACCGATCAGTGTACGCATTGGTTGGAGACGTATAAAGTTGCAAAAGAAGAACTTCCGGCGGTATTGATTCACCTGAACGACCGCGTGATTAAGAACCCCTCAAACTATCAGTTGGCCGCAGAATTGGGCTTGGAAGAACCCCTAGTTGAAAACCACGTGTACGATGTTGCAATCGTTGGCGGCGGGCCGGCGGGGCTTTCGGCGGCGGTGTATGCTGCCTCTGAGGGGTTAGATGCCATTTTGCTCGAAAAAGAGGCTCCCGGCGGGCAAGCCAGCACGAGCTCAAAAATTGAAAATTACCTGGGTTTTCCCACGGGAATCTCAGGGCAAGCATTGGCAGATCGGGCCCAAGTGCAAGCGATGAAATTTGGGGCTAAAATCGTGCTCCCCTACTCCGTAAAAAAGCTGGATTGCCAACAAAACCCCTTCCGGCTGCACCTGTGCAGCGGAGCAACAGTGCAAGCCCGGGCCGTTATAGTAACCACAGGGGCGCAATACCGCAGGCTGAACGTGGAAAATTCTACCTCCTTTGATAACGCAGGCGTGTATTACGCCGCCACACCGATGGAAAGCGAGATTTGCGCGAAAGAGGAGATCATTGTTGTGGGGGGCGGGAACTCCGCAGGCCAAGCAGCGGTATTCCTAAGCGGCCATGCAAAACACGTTCATCTTTTTATTCGCAGAGATTCACTGGTGGATACAATGTCCGAATACCTGATTAGCCGCATTTTAGCCTCGGATAAAATCACCCTGCACACGCACACGGAAATCACTGAAATTGCAGGGGACAAGCACCTTGAGTCAGTCACTTGGCTAAACAACCAATCCGGCGAAACCATGCGCAAACCCATTCGCCACGTATTCCTGATGATCGGCGCAGTCCCACAAACGCAGTGGTTAAAAGGTTGTGTGGAGTTAGACGAAAAAGGCTTCATCCGCACAGGGATTGATCTACATTCGGTGGGTGAACAAAGGAACGATCAGCCAAAACCCATGATGCTGGAAACCTCCAAACCCGGCGTATTCGCCGCAGGTGACGTCCGCTCCGGCTCCATCAAACGCGTTGCCTCAGGCGTGGGCGAAGGCTCCATGGCAGTCAGCCATGTGCATCAGTTTTTGGCTGGGTTGGTGGTGAAGTAACAGGGCGAATTAATGGGGCAGGTTATTCCTTCAATACGTTCTCGTTAGGTATTACAACGGTGAACCTGCCGTTGCCATTAGTGGAATATCTCACCGGTTCGGATTGCGGTTTTCGGTTCAGATCAATTGTATCTCCATTCTTAAATTCCCATACGGCTAAATTCTGGACATTCAACGGCTTACCTTTTTCTACAACATTAAAAATTGTATGATCGTCCGCACAAAAGAGCATCACTTGTGCGTTCTCTTGCTGCGTAATAACAACTCCCACGGCCTCAGGATTGAGAAAAACCGCGGTCTCTTCGTCCAGAGCAAGCATCTTCCAAGAGAAATCCTGCTCTTCTACAATTTTGCGGGAGAGCAATGCCATTACTCTACCTTGTCGCTCCCGCTGCGATGTATGCCCATCAATGAGGAGGTTGATTTTTTCGAACTGTTGAAATTCCAAGAACCGCGGCTGGGTTGTCATTCGCATGTTATAGGGATCAAGTAAGGCTTCCTCGCCAGTGCTGCCACGATATTCAGACGGCGGCGCGTATATTTCTTCGCTTAGAATAGTTAGTCCAGATGATGTACCACCTAAAATAACCCCACGGCGCACTGCTTGCTGTATATGCTCTTGAAGTTTACTTCCTCTCCATGTATTTAGTACATTGGTTTGATTTCCTCCAGCAAACCAAATCATTTCTGCATGGTCAATCGCCCAACTAACATACTCACTATTTGCGGCATCAACACTATCAACTAGGATTGTTTCAACATTTGCTACGGATTGATATTTTGCAATTGAGGCGAAATAATCGTTGTAAGCCATTCCGCCACTCTCCCTCAGAACTAATACATTGCCAACTTTAATTTTTGGAAAAGCATGTTCAGAAAAAGCAGGGGTAACATCTGAGCCACCTCCCATCAATAATAGCCAACTAGAACGTAGTTTATTTACCGGCGTCACATCCTCCATTCCACCAATTATTGCTGACTGAATAAAGGAAGGTTTCTCCGGCCTAGTAGAACTATTTTGCATGACCTTGTAAAAGGTCAATGATGACAAAATAAAAATCAATCCAATTATTATTGGGATGTATACTCGAAAATTACGCATAGGCAATTAATCCATGCAAAGCAGCTGAATGATTATTTATAGAAAGATAAAATCTAAGGCACTCGTTGAATATTACCTATTTGAGGATTACTTACTTTAGGGATAACTAGCATCCCCTTTCCTCCAATTGAATAGAATTCATCATGGAAAATAGTGGAGCCATCTGGTTTTCTCTCAAAATAACCGTAAATCGTTGAAATTGAACCAACTTCATCGGCAATCTTAAGTTTCAATTGAGCCCATTTTGTATTTTCTTCAATGTTAAACAAGAATGGAAGCCTTGGCCCTGGTATTTTCTCGTAGGGATAGGATTCCGCAGGATAAAGAAAAAAAGTGATGGAAGATTCCGAAATTTCAATCTTCTTCCAAAAACCAAGAGTATCTTTATTTCGATCAGAAATAACTTTATTGGTCAAATTTGGCGAAATAATATTCATTTGAAGAAGTCTATCGGAAATATCAACCTGCTTTGGATCTTTTGATGCATAGGCTTTTAATATTTCCAAAGACGCAAGTTTTACAATAGATTCAAAATCCTTATCTTTTTCTTCTATATTTTCAATGCCGTAAGAAACGGTTATTTGATCAAAAAACATTTGATCAAAATCAACATTATTCTCTATCAAAATACCCGGTGCCGAATCTATACGATCTTGGAATGTAGCAATAAAATCGTCAATTGTCTTGACCGGGTTATCAGTTTGAGTTGCCAACCCGTCTATTGTGCTGACAGAAGTGTTCTCCTTATTCAATGATTTCAATATTAATATTGCAGAAATAATAATTAATATTACAAGGAGAGTAATTGGTATCTTTTTCATTATTTCCTATAACCTTCTAAACAGATTATCGTCCTGGATCATCACGTTCATTACAACAATCTCCCCCAGTCTCAACATCATAAGTAACAGTAGTAAAAGTATTTTGCGAGCAATCTTCATATGTAACAACATAAAAGCAATAAACAATGTTTACATTTTGCGTGTAGGAATTATAAAAACCGCTTTCGCAAACACCATTTTCAATACAACCAGAATAATTTCGGTCTGCATTATTAGGCGTACTGCAATTAGGTTGCCCAGTCGATGGAATGCAATGGGTGTTTGTGTTTGCATTAGTCATTTCGAACAAAGGGGAAATGCCGACAAAAATACCACAAAGTAGAATTTAATTTAGCATTTTTTTGAATTTCACTGCATCAAACCTCAAAATTCAAGTAAAACAATTTT
>DAIOTT010000225.1:0-4219 GCA_036751885.1 Candidatus Sumerlaeota bacterium
AATTGCTTCAGGCGAAACTTGCGGAATCAAAATCCAATGCAAATGCCGCTGCAGCGAGTTACAAAGCGGGGCTGGACTTGTTACCAAGCGGATTTTCACTGACAACTGCACCGCTTAAGTTATTACGCATACAGCGGGAAATTTTGATTGGACTAGGGCGCCAATCAGAGGCGGAAAGAATTGAACAGCAAATTTTAGCTCGCAGTTGATTGCCGCCTTCTACTGCGGGAACAGGGTCGTTTTCAGAACCGGAAGAATCCATTGAAGGGCTCGGCCCCTGTGGCTAATCAGATTTTTTTCTTCAGCTGAAACCTGAGAAAGGTGAAGCCCGTTCTTGCCCTCGGGAATAAAGATCGGGTCGTACCCAAACCCCCCGGAGCCTGCTCGCTGGTAAGCAATAACACCGTCAAGAATTCCGGTGCTGCACTTAACAATACCAGAAGGAGAACACAAGCATACGGAGCAAACGAACCTTGCCTTGCGGTTGTGGCTTTCGGGAAAACTCGCCAGCTCGTGTAATAGTTTGCTGATTGGGTCTTCGCCGCCGCCGTATCGAGCGGAGTAAATTCCCGGCCTTCCGCCGAGGGCTTCAACCTCTAGGCCGGAGTCGTCGCTTAGCGTCCATTGGTTAGTTTTCGCGGCCCAAAATTGAGCTTTAATCACGGCGTTTTGTTCGTAGGTCGTTCCGCTTTCTTCTGGTTCGGCAACATCTGGGTATTGATTTGTAGAACCCCAAATTAGGGGTAATTCCCGCAGAATTTCTTGAATCTCACCCATTTTGTGGGCGTTGCCAGTTGCTAAAAAGAGTGTAGTTTTTCCGGAGGAATTCATCGCAAGCCTTTATCGTTGTCGTGTTTTTCACGGAGGGAAGTTTGTAAGCAAGTTCTCCGCTTTTAGTTGAATCATCTGGCGGTATTAAGAGTTTTTTGTTCTACAGTTAATTAGTGGTTGTATCGTGGATTACAACCTTGCGGCCTACAACTGTAAGTCGCCGTTGGGTGAACAAGTTTACCGCGTTGGCAAGGGTTGCATGTTCCAGCGGGCGAAGCCGAGCGGAGAGTGTTTCGGCGGAATCGTTTGTGTGTACATCCAATGCGGACTGCAAAATAATGGGCCCTGTATCCATCCCCGCATCAACAAAGTGAACGGTGCAGCCTGTAATTTTCACGCCGTATTCAATTGCCTGAGCAGCCCCATTTTTCCCCGGAAAACTGGGGAGCAACGCGGGGTGTAAGTTAATCATGCGGTGGGGGAACGATTTAATTATTTCCGGTGAAACAAGCCGCATGTAACCGGCAAGAATCAACCCTTCGCAGTCGTAGGGTTTCAGCTTGGCAAGCAGTTGTTCATCGTATTCCTCGCGAGAACCTGCAAACTCTTTTGAGCGTAATACTTCAACGGGAACACCCGCTTCTTTTGCCCACTGTAAACCAGCAGCGGCGGGGTTGTTTGTTGCCACGCATACAAATTCAGCCTCAGGAAGTTTCCCAAGCTTTTGTTGATCTAACAGGAATTTCAGGTTGGTTCCGTTGCCGGAAATAAGGACGCCCAAGCGCATGTTGTTGCACCTAATGTTGTAGGTTGGTGGTTTGCAATAGTTCTTCAGTAATACCGATTATGCGCGGCTAACAAGGCGGCATAAAAATCTGGGTGAAGTGATTTGCTTAGAGTTTCATTGAAACTAGAAAATTCTGGGAACGATTTGCCTGCAAGCTGTTCGTTCGCTTTATCCACGGCAAGCGTTGTGCGCAGCTTAGGATCTTCAACAAATGAATCCAGCAGGGCTTTTCCCTTTAATTGTAACTGTTCCCCAATTGCTTGAAATTCTTTTGGATCAATCTTATATTCTGAAACAGCTTTGTTAAGTTGTTGGGCTAAATCTTTGATCGATTCAATGCGCTCGCTATTTTGTAAGCCTTGAGAATATAATAAGTTAGGGTCGGTTTGCTCTACGATCGGAATTTCAGTGAGAATCGTAACGGAGGGAAACAGAGGGACGGGTTTGTTTTCTGACCGAGCTTTGCCGACCAAGGAAAAAATTTCGCCTACTCCAACTAGAAAACGCCCTTCACGGATTGCAAGGGGCTCATCGTAACCAAGGGCATAATCCAGAATGTTCTGCTGCTCTTCAGAGTATAGAAAATGATTCACCAACGCCACACCGGGTTTTTGTTCATCGTAAACCAAGGCATACGGATTTGGTTCAAAATTGGAATCAAGGTTTGGCAAAAGAGTATTGAGGATTGATGCACAAATGATTACCGTAGTTAGTATAATCGTAACGGGGTGCTTGATAACGCGCTGAGCAGTCCAAGGTTTTTTAGCCTTGGGTACAATTGGCTTTCCGATTGGAACAATTGGGCGGTCGTCGTCCTCTTCCTCAACCTCACCGGAGGGCCGATCTGGAGCCACAATTGATTCCCGCATGGTGGGGTCTTTTTTTGGGGCTCTAACCTTGGGCTTTTTAGCCGCCTTTGTTTCCTCTTCAAGCTTGAAACGCGATTCATTATCCCGCTCCTTTTGCTTGCCTAGTTGCCAACTGCGAGAATCGCTTTTATCTTGATCTGCCATATTTGTATCGTCGATCTTTACGGTAGTTTATTGTTCTGAACTAGGTATAAGTAGAAAGTGGGTAAGCTTGGCAAGCCTGAATTACGGTTGTGTCGCTTGAAGCTCAGCTTCGGTAACAACCTTATTTGCATCAAACCGAATTACACCCGCGATGTGCTTATCACTGGTCTTAAGGGCTGAAGCTTCACAGTAGAAAACCGAACCATTTTTCCCCGGCAACTTTACATACCCGCGCCAAGCTTCTGCTTTGCCCAGCAATGCATCAGCTAATGTGCTCGGTACGCCGGTGTGATTTTCAAACCCCAAAAGCGAATAAGTAGCGCGGTTCACCAGGGCTTCACCAGATTCCCCGAACAAACCTTCCGCATGCTCGTTAAAGTAAACGGAGTTCGTTAAAACATCCGTTAGAATAACAGGATCTTGCTCAAATAAATCAAGCACTTGGCGAATCATCACAACGGTAGATTGAGATTCATCTTCCCAAAGTTGCTGGGGGAATTCCATACTTAGGCCCTGCTTACTCTACAATTTTATTCAGTGGGTATTCAAGAATACCGCAGGCACCGGCTTCCTTTAGGGCAGGAATTAGCGTGCGCAAAGTTGCTTCTGCAATAACCGTTTCCACGGCAACCCAATTTGTATCATTCAAGGGGCTTACGGTGGGGCTGTTTAACGAAGGAAGCAGCGCCATAACTTTTTCCAAGTTCGATTTTGGAACATTCATCTTCATCCCAACGCGTGATTCAGCGGCAATTGCGGCGTTGAGCAACAGCGCAAGAGCCTCCATTTTTGCGCGTTTCCAAGGTGTATTCCAAGATTTCTTGTTCGCAATTAGCACCGTCCAAGAGGTCATGATTTCATCAATCACGCGTAAGTTATTCGCCCGCAGGGATGAACCGGTTTCTGTTACTTCAACAATCGCATCAACCAAGTCCGGGCATTTGATCTCCGTTGCACCCCAACTGAATTCAACATCAGCGGTTACGTTGTGCTTCTTCAAATAATCGTTGGTAAGATTCACCGCTTCCGTTGCAATGCGTTTGCCTTGTAAATCCTGAACTGTTTTAAAAGGCGAATCATTGTGAACCGCAAGTACCCAACGAACCGGGCGGCGAGAAACTTTTGAGTACACTAAATCGATGATCCGGTGAACGTCCGCCCGGTTGTCTGTTACCCAATCAAGCCCGGTAAGGCCGCAGTCAAAAACTTGGTCCTCCACGTAGGTTGCCATTTCCTGAGCGCGAATGAGGCGGGCTTCAATCTCGGGGTCTTCGCATACGGCGGAGTAGTTACGCTCGCCCACGCTCATGCCAAACCCTGCTTTCTTGAACAGCTCCAGCGTTGCCGATTGAAGCGAGCCTTTTGGAAGCCCAAGGCGGAGGACGTTATCTTGTTCTTGTATCATCTGAGGTAATTCCTTTTGAGTGCTGCGCAGACCAAAGAAAAGGCTGGCATTTTGGGCAACGGTTTTTTCATTGTATTGAGTCGATTGACCCATCTTTGACGTTAAAATGCCGTTCAACGGCAATTCTTGCTTCTATTGGTTGGGCGTTTGTAGCAGTCACAAGAGTTTGAACGTTCTGTTCGGCAACAAGTTCCAAAAAACGTTCGGCCCTATACCGATCAAGTTCTCCCAAAATATCGTCCA
>DAIOTT010000226.1:0-4208 GCA_036751885.1 Candidatus Sumerlaeota bacterium
GTTTGCAAAAAACAGCGCGTTTCAGCATGTACTGAGCTGCTGAATCAGGAACTAAACTTAGAATTTGATCTTTTGACTCACGGCAAATGCCGCTGGAGTATATGGATGGATTGGCGGAAAAGGGCGTCATAACACCCCCATGACTTAGGGCAAGCCGAGCGTAGTACAGCACAACGGGGAAGTAAAAGATAAACGGGTGCCAAAGCTCGAACTTAGAAACGGGGGGAACTTCACCGGTGGTTGATTGGGCAGAAAGTAAACGAACTTCCCGGCGAACGCGGCGAATACGGAATATAATATACAACGTCAGCACCACAAAAAAAATCGCGGCAACAGTCCATTTAGCAGGGCCTATTAGTTGGAAAATGTAATCGCCAAGCTTAGCCGTTATAATCAGCAAAAGCGTTGTCCAAAGAACGGAAAGCAAAACAGCAAACAACGCAAACCGTGTGAACGATACTTTTAGCACCCCCGCCGTAAGGTACGTGGGAAAACGGGCCCCGGGAATAAAGCGAGCTGCAAACAAGCTGGAAAACAAATTGCCTTCGCCCCAAGTACGGCCTCGTTGTAATTGTTCGGGCGTTAACCACCCCCGCTTGATTACTCGTTTCCCCAAAAGCCTTCCTAGTCCGTAAAGGCCAATATCACCCAAGGCAATGCCGATGGAAAGCCCAATCAGCGCCGCCCAAAAGTTCATATTTCCAGTCCCTACCAACAGCCCGCAGCTTATTGTGGTGGGGTCTTCAAGGATAAACGTACAAAGCGCCGCAACAGTTCCCTGAAGAACAGGATTCTCAGAAAAAGGAGCTAAAAACTCCATAATAGCCGTTGATTCCATTAGGCGGACTCAAAACAAAATACATCAGCCAATACTGGAACGCTTGATTGGTGGGTTGAAGAATTGAAGCGGGTAAATTCTTCTTTGAGGAGAAAGCGTTCTATCATGAGGTTGCGGCCAATAGGTGAGTTCTGCTTGTGAATTACGAAAACTCAAGAGCATTTGCGTAATGCTTCGTGTGGATGTTTCAGTTCTACTCATAAGCGGGCTCCACTGTTTCTTGCTCGGTTGTTGAAGTCGATGGAAATCCAACACACGGTGATTTACGGCGTTCGATTCGGCCTTCCACTCAGCAAAACGTTCCGCACGCCAAGCACAAACGGCCTCAGAATTCCACGAGGATGTTGTACGCATAATCATTCCATCCGCAGTATTCAACGGCTTCAAGATAAACGGTGAAACAGCATCCCATGAGGCTTCAAAAGCCCCCTGATTTGTAGCTAAGATTATGTTGAACGGGCTGTATTGCGTTGGATTGAATGCGGTTGCAAGAAATTTCAGACAAGCCTCAGCTTCGCCGTGGGCTAACACCTCGGGAATAATCAACCCACGCGAACTTAACGGCTGTTGTGGCTTTTGCATTTTTTCAGCCGCACGATAATTGTTCAACAAGCACGCTGCAACACCCGGTTGATTAACGCCAATCCAAGTACCACCAGTGGCAGAATCAACGGGGTAAAATGAACCATCAGGCTGCAAAGCAGGCGGAAATTCCGGGCCTCGCGAGCGTTGTTCATCACGGTTCATAGTGAGAATCAATTCATCCGCATTCAAACTCAACGTAACAGTACACATGAAATCAACCTAGGGGATTTAGCCCTTGGGTACCCGTTGCATTTAGCGGTAAAGCAGGGGTGCTAGCTAAATGATTTGCCGTTGAATACGCCAACCCGATCTCGGTTGAAAGCTGCACGCCTAAGAGTTGTGCAATCAGCCGAATCATAGCAAGATGATGCATAAAATGGCTTGAACAGAATAACAATTCACGCTCAACACTGCTGGCAACCGGCCGGGTTTGAACACAGTTACCCGGCGCTTGAAGAATGGAAATTGTTGCATTCAACGGTTGGTTTTCAAGAAGTGCAAGTTCTGCGATGAGCCCCTGATGGTGGTGCATAAACTGAGACAAATCCTGCTCAAGGGAAAGATCTCGGTCTCGTTGATCGTAATCGATTAGGCCACAATTAATACCCGCAAGCAACTGTTGAAAGTGTTCCACACCGTGGCGAACGTGAGCCCCAATGGAAGAATGCCCCACGGGGGCTGTTCTGTAATGTTCAGCAGTAATCACCGATAGCACTTGAGCGCATTGCCGTAATACATCAGCGCACCCAATCAAAATTGGCTCCGAGAATTCGGGCCTAATGTGTTGTTTGTTCATTAAGAAATAATACCTATCAAAGCTTACCGGTGATTTTATTTAAAACAACTTGTAACAACTATGCTGAATAAATTCCCAAAAAATCCGAAAATATTTACTGACAATATACATCACAAAATATCCTGTCAAAATCAGACCACAAGAAGTAACATAACACAAACTAAGTTGTTCAAAATTTGCCTTATGGCTGAGGTGCTTTCAGAAGAATCTTACCCCACTCGCTTTTGGCGGAACGCAGTTGATCCGTTTCACTTTTCTCGTTCCATTTTTTCAACGTATTGCCAAACAAACCATTGTAGAATAACAGAAGTTTACCCTCCACAATTTTGTAGGTCTTCGGATCAACATCAACTTTTTCACCGTCGACCATTGCATAGGCGCACCAACCGCCGTAAGCCGGGGCGTACTGATCGGGGTTGGCATTAAACTTATCTTGATTTGCTTTACTCGCAAATCGGTAGGTAATCCCTTGATGAATTGCACTGTGATTGGCATTACCCTTCGTGGGCTTTCTATCGAAGTACGATACCGGATCGTACCCCCTAATACCGATCAGCTTTTTATCAACATTTGAAATGCTGCTAATATCTTTAGGAGTAATTTTTTCTGGTTCAGGAGTTTCATGTTTTGAATCAACTCCCAAAGGCTTAGAAGCAATGAGTGCGGGCCGACTAGTGGGCTGAACATTCGGCTGGCTGCTAGGCTGAGAACTTGATTGACTAGTTGGAGCTGATGCAAGCTTTGTTTCATTTTGCTGCGCAAAAGCTAGGTTAACCGCGCACAAGAATGCGCTTGCATAAATTAATTTCGTGAATAAATGCTTCATGGTGGTTTTGGCCTTCTAACATTCATGATTCGGTGGAAATTCAAACAACCACGGCTGATTTGAATCCCAATCATATTCACCAAAGCAACTGACCAAAACAAGCCTTTATCACAAGAGAAACGACGCTAAATAAGTGAGTTGGGTAAAAATACCCTTTAATGATGCGCAACAACAAGCACCGCGATCCATGCATTACCCGCTGGCATCAACAAACCCAACACCTAGAATAACAGCAACCCAAAAAAAGCCCCCGCCCTCGCCACCCGGCGGCACTGCGCGTCGAGCGTATAAACGATTTCCTTCTCTACCGAGCCATCGGCCCGGGCGTCGAGGGACACGGTTATCAAACGACCAAAATGATCGTACCCGTAAACGGCTTTTTCCACGCCCGGTTGCAGACGCTCAATCAGGTCGCCGTCTGTGTTGTAGGTGAATGAAACTGTTTCGTTCGTCGCCACGTCGAGGTAGCTCAGCAGCTGATCCTGATCGTTGTACACGAACGTTGTTTGATCGTCTGAGCCGTTGCGCTTGAAGAGCGTCCGGTTGCCAACGGGGTCGTAGGCGTACTCCTCAAGATCGTTTTGCGATGTGCGGTCGATCAGTTTGTGCTGATGATCTAACGGATTTTGTCTTCTTCAAAACGGTATTATCAAATTGCTCAAAAAACCTCATGAAAAATAGAACTGTATTTAGGATATAAAAATTATCTGGCAATCGAATAAGATGGAAATGTATAATATTTAATGTGCTAGCAATCCAAAGGTCTCTAATTATACAGTTTCTTGACCTTTTCAGTCTGATTGCTGTATACGAATACCATGTCATCTATAATGTTATTTTTTACATAATATAGTCCATTTATTTGGGCAATATTATAATCCATATCATAGACTTTTTCAGATTCAAAATATACTAAAAATATTTCAGTTTCCGTTTTTTTAAGAAGAATTTTTCATCATCTATAGATAACAGTTCAAGCTCTTTTCTGATACCACTTAGATCATTTCCTTTAGACATAGTAAAGGTATAATCAGAGATCAGTAATCCTATCTTCTTTTATAAATTTGCACTCTTAGAGTAGTTGTGATCCCTAATAAAAAGTATAAAAGTAAGTGAAAATATTATTACTTAAATGAGAAGCACATGGTATTTAATCTTATAAT
>DAIOTT010000227.1:0-4064 GCA_036751885.1 Candidatus Sumerlaeota bacterium
GAATGAAGTTGCACAGGGCTATAAGATTCACCGAATCAACGGCGTAAATAGCTTTATGATTAACGATGAACCAGATCGGTTTAAGTTTGCGAATACCGACGGCGGATTGTGGATTGATACGCGCAGCGAATTGCTGGAGCTTGCGTTGGCGGAAGACCAAGAACAGCTGATTGTGGTGTTCGACGATTGGGAAGCCTACGCTGGGCGTTCGTTTTTGAGCTTTAACTTAGGGACAGACAACCCCGATAATTTTAATACGAACATTCGCTGGCTGGCAAACCACCCGTGGATTCAAATGGTAGATCTGGAACAAGTTGCTGGCTTTGAGTGGACGCCAATTGACCAAGGGACAGACATAAATCTGCCGTTTGAAACGTACGACTTTCTGGACCATGCAACGGAGGGAAGTTATGAGAATTGGTATCAGGGCTCAGACTTAGAAGAGGACTTCGACGGCTACCGACCCTTTATTCGCAAGGATTTAAACACGCGCACTACAAAACGATTTGGCGCCCTTACAACCTATAATCCCAGCAACGGCCAAGCAGTTTTCAAAGGGCCCGGCACGATTGCTCAGGATGTTTTTCAGCAAACGTTTGTAGGCACAAGTGAGATTGAATCGCGGTTGGGGCGCTTGAGTTATTCTACCGCTACGTTTGAAACGGCTTGGCACGATGAGGACAACGGCGAACGTTGCCCAGATGGCACATATTGCATTCCTGATAATACATTCGATAATATTGCCGCTTTTGCCAAGGAGCAGCAATTCCTGAATCTTAGACGAAGCGGAGGTGTGTTTGCTGAAGCTGCAGCGTGGGCTAAAAGCAATCCGACCACAACAGTGACACAGGCGAAAGATGTTGATCACGATGGGGAGCAGGAATATTTGTTGTTCAACGAAAACGTGTTGCTTGTATTTGAAAACGACGGCGGAAAAGCCATTGCGGGATTCGCCAAAAATCCGGCGGATGGTACTGCCGTGTCACTGCTGAGCAACCTGCTGGGCTTTCCTGATACCGACGATGAAACCGAAGTTGCAACAAATGGCGGTCGGCGTTTATCAAGCTTTGTAGATTGGTATGCTGTTGGCCCCGACCGTGATTACGTGAACGACATTTACACGTTTACCCCGGTTCCTAATGGTTGGCAAATAACTTCGCCAGATGGCAACATACAAAAAACAATTACCCTGCTGCCGGGCGATTCTACTTTTACAGCGGCGTATGCAGTAAGCGGCAATGTTTCAGAATTATACGTGCGCCTTGGGCTTGCACCGGACTTGAATAATCTTTTAGAGACCGGGCAAACTACCTTAGATTTTTCCGATGATGGGCAGGAGTTGGTGCTGGAAAATACAGCGACGAATCAGTTTGTTCGCGTTCGCTATGAAGATGGTGATTCCAACAACGCTTCCTATAATGCAGCCGCTTCAGATGGTACCGGTAATTCCCCGCGCAACCAAGCAATGATTCACATGGTAGAACTGAGCGGCACGGGAAATTTTCAGTTTCAAATGACGTTCGCGGGTTCTCAAGCTCAGGGATTGAAAGCGCTTTGGATGGTTTATTGATTGGTATTGGAATCATCCGCCACAAGTTCTACAAGCTGGGGAATATACCTGTCACTCTCATGTAATCCAACGTTTACTGATTGGCTTTTGTAACCTTCAGCTGAGATGAAGACCATAACGTTTTGCAGTTTATATTCTTCAGCGAAAAATATGTTTGGCCGTTTGTCATCTTGTATGATGTTTTGCGAAAAATCTTCAATCGCTTCACATTGTGCGTGATGAATCGGTTGCTTTGTTTTATAATTGATTACTTCGAATGCCACAATAGCATTTGCTTCGCTCCAATCAAGATCGTTGTAGGAGCCATTTCGCTCTATGTTTTGAATTTTAGAAAAGCCAAGTTCATCGTGACGTACATAAAGCCCTGTAACAAGGCTACTAATGCCTTCAAGAAGATACCGCCCTTCGGCATTAGTGATTGCTGTAGCGGAATTGAACCCGTGAGGATCAAACACGACTGCACCGGCCAACGGTAAGCCATCCATTCCGACTATTTTTCCGGCAGACCAATACTTTTCAGATGAAGCGGAATTATCGTATGTAATTTCAATCGTTTCGTTTTCACGAGCTTGTTGAAGAGTGACACTGACTCTTTGGGTAATGAGTCTTTCGCTTTCAAGAAGTTGAACGTAAACTGTTTCACTTTCAAAGACGCTACTCTTCTCAAACGTGTGAGTATATAAACCTGTATATGAGTTGCTTTCTCCTTCACCAATCGTTTTGTAGCTGGAGTTTTGTTCGCCGATTGTTCCGTGAAGAAAATTCAATTTCACGCCTACCGGTTTGTTTGCACGATCAACAACGCGAACGGTCACTTGAAGGTTCTCAGTTTTTGTTAGTTCGTAGGATTGAAACGGGGGATTTTGATCAGTCGTTTCAATATGCGATGTCGTGAGAGTTTCATATCCATCGGCAGTGACAAATAAGTTTACCCGATTTTCAACGGGAAGAGAAAGGGTGATGATTCCATTTACAGCAGAAGTCATATCGTTACTTGCGATACCAAAACCACCTTTTGATTCAAATATTTTTGCCGAGGCTTTTGGGATGATATTACCTTGTTCATCCACCGCGCTGAACTGGTATTGAACAGTTGGGCGCATTTGAAAACTCAACGGGAAAATTGGTTGATTGCGAGTGAGTTGTAATTCCGTGGGCGAGCGATGAACTATTAGAGAACGACGCTCTGTGTAGCCGTCTTTTTCAACTCTGATATTGGGCTGGACAATCTTCATGTTCATTTTCCCATTTGCTAATGGAACCTTATTTTCTCCAGTTGGCGATTTGACAAAATATACACTCACAATTCCGTAAACATGAGGAAGAGGATAGAAACCGTTTTCATCGGTAATTGTTTCTACAAACTCTGGTTCATCGTGTTGGGGCTTGATGCCAATTTTCCGGGATTTAATTTTCACACTAGGAAGCGGCTCGCCCGTGAATTCATCGGTCACAATTCCTGCCAACGTGTTGCCTGCAAATACGGTGAAGGTGTGCTGCTTTGGTTGTTGATCTGCTACAACGATAAGCTCCTCATAGTGGTTTGCTTCATCGTCGAACGTTTGGTGGGTTTCGCTCCATGCGCGAAGAAAATAAATTCCTGTTTTCAATCCACGAATATCAAGTTGATTTGATGGGCCTGTTTCATAAACTTGAACGGGTTCTTGGTTGCGAGGTGCGTTTGCGCTTTCATGTATTTTCTCATAAATACGGACGATTAAATTTTCTACTGGTTGTTGTGTATTGTAGTCCAAAAATGTTGCTGAAATTACCACAGGATCTTGAACTTCAAGCTCTGTAACAACCTCAGAATTTATAGCTTCAACTTTAGGCACCGGAAGAGCTGGTGAACTTGTAACGACGGAATTGATTGGAATTGCGGTAGTACTTTGTACTGTTGGCAACGCGATGGTTTCCTGAGGGACAGGCTGCTGCAATTCGGCGGTTTGCTTTGGCGTTGCGAACATGGTGTTGATGGTGAGAGTTAATATCACAGAGACGATCACAAGGCAAATAGCGATTGCGCTTTTTGCTCCCCAAGCGACGCCGCCCACCGATGCTCCCCCACTGGTTGAGGTTGAGGCTATTGCAGCACTGCAGACCATATGGGCAGATAAATTTGAGGGTGGAACTAACAGCACAGATAAGGGGAGCAACGCAGGGAATAATTGATTAGGCTCTTGCAAGCCCAAGTGCTTGAAGCGTGGGTTAGAATTTGAAAGGCGCGGTGTATTCTTGTGTTCACGGTGCCGAGGGACACATCGAGCGCTTCGGCGATTTCACGTTGGGTTAGGCCATTGAAATAGTGTAGTTGCAGGGGGACGCGAAGTTCATCGCTTAGGGTGCTGGTTTCTTTTTGAACGAGCTGTTTGATTTCCTGTAGAGTAAGCAGATCAATACTACTGCTATCGGGCGTGTGTTGTTCTTCGGGGAGTTGCATTTTGACCTCGCGATGCTGCTGGCGTTGTCGGCGTTTTTTTAGGTTGTGGGATTC
>DAIOTT010000228.1:0-4035 GCA_036751885.1 Candidatus Sumerlaeota bacterium
CCGAGCAACTTTAACCGCCGGCGCGCCGGGATTTGAGGAAATAATTACACCATCGGGTTTGCCGGTTTCGTGAAAGGTTTGAAGGGCGCTGACAAATGATTCTGTGGCAGCGGAGCCTTCAAGGAAAGGTGTAAATTCTGGAACGGGTGATTTGGAGAAGATCATAATGGTGAAATTAATTCCTTATTGTAAAGCATGGGGCAAGGGTGTGAGCAGATCGTGATCAAAATGAAGAGCAAAGAAATCGTCAATTCGCTGATCCACATCATCCGGCGTGGAACATTCAAGCGCATCTTTTGCCATTTTTTCTAAATCACAAAAGTTTGTGGAGCGAAGTACCTGTTTAATTTTCCCCATGGAATGGGGACTCATGCTGAGTACACGAATCCCCAGGCCAACTAACAGGGCAGCCGTGCGAATATCGCCCGCCATTTCCCCGCAAACACTGACGGGTATTCCTGCTTCTTTGCCTGCATCAACGGTTAGCTTGATGAGTTTCAGCACGGCGGGGTGGGTTTGACGGTACAAGTTCGCAACGGCCTTGTTCACCCGATCCACGGCAAGGGTGTATTGCACTAGATCGTTGGTGCCTATGGAGAAAAAATCAACTTCTTTGGCAAGTTGGTGGGCTTGCAACGCGGCGGAAGGGACTTCAATCATTGCACCTAATTTTACGGACAACGGGAGCGGAACTCCTTCAATCGCTAATTTATCTGAGATTGAGTTTACCATACTTCGGCAATAGCGAAATTCCTCCAACCCGCTGATCATGGGAATCATAATGCTGATTTCCCGCCCTGATGCAGCGCGCAGCATGGAGCGCAGTTGGCAGCGTAGGATTTCCGGTTGCTGGTAGCAAAGGCGAATTGCCCGGGTTCCCATGAAAGGGTTTTGCTCGTCGTTGTAAGCTTGACCGCCGGGAAGTTTATCGCCCCCTAAATCGATTGTGCGCATTGTTACCGGGCGTTCGCCAAAGTAGTCCAACACCTGATTGTAGGCTTTCTCGTGGTCAACAAGGCCGGGGAGTACTTCTTTATCTAAATACATGAATTCCGTGCGAAACAAACCAATGCCCTCGGCGTATTGCAAAACCTTTGATTCTAGCTCTTCCGGAATTTCCAAGTTCGCGTATACATCCACATGAACACCATCCTTGGTGTTGGCGGGCAGGGTGCACATTTCCAGCAGCATTTGGCGTTTTGCATTGAATGCATCGGCTTTCTTACGGTATGAGGCAAGCTGCGCGTTGGTTGGATTTAGGATCAAGCGTCCTTCGTTTCCATCCAGAATAATCATATCGCCGTTGCGGATGAACTTGGTGATTTTCTCGATGCCAACCAATGCAGGAATGCCAAGGGCTTTTGCCATAATTGTGGTGTGGCTTGTATGCCCCCCTTCATCTGTGCAAAAGCCCAGAATATGCTCTCGTGAAAGTTGGGCTGTTTCCGCGGGGCCAAGGGATTGTGCAACCACAATGGAACCATCCGGGTGTTGTGCGGGGGAATGGGCGCGGTCAATTTGCGTTAAGAACTTAATCACTCGGCGAGAAATATCGTACAAATCGTGGTTTCGCTCGCTGAAGTATTCATCGCCAAGGGCGCGCATTTGTTCGCCTAATTCCAGTGTTACATCCCAAAGCACGCTTTCAGCATTGCGCTGCTCATCGCGAATTCGCTTTTCCGTGCGCTCTATAATGTAGGGGTCTTCAAGCATCATCAGGTGCGCATCAAAAATGGCTGCCTGTTGCTTATCAATTTTTTCTTCCACTTGCTGCTTGATTGTTTTGATTTCTTCTTTGGCAAGCTGAACGGCTTTTTGAAACCGGCCTACCTCGGTGTTAATATCAAGATCGTCAACCGTGTAGCGGTTTGCAGAATCATACCCAACATCCATGACATAGGCGGGGCCCATAACAATGCCTTCGGAAACTGCTATTCCTTCAAAGAAAAATGTACCTCTACCGCTCATAGGTAACCTTTGTTGACTTCTTTCTTCCCTTACAAATTTGCGCGTAGTACCTACGTGCTACACGTACTAGCAATGGATCATCTTGCTTGCCTTATAACTTATAGGAAGGCGTACACAATTGGATCACAATTTCTTCAAAAGAGGCAAATATTAGGATTCGCCAAACCCTGATTCAACCAATTCCTTTAGTTCTTGGCTCAAATCTTCAGCGCCTTCGCCTTCAATCACGATTTTGATTGTGGAACCCGGCCCTGCTTGAAGCATCATCATCCCCATAATGCTTTTTCCATTCACGGCCAGTTCGTCCTTACTAACGGTAAGATTACAATCCTCGTAACGGCCGGCAATACGAACAAACTGCGCTGCTGGGCGGGCGTGTAAACCTTGTGAGTTTTTTATTGTCAGTTCAATTTCCAAGTTCACTGTTTCCATGATCGTATTGACCTCCAGTTGAGTTTTCTTTCGGCGAAAAACTTTGGGCTTGTATTGAACAGCCTATACCCCGAAAAATCACCCAAAAACGAATTCGCTTTCGTTGAATTCAAAGTACAAAACGCTCGATCCCTAAAATTGTCAAGCCCCGTTTGCTCAATATAAAAGAACCCCCATCATGACGATTCAAACAAACCAGTATTCACCCCAAAATGTAGGCAAAAGGCTTTTTATCGCCTCTTGGCCTGATCCGTTGGTGTTAGAAAAACTTGAGGATTTTCAAAGTGCTTTAAAGAAAGCCGCCCATTTTACTCCCGTTGCAGCAAAATGGATTCCCATTGAAAAAATTCATTTAACTTACCATTTTTTAGGGGAATGCTCCCCCACCTTAGAAGCAAACATTCGTGGTGTTCTGCAGGAAATCCCTGAAAAAAGCCCCATTTCAGCTTCCATTCGTGGTACAGGGTGTTTTCCCCATTCAAAAGCCCCAACCGTTCTTTGGACGGCGGTGCAAAACCACGAAAAAAAGTTGGTTCATCTTCATACAACTCTAAAGCAAAATCTGCTTAAATTGGGTTGCTCACTTCCAGACCATCATTTCACCCCCCACCTAACATTAGCGCGCTTCCCCTCCCTGCGGGGAACCGGGGCGTTTCTATCCGTGTTGAAATCCTACCAAGGTAAACTTGTTACAAATTGGAATATACGTACAATTGAATTAGTGGAAAGTTGCTTGAGTCAAGAGGGCCCAACCTACAAAAGATTACTCAGCGTACCACTTTACTCCTAAATACTGGCTCGTTAGCTTTTATGAATTTCCCCGATACACCGCCGCAAAAACCAGCGTTGACCCTTGTAGTTCCCATTTACAACGAGGAAAAAGCGCTCCCCCCCTTTTTTCTTGAACTGGAAAGCCTTAAGAAAAAAATCCCTGAGGGTTTATTCTTGGTCTTTGTGGACGACGGTTCCCGGGACCGCTCCTCAGAGCTGATTGAAGCCTATTGCAACGAGCAGGTGAAGCTGGTTCGCCACAGCCGGAACCGTGGGTACGGCGCTGCGCTTAAATCAGGAATTGCTCAAGCGAGTACAGAACTCATTGCCATTTGCGATGCAGATCTTACTTACCCGCTTTCAGCACTGCCGCCTTTGCTAGAATTAATCGTTGAGGGAAACCGCATGGCAATTGGCAAACGCCCTTTAGCCCAACAACCCCTGATTCGCCGGCCGGCTAAATACTTTCTGAACTGGTTTGCCAGTTATTTATCTGCTACCAAAATAGAAGACCTAAACAGCGGACTGCGGATCTTCCGTAAGCAGGATGCTTTGCGGTTTTCCAGAATGCTGCCGGAGGGGTTTTCATTCACCTCCACCATTACAATGCTCCTCGCGTGCGAAGGGCATTCCCTAGCGTACCGGCCAATCCGCTACCGCACCCGGGTGGGCAGTTCCAAAATCAGCCCCGTAAAAGACTTCTTTGGCTTTTCACTGCTGGTTCTGCGTCTTTCAATGGCGTTCAATCCCCTGAAGGTTTTTGCACCCCTCAGCATCATGCTTTTTGCCCTAAGCGCATTTTTGCTATGTGTGCGTTTGTTTTTCGATGAATTGGGCTTGGCAACAACGATCGTTCTATTCACC
>DAIOTT010000229.1:0-3907 GCA_036751885.1 Candidatus Sumerlaeota bacterium
ACCGACGTAAAGGTAAGCCCTGATCTTCATTATGCGAAAATCTACTTTACTCAAATTCCCGATGAGGAAGAAGCGATTGATGAAACCCTTGACGTGCTTGAAAAGGCAACGGGCTTTATGCGGTCGCAAGTTGCGCAGAATATGCAACTGAGGTACACGCCTGATTTGAAATTCTTTTACGATGAAATGCAGGAAAACGCCCAACACATTGAGGAGCTGATTCAAGAGTCCAACCGGCAGTTAGCGAATCGCCCCGTTGAGGATGAAGCTTCTGAAGATGAAGATACGGTTAAAGACGTATAAGCGGTTCGGAAGTACGTAAAACGAAAATAATTCATCACGGATTACACGGATAAGCACGGATCTTCAGTCGAAAAGCTGATCGCAATAATCTGTGTATCGGTGTTCATCAGTGGTCAATCGCTCACTATTTTTCACGCAAAGGCGTGAACTACTATTCCACATACTTACGAGAAGTATGACTCTAGGAAATTTTTGCTGGCATTAGGTATTTCGATCAATCCGAATCATCTTGATTTTGCTTGGCTTGTTTTTCTGCTAGATCGCGCTGTTGTTGGCGGCGGTCTTCTTTCCAATCGATGCGTTTTTTGCCGCGCTCGGCTTTGAGGCGTTGTTTTTCCCAGGGGGCGAGTTCAGCTTCGGCTTCGGTGCCGAGCCATGCTTCTGGGGGC
Organism: Candidatus Sumerlaeota bacterium; assembly: GCA_036751885.1. Taxonomy (GTDB): domain Bacteria; phylum Sumerlaeota; class Sumerlaeia; order SLMS01; family JAHLLQ01; genus JANRMB01. The sequence goes on from DAIOTT010000229.1 coordinate 693, forward strand.
GGGGCGAAGGGGAGTTTGTCGCTGTGGCGGGTTGTATCGGCTACGGGGGCGGGCTTTTTGTCTTTTTTCGGCTTCATGGCTTGGGGGGCGTTTTTGTGGGCCCGTTCGTAGATTGGCTTGCGGAAGGCTTCTTCTTTTTCCGTAAGGCGTTGCTCGGTGCTTAGCCAATCTTGTTCGCTGTTTTCGCCGGGGTTTTCAAGAAAAGCTAAGGCTTGGGGCCAAATCAGCAGGCCGCTCACCCACTCTTCGCGGATGTGCTCCATGCCGTAGCGGGCGCCAAGCAGGGCGCCAATCAGGCCGGCAGCAAGGCTGGCTTCACCGCCTCGGTTTAGGGCGTCTTCCACGGCGGCGCTGTGGGAACTGTTCCCTAAGGCTTTGTAAAGTACCCAGGGAATAAGTACCGGGGCAAAACCGTGTTGCACGTGCGTTACGCCGCGATCAGGGGAGAATTCGCTGGCTTGCTTGATGAGGGTTTTTTCAATCAGGCCAAGGTCTTCCACCTCTAACAGGGAGGCGATTGGCGAAAGGCATTCGCTGAAGCGCTGCACGGGAAAGCCCCAGCCCAGTACACTCCAAAGGTTGGGAAGCTCGCTGTCGCGTAGGTGGTCTTCCGTGGTGCGGGCAAACGTGTGAAGTTGCTCTGCCAGGGCTTTGCCGTTCAGCTTTTTGGGTTCCTCGCACGCAAGCAGAAGGCGAGCTGCTTCCACCACTACGGCGCAGGCAACTAGGGTACTTTCCCGCAGGTGCGTAAAGCGGCCAAGTAGCAAACCATGGGCAAGGTCGTTGTCCGCAACGGGAACTTCTGGATCGCTGAGGTCGGGGTTCAGCAAAAAGGCTAAGGCCGCAAAACAGGGTGATGCGCCTTCGCTGGGTTGATTTTTCGTCAGGTGATCCGCTGGTTCCCAAGGGTATTCGGCCCCCCAGCGGGTGAGGGATTCCTTCAACGGTTTGCCGGGTTTGCGTAGCACGCCCGTTAGGTGCGGCAAGGGTTCGAGGGTGGGCGTGGGTGAGGGGAGCTCCGCAAGATCTACTAAGGCTTTAGCGCCGCGGCAGCTTGCATGCTGAAGCGTGGATTGATCCGTTCGGTGCCCGGTGTAGGCAAGTAAGGTTGTGCCTAGAATTGTGTGCAACCCGGGAAGAGCGTTGCGGTTGGGTTTTTCAGGCTGAAGAATCGCGTCCTCTGGCTTCAGGTAATCATCGTACCACTCACCGGGAACGAGTTGCCCAATGTGGCCGGCCTTTAAACCGTTGATTGGGGCGCCAAGAGCATCGCCAATAAGGGCCCCAGCAAGTAGGGCTTGGAGTTTAGGATTGGGAGTCATGAGTGTTGGATTGGTGGTAGGTTAAAAGTTTTGCGTTCTTCTTCAAAAGGATCATAACCCGCTGCTCGTGCAAGATTCATTGATGCGTTTCTCAGCATGATGGCGATTCTAAGGCGCTTGAGGATGGCCTCTGGACTCATATCGCTAGAAATACCCCGGGACTGATCCTTTGAAAGCCAGTTGATGTTGTTCGGATTCATTTCAATCGCTCCAATTTTTCAATATCATCCAAATCGCGAGGGCGTCCTGCTAATCGCTTCATTTCGATCAGTTGTTCTTTTGAAACAATTGATACAGAAATTTGATTAATCATCTTTTTTTCACGCGAGTTCCAGACCGATTCATAAACCGGAGCAACAAGTAGCAAATCAACCATGAGCAAATCTTCCCCATCGGCTTTTGCAATTCGGAAAATTTCATGGGCGGTCGGCTTGCCTATATGAAATGGAATAACGCCAGAGGAGAGAATGAAGCCACATTCGGCGGCTAAAACATTTTTGACTTTCTCAAGATCATTATGGCGGATAAGTAGATCAATATCCTTAGTAGAACGAGGATAGCCATGAAAAATAACCGCAAAGCCTCCACACAAAGCGTATTCAATGGAGGCATTGTTTAGTGTATTGATGATGCCAAAGAATTCAGACTCAATATCAATATACATAATGGTAATCTTCAACTTCTTGGAAGTGCTTAGGAAACCCGCCCTACATCGCGCAGAAAGTCCTCAAATAGGTACTGTGTATCCACGGGGCCGGGGTTGGCTTCGGGGTGGAATTGGGTGCTGCGAATGGGCTTGCTGATGTGCTTGATGCCCTCGTTTGTACCGTCGTTCAAGTTGGTGAACCAAGCTTTCCAATCGCTGGGCAGGGTATCGGCATCCACTGCGTAGCCGTGGTTTTGACTGGTGATGTAGCACTTGCCTGTTTGCTCATCGCGAACGGGTTGGTTTTGGCTGCGGTGACCGTATTTGAGCTTGTAGGTTTGCCCGCCGGCGGCGAGGCCCAGCATTTGGTGCCCAAGGCAGATGCCAAGGATTGGCTTGTCCTCCCGGATGGTGTTGCGGATTTGGTGGATCACTTGGTTGCACAGGCGCGGATCCCCGGGGCCGCTGGAGATGAGGAGTGCATCGTATTGCTCGGCCTTGAGATCTGTATTCCACGGCAAGCGAATCACGCGGAAGCCCTTAGCGCTGATGTTGTGGGCAATGCTCTCCTTACAGCCGCAATCCAAGAGGGCGATTGTTTTATCGCCCGTGCCGTACACGATTTTTTCGGTGATGCTGACTTTCTCCAGAAGTTGATCGCTATTGGGATCGTAGTAGGGAACATCCGCTTGGCCTTCAAACACGATTTTCCCCAGCATGGCGCCCTTTTCTCGCAGGCGCTTAGTGATTGCGCGAGTATCCAGCCCCATTATCCCCGGCACACCGGATTTTTTCAGCCAGTTGGCAAGGCTTTGAAAGGATTGCCAATGGTGGTGATGCACGGAATAATCGCTCACTAACAAGCCGGCAATTTGCACGCGGCTGGACTCAAAAAAATCGGCCAAATGTTCGTGGTCTTCGTTGTTCGGAACGCCGTAATTGCCCACCAAGGGGAAGGTTAAAGTAAGCAATTGCCCGTAGAAACTTGGGTCCGTGAGGGCTTCCGGATAACCGACCATCCCCGTGCTGAATACAACTTCACCCGAAACATTGCGATCGGCCCCAAAGGAGATTCCGTGAAATTCGCTGCCATCTTCAAGCACCAGTGTGGCCTTGGTGGTAGGGATTTCAGGCTCGGTTACATGGGGTGTATCGGAGGCAGTAGAGGAAGTTGATGTCATGGAAGGGTAGAGTCACTTTCAAAAGGTTGAATTAATGCTTTCAACCAATGTGCAAAAAGCCGCACC
>DAIOTT010000230.1:0-3885 GCA_036751885.1 Candidatus Sumerlaeota bacterium
CGTGGATGCCATGGCAAAACTCGCCTAACTCACCCAACACCCCAAAAAATAACCCCAACAAAAACTCCAAAGCACGGATCCAACCTTCGCGATCCGTGCTTTGCCCTTTTAAGTCCCCCCACAGCAACAGGGCAAGAACCACCTAGCCTACTCCGAACCGCAGCAACCCCACGGACAGCACCCAACCCAACACCTCGATATTCAGAAAAACACTAAAAGTCCCTGGTAAACTCCACTTTATTTGTTACTTATTACTGAATACTGAAGAAGTGCCTTCCAAAAAGACCTCGCACCCCCAAATCGTACATTGGGCTGATGTTAGGTTAAGAGTGCTTTAACATCGGGTGGTGAATGGGATAAGGGCTTTTCTGGAATTTCTGAAAAAGTCCACCTCAAATCAACGCACAACATCCCTCAACGCCGCCTTATAAAACCAACGCAACGCCAACCAGCACCTTAACAAAAAGCGGAGACTCTATTTCAGAGAATTTCACAGAATAAAGAACTTCACTCTTTATGATGATCAAATAGCGTGAAAACCTTAATAAATGCCAAGTGAAAATTGCTAAGGGTATTCTTTGCGGTTGCAATTTTCTCAACAAAATAAAAGTATAGTCGTCATATATTCAGTTTATCAATAAGTATATTCACACCTGTCATGCGCCATAATTCTGCTCTCTCATTAGCCTTTGTGCTTCTTAGTATTACGGCGCCCCTTGCCGCCTGCACCGTGTGCGTTGCCGCCCACGTCGATAAAAGTTTCCCCGCTGCTGGTTGGTGGTCTGTACTGGCAATCATCTGGTACATGCTGCTGGCTGGCTTCCTTCGTAACGAGAATAAACCCCTGGCGAGCTCCCTTTTGGGGGCCTTAGGAACCATGTTAATTTTAGCCATAACGGGTGCATTAATCTTTGCGCAAATTCCCTTTCTACTCCTTCATGTTATCATCCTCTACCGCCTCCTAATGGGTTGGCGAGCGGGCGGCATAAAGCAACGCCGTTCACTGGCATTGGGCGGAGCGCTAATAGTCTTTTTTCTAGCAACCGCAGCATTCGCAGCCTATCAAACCCGCTTCATGGATGACGCCGATTACATCATCCGCTGGCAAGGAACCCACACCGCCCGCCTTTGGACGAAACAACTCGCCGCCCATAACAATGCACCCCAACTCAGAAAAGTCGTAACACAAGCCGAGCACTTCGAAGCAAGCGAAGCAGCCAAGTCGCTCGCCCAAATCGGTACCCCGAACATCGATGCGCCCATCATCCACCAAGCTATGGTCTCGGCCGCCAACAGTAAAGACGCATCCGCCCAATACACCCTCACAACCTTCAGCGAAAGCCTAGAACAACTCCTCAGCACCAAAGCACCCGGCAACGGCACCCCCGAAGACTGGGAACCACGCGTCACAGAAGCTGCTGGCAACCCATAAGCTTTATGTGCCGAGTCTGGTGCACCCATCTGTATTGACGTAGGCGAATGAATTTCACCATTATAGTTCAGAGAACAGATCAACGGAGCCAGCCATGACCAACAAAAACGGCAACACACCCAAACCGAACAATCAAGTAAACCGCAGGGACTTTCTCTTCGCCTTGGCCAGCTGCACCGCCGGTTTAATGTTGCCAAACATTACCCACGCCCAAGGCGCTAATCTTGGGGCCCTTGCAGGGACACTCACCGGGGGGACAGATCGTTTGGGCGCCCTCCTGCCCCAGCGCAAACTGGGAACCACAGGCGCCGTAGTCACAAACCTTGGTCTTGGTGGCGGCCATATAACCGGCGTGCCTGAAGCCACCGCTCAGGCGATGATTGAAAAAGCCCTCGAAGAAGGCGTACGCTTTTTCGATACCGCCGTTCTCTACGGCAACGGAATCTCCGAATCGCGCTACGGTAAACACCTGACGCCCAAGTACCGCGATGTCAGTTTCATCATGACCAAAACCCTGGCAAGGGACGGGGACAGTGCCCGAAGAGATCTGGACGCCTCCCTGAAACGCCTCAACGTTGAAAGCATTGATCTTTGGCAGCTACACGCCCTAGATACCCCCGAAGACGTTGAGCGGCGCATTCAAAACGGCGTGCTGGATGCATTCCAAACAGCCCAGGAAAGCGGCAAAGTCAAGCACCTCGGCTTCACCGGCCACACCTCCTAGAAAGCCCACCTCAAAATGCTCCAGGAAGCCGAAAAGCGAGGCCTCAAATTCGCCGCCGCACAAATGCCCATCAACCCCGCCGATCCCCACTTTGATAGCTTCTTCATCAACGCGCTTCCCAAATGCGTGAACGCCGGCGTTGGTGTGCTCGCCATGAAAACCGTTGCCGACGGCAGATTCTGGGGCGGCAACGCCGGCTGGAAACGCACAAACGTCAACGTTCAACCCGCCATCCCCAACGCCCTGTCCCTCGCCCAAGTCTTCGCCTACGTTTGGTCGCTCCCCGTCTCCTGCCTCATCAGCGGAATGGAAACCGTGGCACACGTCACCGAAAACGCCGCCATGGCCCGCAACCAGCAAACCCTAAACGAAGAAAAACGCCAACAACTCGTCGATGCCATGGCCCCCTACGCCGGCCAAGACCTTGAGTTTTACAAAAACTGATGCTGAAAGAATTGATGCTTTTCTGATAGAAGTGTCTCTATTGATGCATTTTGTTTGGTCGAAATGACTTGTAACCAGCACATTAATTCCCACAGTTATGATTCCCCTCTCAGAGACCATGACATGCTAATTAACAAAAAAATGGCCAACACATTCTTAGTTCATTACAAAGCTATAATGAGTTTCTTAAACGGCGGTGTTGAACCTGAGGATGTTCATACATATGTCTCAATAAGACCCCGAATTTTCGCAAACATAGAATACATTGAAGAAGATATAAAGAAAATCGTTGGCGAAGAATTTCTCCGCTCAGTTAAGCTAGGCGTTTATGGTAAATTCATTTATTTGAAAAAATACCAGAAGGGATACGTTCTTAGAAATATTGAATCAGGTAAATACTACCAAGTTTTAAGTCTTACAACACCCTTGGAAGAGCATCTCGGCGAGTACAGTATTATTGAAACTGCAATCATGCCCTATGCAAATAAGATCGTTTCTGATGGACTTGTTCTGCGTCATGAAGTTGGAATTGGCAACAGGATGATATCTGGCATAAGAGAAGACTACCGATCCGCAAAAAAATGGGTAAATTAATCACCAATGTGGAAGAAATTTGTTCGAGTAACGATTCAGCCTAAGTTCAGTAAAAAGGTTCAATAACCTATTCACTTCAACAACTACTCTTCACAGCTTATTATACACATACAGTTAAGCAAATGACTAAAGAACAAAAATCTATTGCGATAGAATCCGCTGCCGAACTTCGAGAGTGGTTATCCCAAAATCACTCCACAAGCGCCAGCGTTTGGGTTGTAACTTGGAAGAAAGATTCCGGGCACCCCTACGTCAGCTACGATGAGATTGTTGATCAATGCTTGTGTTATGGGTGGGTAGATAGTCTCCCAAGAAAGCGAGATGAATTGCGAACGATGCTCAGGATTTCACCGCGCAACCCCAAAAGCAATTGGTCTAGGGTCAACAAGGAACGGGTAAAGCAACTCCTTCAAGATGGTTTGATTGCGCCAGAGGGACAGGCAATTATTGAGCAGGCCAAGAAGAATGGCACTTGGGATTTCCTTGATGATGTGGATCGATTAGAAGTACCTGAGGACCTCCTCCGGGAATTTGAAAACCACCCGGGTTCACAACGACTCTTCAATCGATTCCCGCCTTCTTCCAGAAGAGGAATTCTTGAGTGGATTAAAACAGCGAAAACAGAAACCACCCGTCGCAAATGCCGTGACGGCGACAAAGCTCACCAGTCTTGGTGCCAGCTTCAGATTCC
>DAIOTT010000231.1:0-2050 GCA_036751885.1 Candidatus Sumerlaeota bacterium
CTTCAGTGCTTAGTTTACGCGCCTCGCGTTTGGGATTTTGACCTTAGCTTCCAAAGGTTATAAAGGTTTTGAAACGGGGTATCGCTCACCGTTTTCATGGAATAATCCCCAATCAACAACCACCGTGGTAAATCACTCAGGCTATTTTTGGCTTAATTCCACCGGGGAGTACCAGCTTTTCCATGGTCAAGGGCGCATCGGTGTTGGGGCGGGGCGCGGCTTGAATGGCGTGCTCCATGGATTCACGAAAATCCGTTACAAGAATCCGGTAGGCGCCGGGGGAAACAAGGGGATCGTTCCCCGTGAGTGAAATTTGAAACACCACTGAATCTTTGCTGCTGGGTGTAGGCGCTGGGTGGGTTGTGGCAGCGGTTGCTGTTAGGCCTGCAAGGGCTCTTCGGCAACGCTGAACGTGGCTGGGGCGTTGATCAAAGCCTACTTTGCCTGTGGCGGTGCAAAGTTCCACTTGGTAGCTGCGCCGTATAAGCTCTTGTACAAGGGAAGCGGCAAGTACAACGCCCATTTCAAAGCGCTGGTGGAGCTCCGGATCAGTGTTTTCTGGCAGGCGATTGTCAAGTATCACAGAGGCACGCTTGTATTCATCGCTCTCAAATTCACGCACAAGCAAACTATTAGTGCGGGCGGAAAGCTTCCAGTGAACATCGCGAACGCTTTCGCCGGGAACGTATTTCCGCGTTCCGTAAAGCCCGGTTCCCCGCCCTTTTTTCAGGGCGCTGTAATCCCCTAAGTCCACTTTGGCGGTTTCCAACAACTGCGAAACAGGGAGAATGGACGGCAGAACAAGGATTTCTGCGGGCATTAGCCGGGGGAAGGCCCGCTTAATCCAGCCGAACGGGTAATGGGAAATCACATGAACGGTGCGGAGTTGGTAGGTACCACGGTGGGGAAAAACCACTTGGTAGGAGCAGTCGACCGTTTGGCCGGGCAAAATCTGCGAGGCGAATGTTGCCCCCAAGGCTTTTTCGCCGGCTAAAAAATCCACAATTCGGATGGAGGAGCTTGCCCAGCGTTTCTTGGTATTTGTAATGGTAAAGCGAATCGTGGTGGGCTCTAGCATGGAAATATCCCGGGGAATCAACCGTTGAATGCGCAATCGCCGCATGCTGGCATCAGCCAAAAGGGCCGAGATTACCCAGAAGGCACACATCATGGAGAACACAAGGAACAGCAATTGGGCGCCGGTATTCATGGCAGCAATACCAATGGCTAAAGTTACAATCACAAACACAATTCCTTCGGCCGTAATGCGGAAGCGAAAGGCTTGTTCGCGTATTGCCGCCCGGAATTTCCCTATTTGCGGGAACGGAAAAAGGTTGTAGATTTTTGCTGTAAGTAAACTCATTGTTGTAATACATCCTAATGTATGGTTAAACCAATTGCACCGAAAGTGCCAAGCTTGAAGTTAGGGCGTGTGTTATGTTGTGTTATTGCCTAAAAATAGCTCATTACCACTTCATTACAAAGGAGCATAATTTAGAAGAATGAGATTTTTAATTCAGCGGGTTTCCCACGCTTCGGTTCAGGTGGAAGGGCAATTAGTGTCACAGATTCAGCAGGGGCTTTTGGTGCTTGTGGGTTTAGGTGAAGGGGATTGCGAGGCGGTTTTTCCTAAGATGATTGATAAGCTCATCAACTTGCGTATTTTTGATGATGAAAAGGGAATTCCAAATAATAGTGTGCAGAATGTTGGCGGCGGCATTCTACTTGTTTCTCAGTTTACACTGTACGCCGATACAAAAAAAGGAAGAAGGCCCTCTTACACAGGGGCGCTTGCACCTAATTTAGCTGCGCCGTTATTTGATAAACTTGTTGAATGCATTTCCCTGCAGGTTCCTGACTTAAAGGTTGAAACCGGGCGATTTGGTGCCATGATGAACGTAAGTTCATGCAACGCTGGGCCCTACACCCTTTGGTTGGATTCAAGTCAGTTTGCTGAATAGATTGTTTCTACCATACAAGCCAAACCGTAAGGTGAAAACTCGCAATCAATCAATTTTTCAATCAATCAATTAAGGGAAGTTTATCATGG
>DAIOTT010000231.1:2060-3870 GCA_036751885.1 Candidatus Sumerlaeota bacterium
GACCGTAAAGCAGCAGCAAAAAGTAAGAAATCACCCGCGCCCCAAAAAATCGCCTGTTTGATTGAAAACATCTATGAGGATTTGGAGGCTTGGTACCCGATCTTACGCTTCCGGGAAGCAGGATTCACGGTTGATATTATAGGCCCCGAAAAAGGCGTTGTTTACGCCAGCAAACACGGCTACGCAGCGCTTAGCACCCACTCAATTAACAATGTAAAGGCAATCGAGTACGTGGGTGTTGTAATTCCTGGGGGTTATGCTCCGGATAAAATGCGGCGAAATGCCAAAATGGTTCGCTTCGTTCGCGAGATGAATGCCGCCGGCAAGTTGATTACCTCCATCTGTCACGGCCCTTGGCTGATGTGCGAGGCGGATGTTTTGCGGGATCGAGCCTTCACCAGCGTTAGCGCAATCAAAACCGATTGCATCAATGCAGGGGGGCGTTATTTTGATCAGGAAGTGGTGGTTGATGGAAACCTGATTACCTCTCGCACGCCGCCGGATTTGCCTGCGATGTTGAAAGCCTGCTTGGAATTTTTAGCGGGGAATGCGCCCACCGCTGCGCCGGTTGAGAGTAGTGAAAAACCCCCGCGTAAGGCATCAACAAAAAAGACTAAGGGAAAGGCGTAAAGCATTCTTGAATCAACTGTTCGGTTGCGGGTTTTCCTTGCAATACGGTGCTTTCCTAAGCCCTTCAATTGACAAAGAAACTTTAACCGTGAACACTGCCTTAGAGTTGAGGAATTGGTGAAAGAGTGTGATTTGAATGAATCAAGATTATTATCGATTACTCGGCGTTTCTCGCGAAGCGCCCGAGCGTGAAATCAAAAAAGCGTATTACGAGTTAGCCCGTAAGTTGCACCCGGATAAAGCTGAATCTCCTGAAAAAGCGGCGGAGAACGCCAATATTCTTGCTCAAATGTCCAAAGCGTATAACACGCTAAAGGATGCAGAAAAGCGCAAAGAGTACGATGCGCAAATCAAGAATAAACCTTCCTCTGGTCAGGGTTTACCGCCCAGCGCTAAATCAGTTCCCGCCAGTGCTTCCGCCCCCGCTGCCGGCTCACCAGCCACTCAATCAACAACTCAACGGGTGGATACTTCCGACCAAAAAAGACAAATGGCACAAAAAGCCTTTGTTCGTGGAATGCAGTTGTACAAGGTGCAAAACTTTAAAGAAGCAAAAGGCTTTTTTGAAGTTGCCGTTCAGAATGATCCCGACAGCGAAGCCCAGTACCATTTGAAGTATGCGCAAACGTTGACGAAAATAAAGTCCAGCTTCTCCAAAGCAGTGGAGCATGCAGAGCGTGCTTGTGAAATGGATCCCTACAATCAGGAATTCAAAATGGTTTTGGGGGGCATTTATGAGTCCGCCGGTGTGCTGAGCCGGGCAAAAGCGATTTACGAGGAAATCCTGAAATGGGATCCGGAAAACATTACGGCAAAGCAGCGGTTTAATTTCCTCAACGGCGATACGGGGGGCAAAAAAAGCTTCTTCGATAAATTGAAAGACAAACTAAAGATTACCTAACACATCATGGCTAAATCCATCGGCATTGACCTAGGCACAACAAACTCCGTTGTCTCGTTTATCGAGGACAACCGTGTGGAAACCATCGCTAACACCGAAGGGAGCCGCATTACCCCTTCCATTGTATTCTACAACCAGAACGACGAAAAAATCATCGGTGAACTTGCCAAACGGCAGTTTGTTCTTGATCCCGCGAACGTTGTGAAATCCGCCAAACGAATAATTGGAAAACGCCACGATCAGGTTCTTGCGGATGATTTGCAACTCCCCTTCACCGTG
>DAIOTT010000232.1:0-2383 GCA_036751885.1 Candidatus Sumerlaeota bacterium
CTCGTCGTCGGGGTAGACGCAGTCGTGGGTTTGTTTGCTGTTGAGCCAGACCGCCGGCAGGCCGTAAGCATCGATGAGCTCAATCAGCTTGTCGGGGATGATGGCGTTGTAGTTGATGAGCAGGCCATCGACGGACCAGGCGCGGAGCAGGTCGGGCACGACGCCCTCTTGGACAAGCTTGTCATCGGGCAGTTTGTCGATACTCAGGCGCAAGCCCCGGCTGCTCAGTGCGTCGGCTATGGCGTTGAGCATGGATTCGGGGAGGATGCTGCGGGAGTGATGGGTGCTGAGCATCAGGCCGATGGCGTCGAACCGGCCGCGGACAGTGGCGCGGGCGGCTGCGTTGGGGCGGTAACCCATGTCCCGCGCGAGGCGGCGGATTTTATCGGCCCGCTTGGCGAAGGTCGGCCGACGGTAGTCGGTCTTCCCGTTGAGCACGCGCGACACCGTGACGTAGGACACGCCTGCGGCTTTGGCGACATCGGTGAGTGTGGCGGCCTGCGTCATTGCTTGATCGGCGTTACTGTAAACGTAAACAGATGCTTACGTATAAGGTACCGCAAATCGGTCGTCTGTCAAGGGGTTTAATGTGTTTTTGACCGCGATGGGGGGCAGGGAGAACCCTTATACGCCGGGTCGCAGCCATTTAGTGGCCAAAACGGCGGCCATCGTTTCAGTGGAGAAAAGCGACCTCAAAACGTGGGGCAATGCACGGCCGGCGATGACACCATCTCCATTGCTGGAGACATGGCCCTGGATCTTGGGCTGGCCCGTTCGCTGGAAGCGGAGCGACTTGCGCTTGCCCAGCGATTGCTCCGAGGTAGCGATTCGCGCGGTCTGGCGCGACTCGATGGACTCCACGCTGGCGGCGGGGACGGGCGGCGCGCTGGCGGCCTGAACGCTGCTCATCGCGCGAGACGCCTTCTTCATGAGTTGCTTCTTGGAGATCTTCTTGCCGCCGGCCTTCTCGAGGATCACGGTGATGATGTGGTCCTCACGGTGCTGATTCACGTAATTAATCATGGCGGCAACGGTGGTGGATTTTCCCGAACCTTTAGGCCCGGTGACCAGCACCATGCCTTGGTGGTGATCCGTTAAATCCTTGCACACTTGCGGAAGGCCAAGGCCGTCTATCGTGGGGATAACATTGGGGATGATTCGGTAAACGCCGTTCCAACCTAAACGTTGGTGAAATACGTTACACCGGTGCCTGCCGATGCCCTCCAGCTGAAGGGCGAAGTCAAGATTCAGTTTTTCACACAGTACTTCTCGTTGCTCTTGCGTAAGGAGTTGAAAGTTCAGTTGCTCGGTAAATTCCGCCGTAAGGGGGGGCATTTCCATGTAGCGAACTTCACCGCCCATGCGAACAAAGGGGGGTTTATCCACGCAGATGTGTAAGTCTGATGCGCCCCAACTGCGGGCAATCAGTAGTAAATCCTTGAGCTTTTTAATCTTGGATAGGGCCTCGCGGGCTTCCACGTTGGTTACAACGGGCTTGGGCGGGGCAATTGGCGCAATGGGCGCCGCTGGCGAAGCGGGTGCTGATGCTGAGGCTGGTTTTGCTGATTGTGCCGTTGGGGCCGCTGATTTTGTGGGCGCATGTTGATTGTGCGCAGAAGGAGCAGCTTGAGGCGGCTTTGCGTGTTGACCGCTTTGGTGGCTAACATCCTTGCGCGAGGCGTTTAGCTCTTCATCGTAAATCCGCTTAAGCTCTTCTTCGCCCACTGCAAGGCTGTCGTCCTCGCTTTGCAGCAGGCGCATGGCTTTCTCTGCATCGCTAACAGGCTCATCCTGTTGATCTTCTTCGTAGGAATCAGCAAGGTTCTGCCCGGTGGAGATTTCCTCATAGGGATTGATCAGGCTTTGCAGGGCAAACAACTGTTCATCGGTAATGTAGTGCTTTGAAAGAAGCAGCTGCCCGGCATCCAAGTTAGGTTCGCCAAGGAGTTCATCTGCAATGCGTTGGTATTGTTTTTTACTGATCAACCGCTGTTCGGCGGCTGCTTCCAAAATTGGGTGATTCATACCGAACTAAACTGCCTACCCTTATGGAATGGTTGAAACGATTGCACAATAGCAACGGATTAGCTGCGAATCCCCTGGTTTTTGCGGTGTTGATCAACGGCAACACAGAAGGCCTTGTAGAAGTCCTTAATGGTGCGCATTTCCCACTCGGAGAGCAGACCTTCCTCGTAGGTTTTGCGAACATCAGTGAACATGCTAATGAGTTGTTGGCGCATTTTCTCCAGCTGATCGGGCGTAAGGTTGCGCATGTCCCCAAGGCATAGGGCTACTCGCCGATCCTCTGGGGAGATTTCAGCGGTTTCGTTGACGTTGGAGCCGGTAGCCACTCTGGCAATAGGCTCCTCAATGGGAATATCCA
>DAIOTT010000232.1:2393-3806 GCA_036751885.1 Candidatus Sumerlaeota bacterium
GGAACGCCAAGCTTGTCATCCACCTCAGAGAGCCAATCCATGAAGTTTTCTTCCTCAGCGTTAGGATCAATCCCAGCGGCCACTTGGTCGTCGTGGCGTTTTTGATCGTCCTTAGCGGCCTGGGCTTCCAGCTGGGCCAAGCGTTGTTTCAACACGCGAAGGCTAGGGCTGTTGGGCTGCAGTTCTTGGGCTTGTTCCAAGGAGATTTTCGCGCGGGAAATTTCACCGCTGTTCATCAGCAGCGTGGCGCCTTTTTCAAACGCCTGACCCGCCGGGCCCCGCTTGCCTGATTGCGTCAGAACCACACCTTGAAGGTAATATGTCATGCCGTTTTCAGGATCGAGTTCCAGAATGGAGTTGATTGCCTCCTGAGCGCCGCGCACTTGGCCGTACTGCATGTAGAAGTCCACAACCCACTTTAGTTGTTCGGCCGCAGCATCAGGCCGCCCCATGCGGGCAAACAGGTAGGAGAGTTCTTTGCGGGCCTTAACGGCACCCGGCTGTAGAATAATCAGGATGTTGTAGATGGAGAGAGTTTTTTCCAGCTCCCCTTTAACTGCGTAGGATTCAGCCGCCAGCATGTACTCGCGAAAGGCGTCGTCCTTGCGGTTCAGCTCAAGGTAGAGGGCTGAAAGCTTGCTGCGGGTAATCTCGTTGCGGGGGTCAAGTTGTACGGCTTGCTCCAAGTAAGGAAGGGCTTCCTCGTGCATGCCTTTGTTGATGAACATCTCACCGCGAAACAACAAATCGTTGGATTTATCATCCTCACCAAACAGGTGTTTTGCCACTTCATCAATCTGGCAATCGTAGAACATCGCCACCAGTTCAATCAGTAAACCGCCCTCGTAGGCATCGCATTGGGAATACTGGCATTTAAAGGTGCGTTCCTCGGTATCGATGATCATGGATTTCCGCACCAAATCCTTGTGGATTGGGCAGTGAATGCGCACAATACTTCCCTCTTGGTAGATGGAAGATTCCGTGAACCCCATGCGCTTGAGCACAAGGAACGGATCCAACGAGGCATTGAAGGAATAATCAGCGTCTTTCAGTTCGTATCTAGCCATAATTCAATGATGCTGTTGTAACAGTAGAGCTTACAACACCTTTGGTTTGGTTTACTCTCAGATGATTAGCCTAGAAAGGGATTTTAGGGACGGCAAGCCTTTTCCCACTAAATGGGAATGGGGAAGGCTTGAATTTTTGAAAACAATGATTCAAAGAAGTGGAAAATTGCTCTGGAGCGTAAAGGGTGCCTGGCTGATAAATACTGGTCAAGCGTTGGAGAAGGGTGGAGGCAAAGGGCGCATTTATAACCTGAAAACACTGTATTTTCTTCGAGGGGTCAAAAATACTAATTTTATATTTGACAGTTCGCTTTATTTAAAAATTGTTTTACTTGAATTTTGAGGT
>DAIOTT010000233.1:0-3798 GCA_036751885.1 Candidatus Sumerlaeota bacterium
ATGTCAGCATCAAAAACACCAGTAAGTTCGGCTGGAACCCCTCAACCAAAACAAAGCAGGAAACCACCAGCAGTTTTCAGGATTTGCTGAAAAGTGCTGATGATAAAATGATTGATCGTAACACCCGAGACGCCCGAGTAAGCCTGAGTTACAGGTTGTTGACGGATCAAAACGAGCTGCTGGACGAGGGAATCCATGTGCCGATGCCGGAGGATACGCACAAGGGAAAAACTGTTGATCTGCAAATTCCCGTGCGCCCCGTGCTTTACAGCGGGCCCGTGAAGATTAAATTAGATGTTGTGCACGAGAATGTTACTTGGTTCGGAGAACGCAGCAACTCCTCATTGGAACTAAATTTCTCCATCACAAACGTCCCTTTCGCCGCTTACCTTTCCCCCGCGGATAAAAACGCCGTTCGCAACGTGATTTCCACTTCGTGGAAGTGCGGCGAACGCTTTATGCTTCCCATAAAAGTAATGAATGTAGGCACAGCTGGTATTGGCGGCAAAAACCGACAGGATTACATTGCAACACATTGGCGAAGCAAAGCAGGCGTTACAGCCGAGTGGGAGGGGATAAAACTACACCTTGAAACGGAAATTGCTCCCGGTGAAAGCGGTGTTTTTGAACTCCCTGTTGTGGTTCCAGAGGGCTTTGAACCCGGGACTTACCAGCTGGAGTGCGACGTTCTAAGAAGTGATGAGTTTTGGTTGAGCGATCGATGGAACAGGCCGCTGCTTGCTTGGTTTGTGACTATTGAAAATGCTGAATCGAAAAGTGATTCGCGTAAAAACCGCGGGAATGTACAGCACGCTTCGGGGACCACGCTTACACCTGCACTGGAGGCTTTTGGCCAATGCGTTTCAAACGCCGGAAGCAAGGGGATTTGGTAAGTTGAATTAGCCGGTGAACCTAAACGAGAAAAAGCCGGGCTTGAAACTTCAGGTACTTTTATAATACTGCACTAAAATGATTTACGGATTAATAAGGATCGGTTTTTTCAGGCGAACCGTATTGCCGCCCTCTGTTGAAAAGTGAAACGTTACTCGGTTCCAAGTTCGCGTAAGCGCCAGTAAACCAAGGCCGTGATCGTTCATTTTATCAATCCGCTCGCGGCGAGTCAGCCCCGCGCTTTCAGCTTCGTCTAAACATAAAATGGTCACATCGTGGGCAGAATCCACCCGTGCGATGAGAGTTTGCCCCAGAATTTCCTGCAAAACGTACAGTTGATCGTGCATCTCTTCTGCGTAGGGTGGGTATTTACCCGCAACCTGAAGCCCTGGGCCGGGGTCTTTGATTTCCAACACCAGATTATCTAAATCCTGTTCCGATTTTTTAGTGCCTTCCCGCAAGAAGGTTAGAGAAGCCACAGAAAGCCCCCCGTTGCTGCTGCGCTGGGAAAGGGCATTTCGGCAGGCTTCAGCAACGGCAAGGCGAACCACCAGAGCCGCTTGCTCCGTAATTTTATGGGAAGAATAAATGTAATTTTCGCACAACCCCTCCAACACCGCCAAGGAATCAGGAACACAAGGCACTGTAAGTGTATAAATGAGTTCGGGGTAGGATGAGTCAATCATCGTAGGATCGTTTGGCATCTTCCACTGTATCATAAATGGTGAACAACCGATTCAATCTCATCATGGTGAAGATTGTATTCAAGGCGGGGCTGAGGCAGCAAATGCGAATATCGCCGCCCCCAGATGTTGCCCGCTTGAGTACGACAATCACCATTCCTAGAAAGGAGCTGTCTACGAATTCAACCCCTTGAAAGTTCAAAACGAGATTATTTTGTCCATTTTGAAGATGATTTAGGAGTTGTTCTTTAATGGATTCGTTCTGCTGAGCCCTGATGTGGGGCCCAACTACGTCCACAACTGCAATATTTTCAGTCATGTGGAAAATTCCTATCGGGAAAATGAATCGGTAAATAATCAAAAATACAGATATTGATATTTAACTACTAAGCAAGTTTTGCATTCAAAAATTCAACATTTCTATTATTTATTCGATTTGTTCTGAGGCGTCAAATATTTCTAAGTTGGGAACGACGACATAAAGATATGGAGATTCGCCGTCCATACTAACGTTTCTCCCCCCTGTGAGTACGCGAATCAGCACAACACCAATCACTTGGCCCCCTTCGTTGAAGATTGGAACGCCCGAGCCCGAGCTTACAAGCTCCGAGCTGGGGATGTAATAGGTTTGGGGCTTTTCAACCACCCCTTGCAGTTCGCCGCTCATCCCTAAGGGTGCACGCCCTGCCACACGGCCCGCACGGGCAAGCGCCATTACAGGATCAAGTAGTTTTGGGGCAGTTGCTTCAACGGAGAAATCGATTGCAGCCATCGGCTTTTCAAGAGCCGCTTCCGGTTGAAGAAATGCCAAATCCAGATCATTGTCTCTCAGAACAAGCTTGGCGGGGACTTCAGTGCCATCGGCCAAAATGTACCGAATGCTCTTAATGGTGATTGTAAAATCCGCTTCTTCACCCGGGCTGATTCGTTCAGCAAGGGAAGCTGGATCAAGCTCCGAAAGGGGAACAAGCACAAGCCCTTCAGGGTTTAGGGCGATACCGTTTACTTGGTTTTTGGATTCCCGTTCCGTTTGCTGGCCGCCGTATGAGAATTTTGCTTCCGAGACAACCTCAACGGAGATCAGCGCATCGGCGTGTTTTTGTACAACTTCCCGGCCTTTTTCGCGAATATCAGCGAAGGTTGTTGTTGCAGTGAGGGCGCTGGCGCTGAGTATGACAGCAACGGAAAGTGTTTTGAGTAGTTTCATGAGAGGTTGATCCTTTTTTTGAATGAAGAAAGTAGTGTTGGTTATTGTAGTTTACAATACCGGGTTCAGATTATTTGGGTTTGAAGCGCTTATATTTTGCGCAAATGGTTGTGCTTGGCTGAACGTACAATTTAATCCCAGAACGGTTCCATTTCCGCAAATACCGTTTGAATGCCTCTGCGTACCACAAAGACCACTGTTTTTGGTTTCGATTGTTGAATGACTTCCATTTCCGCTTCAGCTTCATCCAAGGTGGCGATGCGTGTTCCGTTCATGCTGATGATTACATCGCCAACGTTCAAGCCCCCCAAGGAAGCCCAACCGCCATCCGTAACGGATTCAACCACAACGTTGACCTCTGCATTTTTCAGCATTGGATCTTGTTGATCGTAGAAGGTTGCTTCGCGAAGAATGTATTCAAAATCAACTTCCTGAACGCGGCGCATTTCGCGGGATTTTTGCGGGGAATTTTGGAGGGAAAGTGTGATGATTTGCTCTTCGTTGTTACGCAGTATTGTGGCATCAGGTTTTGCGCGGCGGCTGTAAGCGCGGATCAGTGCGGGGAACACGTCGGTATCAAATTCCTCCTGCGCTAGCACGGCTTCACCATCCAACTGAGTGATAATATCACCAACTTCAAGGGGGTAATCTGGTTCGTAGACCCGTGTAACGCGAACACCGCGCACAGATTCCTCTAGGTTGAGCCGTCGTTTGAGCTCGCGTGTTAGCACTTGAGTTTCCACGGGGATCCAAGCTTTTTGCACTTCGCGGGCGGGATCATCCAAGGGCTCGATTCCCACTTCGGCGGCGCTTAGGAACGTATGCCCGTCGCGTTCAAACTCAATGAGCACAGGCACAAGTTCTTCATCTGAGGGGGCAGCGCGCGTGATGTTTTCCACCAATTCATTGAAGTGCTCCAAATTGCGAACGGTGGTGCCATCAATCGCGGTAATAACGTCGCGGAATTGCAGAGTAGGCTTTGCTTTTGCCGCAGGCCCGCCGTTGCGAACGCCGGTT
>DAIOTT010000234.1:0-3770 GCA_036751885.1 Candidatus Sumerlaeota bacterium
GAGGTAGTGTTCCAGCTCGACGGGGGTGATCTTGGCCTTTTCCGGTTTGACGAGCTTCTTGCTGCGGCCGTTCTTCAGCTCGGCCTCGGACTGATATTCGGCCACTACGCGGGCGACCTTGCGGCAGAGTTTGCCGAGCTTTTTGATGGGGCGGATGATATTCTGCCCGGTCGCATTGCCGTTCGCTATAAAGGCCAATATGCGATTCTAACACCGGAGGGGGAAATTGCCGCCCGCATTAAAGGGGCGCTTCGCTACAATGCGGTAACGTGGGCTGAACTCCCCGTTGTGGGGGATTGGGTGGGCGTGAAGAAGCGTGAACATGAATCCCTTTGGCGCATTCAGGGGATTTTGAAACGCAAAACAGCTTTGCAGCGAAAAGTGAAGGGCTCAAAAACCTGCGCGCAAGTATTAGCGGCAAACGTAACAAAAGCCTTTATTGTTATGGGGTTGAATGAAGACTTTAACCCGCGTCGTTTGGAGCGGTATTTAGTTCTTGTTTACGAAACAGGGATTGAACCCGTTGTAATTTTGAACAAGGCAGATCTTTTAGATGCTGAGTACGTTGCGGAAAGCTTGGAAGAAATTCAGGAGCTTTCGCCGGGAATTGTGGTGTTGCCAATTTCGGCTCTGAAAGGGAACGGTGTTGAACTTGTGGCCGAATTAATTGCCCCTCACGATACAGTTGTTTTTGTTGGCTCATCTGGCGCCGGAAAAAGCACCTTGGTGAATGCCCTGATGGGGCAGGAGATTATGGCAACAGGCGAAACTCGGGAAGACGGCCGCGGCCGGCATACTACCACGACCCGTGAGTTGATGCGCTTGCCCAAGGGGGGCTTGTTGATTGATTCGCCCGGCGTTCGCGAGTTGCAACTTTGGGTAGATGATGAATCAACGGAAGAAGGGCTTGCGGAAACCTTCGCCGATATTGAGTCTTTGAGTGAAAAATGCCGCTTTCAAGATTGCACGCACCGCCACGAACCCGGGTGCGCTGTTCTTGTTGCCCTTGAGGAAGACGACTTAAGCGTTTCCCGTTATGAAAATTACCTTAGTATGAAGGATGAACTGAAGCAACTTCGCGAGCGTGAAGCGCAGGCTAAAAAACTGGCAAAAAGCCGGGCTTTTCGTCCCCAAAAACGCACGGGTAATCGTTGACTTCACCCCCTGATGAGCTTTCACCCTAAACCTTCAGCACCTGCAACACACGCTCCACCCCAAAGCCGCCCGGAATCCGTTTCACGCAAATGGCTATTGCCAGATGTTACCTTTATTATTCTGTTGTTCATTCTGAGCATAGTTTGGCTGGGCCGCGCGTCGGACCCTAACACGTTTTGGGGCGATGAAGTGTTCTCGCTACGTTTGGCGCAAAGTTCCACGGCGGAACTGATTGAGCGCACCAGCTTTGATGCACACCCGCCATTATACTACCTTGTTCTGCAGGCAACGTTTTGGTTGAATGACTATTTAGGTCAACCGCCGGATGTTCTTGTGGGCAGAACCTCCGGCTTAGTGGTGCTGTTGTTTGCCTCGCTGGGGATTTGGTGGCTTTTGCAGCCCTTAGCGGGTCGAATTGGTTCTGCGGCGGTTGCCAGCTTGTTTGCCTTGCAACCCAGCCTGATGGATAGTGCTACAGAGATGCGCAACTACGCTTGGGAAATTGGTGCTCTTGGCATTTTGTTCGTGCTAATGGGGCGTTTGCTGATGGCAAAAGAGGGCGAACGAGCCGTTGGCCTTTGGGTTTTCTACACTATAATTGGTAGTGCAGCTCTTTGGGCCCACTTGCTTGCAGCAATTCCTTTAGCCCTTCTTGGAGTAGGCTGGCTTTCAGGCTTGGGATTGAAATCAGAGGGTAGAAAGGTGTTTCTGTGGGGCGGTTTTTGCTCGCAAAGTTTGATTATTCTGGGGTTCATGCCTTGGCTTTGGAGAATTTCCCATCAAACTGATTATCTGGATCAGGTGAATTTGAACTGGATGACCGATCCCACGGTGGCAAACTTGGTGCGTTCCGTGGGTGTAGCGTTTGTATTTGGGCGCCGAGCTTGGTACGGCTTTGGACTTGAAAATTGGGCGTTGCTTTTGGGGGTGCTCTGTTTTGTTGTTCCCCTAATTTTAATGATTAGCGGCGCAATTCGCCAACGGTGGACGTATAAAAAGCCCCTTCGGCTTAATATTGTACTGGGGTTATTCGGTATTTTTGTTTGGGTTGGGCACATTGTTATACTTTGGCTGCTCGCGCGCTTTCAATGGGTGGAGGTGTTTCACGCTCCGCGTTACCCGGCGCTGACTTCTGGAATTGGGTGTATTTCTTTAGGTTTGCTGCTGGTAGGCTGTTCTAAGCAGAAATGGCTTTCCGCCGGGTGGGTTTGCTTAGCCGCTGCGCCGCTAAGTGCAGCGTTTCTTTTTGGACAAGTTTGGGCCTGGAATGCCCGCCCCTACTACAATTCCCTTTGGCAGGAGTTCAAAACCGCCGCCGATTCAGAGAAGCTGCCGAATAAAACGGAACCACTATACTTCTACCCGGAAGAAATGATGCCGTTTTTCCCGCAGCTAAACCAAGAGTATAACGTGTTGCCCTACAGCAAATGGCGCAATTCACCCTCTGAAGAAGCCCAAAACCTACAATTAGCCTTCTTCCCCGTTTGGAGTTTTCATCGCCACGAAGCCTTGTACCTTGATCAGGCGTTGGTGAAAAATGCGCCGCTAACAACAGAGTCAAAGGGCCTAAGTACAACAGTTACGGGCTTGGAAACTCCTTGGATGTACATGATTGTAGCAAACGGAATTTCCCCTGAAGACCAACGCCGCCTCAACTCACTTGAGCCTAGGGTTCCCCGCATTCAATTGCACACGCGTAAAAATCAACTTCTGCCTACAAATCTGCACCCCAAGGATGGTTGGTGGCGTTTAATGCTTGATTCAGAGCTTGCTCCCTACCGGCTTGGCCTTACGGAAACCCTTCGCCTGCGGCCGCTAAACCCCCTCTCAAGCGGTAATTGGCGGATGCAACTTACGGCTGAAACCGTTGGCATTGCGGATGGACAAGAGGTTGAATTAACCGTTCAATGGGCGGAAAGGAGCGAATCATTCACGATTCCTGCCGGGAGTTTTGAAGTAGAAGTTCCCCTTGTTCTCACTAAACCTCTTGAGGAAATTACGCTCATTCTTCCCCTAGGCGAACCAATTGGGAGTGTTGAATCGCCCTCGGAGCCGGGCTCCATTCCCAAGGATGATCAATACGCGAAAAGTCGACGATTCTCCATGAAGTTCTACGGAGCAACGTTTCACCAAGAGTAGTTCGCTCATCTTAGGGCAAAGGTTAATCCGGTGATTTCACCGAATTGCCCTTACCCCAATTTCCAGAACTGTGTGGCTTTCCTTGAC
Source organism: Candidatus Sumerlaeota bacterium (assembly GCA_036751885.1). Lineage (GTDB taxonomy): Bacteria > Sumerlaeota > Sumerlaeia > SLMS01 > JAHLLQ01 > JANRMB01. Next base: position 3,382 of record DAIOTT010000234.1, read on the forward strand.
ACAATTCCATCGGTTGGTGGTGATTAGAAAAATCCCATAGGATTGATTTTCCCAAAATCATGTTTCGCTTTTCCTTTTTAGTTTTATTCATTATCGCAATTTTAAACGTTGGCTGCGGATCAAAAAAACAGCCCACACTCTTGGCGCCGAACCAGCCCACTATTCGAATTGCCGTGTTAGACGGCCGTATGGCACCCGGCAAACAGGAAACCCGCAAAGTAACCGTTGGCTCTGGCTTTACCAGCCGCACACGATACGAAAGTGGCACCGCGAATTTGGTTTTGGCTGATCTTATTGCAGAAGAATTGAAAGCTTCTCCCGGCGTCATTGTAAAGTCGCGGTTGGATTTGCGGGATTATATGGCGGATAAAGAACGGCTGTTGGCGCGT
>DAIOTT010000235.1:0-3740 GCA_036751885.1 Candidatus Sumerlaeota bacterium
CGAGCATGAACGCCACCACCTCGGGCCGGGTGTTGACCGCGCCCCGCCCGTCAGCATCCGCTTGGCTGGCGAGCGTGTCCAGGGCATCGGCGCTGGGGCAGAAGCCTTGGAGGGAGGGTTGGTCGATTAGGAGGGGTGGGGGCATGGGTTGCGGGTGGCGGGCCGGGTGGGTGTGGCGGCGTTGGGCAAGCTAGGACGGCTGTTCTTCTGCCCATTTGGGGAGGGTTGCCAAATCGGGCAGTTGAATTGCCTATTTCTCCTGCCCTTGAAAGTTTTAACTCAGGCACAGATCATATGTAGCGGATTCACACCGGTAAGTTTCAAACTTCACAGGGCCGGATCATTAATAGTTCGATTTGGGTCATCTGCATACCGAAACCTATAGGTTATCAAGGGAGCTGCTGTGGATTAGTCAATCGTTCATGCATTTTTTTGAAACTAGGCTACAGCGTTTGAGCTCAGCGGTTTGCGGTTTTGCGCTCTTTCGTTTGCAAGATTTATTAGAAGCAATATTTTTTAAAAAAGAAATATTGCAACACCGTCTAATTAAATCATCAATCCATCAGATTATTATACGCAATGAGCTCCTCAGATGAAATATCCGATTGCACCACAAGATGATAATGTCGCTCCACCTTTTTTCTTATCTCACCATTTTGTATGGTAAATTCAAATATTGCAATTTTACTTGAACCTAAAAACTGTGCCGCGATTGCGCGACAAATTAACTCCGGATACTTATGATTGCACAACAAAATATCCTGCTCAATTTGAACAATACCAATTTCATCCTTTCCGCCCTTTGCCTGCAAAGGAAAAATAAATTGCCGACCAAGCTTATCAATACCAACATAAACCTCATCCGTCTCAACTTGCCCAACGCCCGGAACTGTTGTTCTCAGGTGATTCTGTAATGAATAACATGTTGCACCCGTAAAAATATCTAGCAATCGGTTATATCTGAGCTTTGTTAAAAGTGCTTGCTCGTCATCTAGGGCATAGCGTTCAACTATCCCAGGGGTAGCATCTGGAATTTTGATTGCCATAAGCATGCTATCTGGAAGTATGCGAGAGTTAGCTAATTGCTCAAAAACATACTGAGAACGTCCAACATTTTTAATTACCCACTCCTTCCCTGGTTCAGCAGTTGCCTTTACGGTATCAGGCAGTGAGGTTCTAAACTTAAATGAATAGATGATATCACCTAGATTCTTAGGAAGTTTAATATTCAACTGCTCTGCAGTTTTTTCAATATCTTCACGAATAAATTCAACGCGTATATCCTCCGCCTTATACCGCTTAAAAAATATATCCTCAATCAGTTGGGCATACCTATTTTTTCCGTTATTAATCACAATTACCCCCTTAACCTTTCCAATGCAAAAGAACCACTTCTTCACGAAGCTGCTCCTTTGTCGCAGTTGATAGACGTGTTCTAAACAAATCAATATTAATTACTTCATAGCCAGCATCACGCGCAACATCAGCCAATATTTCACCCGTCTGAATTAGTATTCTGAAATATGAGGCTTGATCGCCTACAACATAGGCCAATTTTGCACCCGGGCGTAATTTCGGCTTCAACTCTTCTAAATGACGAGCCATTCCACCAAAATAATGCACTACAACCTTATGATATAGCTTCTCAAATCCAGAATTTTTCTCTAACTCTATGCGTTTTTTTTCTATTGAATCTGCAAGCTCAAGAATACGCCCGTTTTTTGCAATCCATTTTTCATCTGTGTCATTGACATATATATTTCTGGTATTTGATCGAAGCAATCCTTCTTTATGTGCTCTAAGGTCTTTCTTGTTAGCCATGAACCCTAATAAAACCGACTCAAGCCTCGTAGTTCGTGAATAATCTTTTTCGTTTGGATACGGTGGGGAAGTAATTACCGCATCTATGCTGTTTTTTTGTAATTTTATTCCAATATTCCTTGAGTCAGCCAAATGCACAACTGATAGTACATTTTTTTGATTGCTAAAAAATTCAACATTCTCTGCCATCTCATTAACTTGCTTCAACCAAAGATCAACAACATCCGCGTCCAACTTTTTCTTTTTACTTACCCCAACTTCAGGCCCAAATCTCAAATTACTGAATGCACAAACAAGCTGCTTAGCAAAAGCAGTTTTCTCGAAATTACTAAAACGCGCATCAAAAAACTCATCCATCACCTCTAATAACACAAGGGCTTTATGCAATGGAATTTTACTTATTGAATCCGTAATAATTAGCCTTTCCTGCTCTTCGTTTAATGTTTTTAAATTATCACCATACTTTATAATTCTATCTCGCGCCTCTTTTGCTATGATTTCAGCGTGTTTAGCAAGAGCAGCACTATCTATTGACCATCTCGTTTTTGTTTCAGCCATTAAATGAACTACAGGATTTGCCTCAATCCCAACAGACGAAATTCCGTGCTTCTTACACTCAACCAGGGTCGTTCCAGTGCCGCAAAATGGATCAAGTACACAATGCCGATTATCAATACCGAATTTATCCAAGTAGTTTTTAACAAGATGAGGAGGGAAGGACAATACGAAACGATACCAATCATGAATCAATAAATCATCTTCATAAAATCTATTTAATTCTGAACCATTTTTTGCTTGAACAACATACGACATATTTTTATCCTGATAACGCACAAATGGTGAGCCATATTTATCTCGCGTTGATCCCCACAAAATAAGCGAATGATCATCAGCCATCCGCTTTTAACTGCTAGGTTAGCTTATTTTCATCTTCCATCGAGCACTAATTTCTTCGCAGGCAGCTTCAATGTCATTCATTCGCTTCTTTCCTGCTTTAGGTGCCAGAATCACATTTGATGAAGGAACATCGACTACAACGCACAATTTATGGTCGATTATATCTGAAGTATTTTCTTGTACGAAAGTTCGCAATCCGGTTGCGACATATTCACCTGAAGTTGTAGTGAGTGGATTCGATTTTGGAAAATGAAGCTTGATTGCCCCAACTACTTCATTGTTGTCATTTTTCAAATAGACATCTGGCCTAATAGAGACCATCACACCAGATATTTCTAATGTAGATTTATCACTTGCCACCACCTTCTCAAATTTATAACCAGTAGGCAACTGATCGGAAACATCCAAGAAAGCATCTATAGCATCAGCTGATAAACTTTTGTCTTGAGCAGTAAACTTACTGTCGTAAGATTGATTTCGTAATTTTTCGGCTACTTGGATTAGATCTTGCTCGCCAATATTTCCAGCAATGTAATCAGATATTTTTTCACGAGCATCTGTATAACGTGCCGCAATAAAATCTTTTGGATTAATCTGATCTTCAACTATGCGCCGCCTTCTGGCTGGGGTGGCGGTCATGTATTCGCCTAATTTATTGAGACTTATTTTGGGATCTGCCATTGCTGTTCCTTGAATGCCAATCTGATATAGACGGATACCTATCCTAGGATTCCCAAGATAGGCTACAAAATAAACTGGGTCATTGAATCTGGCGAATTCATGCGCCACCGCCAGCCGCTTCCACGCAGCCAATCAGCGCAACATCCGTGACAGTTGCCAAATTCCCCTCCCCTGTTTCCCCTTGCCACCCGCCTGATGCATCACATCAGCGTCGGGGCGTTCCGGGTACATGCACTGTAGCCCAGCCACAACAAACGCCCAGCCTCACACCCCCGCCAAGATCCAGCGCGCCGCCTTCTCAGCCAGCATCAGCGTGGGGCTGTTGGTGTTGCCGCTGGTGA
>DAIOTT010000236.1:0-3718 GCA_036751885.1 Candidatus Sumerlaeota bacterium
AATCAGCGAAGTAGAGAATGTCATAAATCGAAAGCGAGTGATTGTTAGTTCAATTATCAATCACTCGTTTTTTTATTTAAACTCGATTTGATATTGAATGGAATATTGCATTTGCCCGCGATTATTTTGGGCGGATTCCAATGGCTTCAAAATTGTTGCATTCTTGAGCAAGTTTTGTTGGTTCAAGGACTCAAGATATTTTGTTCCGAGTTCAGCGTTTGAACCACCCCAGGCAAGTTCCACCTGAAAAAATTTGCCTTGGCTTGCCAGAATGGTAGAGCGTGTTCCCGTGGCAATTGCGGTGTTTCCCACGACTTCCGGATAATTTACAGGGCCAACGGGCAGGGGAGTGGGCACGGGGGTTGGAGGCGCGTTCTTATTTTTATCGATGGATGTTGCTTGAAGTGAGTCTGCCACACGCCGAGAAAAATCCGCTTCGTTTTCTTTGTAAAAATAGAGCCCCACGATGATCAAAATAATGGCAGCGATAATGCCGAAAAACCATAAAAAAAATTTCATACGAAACAATACCCTCCTCGTTGCCGACGTGTTGTTAGTTGATTAGCTTATCTACGGCCTTATGTAAACGATGAACATTGGTGTGCGTGTAAATGCTGGTTGTAGTTAAGCTTTCGTGCCCCAGAAGTTTTTTGATTTCAACCAAATCAGCCCCTTCATGCAGCAGCTGTGTGGCAAAAGAATGCCGCAATTTGTGGGGTGTAAAGTGAGGCGGAAATGCCATTTGCTTCATGATTTTTTCAATCGCATAGCCAATAGCTCGACCGGTCATGCGTTTACCGCTCCGCATAAACCACCAAGCCTGCGCATGTTCTGGCAACTGTTCAAACTGCGGGCGTGTACCCTGCAGGTATTGCGTAAGCAATTCACCAAGCTTTTGATGGATCGGTACAAACCGCTCTTTGTCGCCTTTACCGTGGCGAATCAAGATCAATTGCTCCCTAAAGTTAACGTCGTTCAAGTTCAATTGTTGTAACTCAGAAAGGCGCATGCCCGTGTAGAGAAACGCCATCAGAATGGTATAATCTCGGCTGGCGAGTGGATCATTTGCCAAGACCACCATTTCAGCGAGCCTTGAAAGCTCGTCTGATACTAAATAGATTGGAAGCTTCTGGGGGATTTTGGGGTTCCGGATGCCCAGCATGGGCGATTCTTTTATTTGCCCATGATCCTTTGCCCAGCCAAAAAACTGCCGCAAGCTGGACATTACCCTGGCCAAGCTCTTAGGTGAGAACTCTAGTTCATCCCTCAACGCTGCCAAGTATTCTTTCACATGAAGGGGAGTAATCTCAGGAACAGAATACTCGCGCTTATCCAACTTTAAATAGTAATTGCTAAATGCTTTCAAATCAGACGCATAAGCTAAATGCGTGTGCTTCGAACCCCCTTGCTGAAGGCGCCGTGATTCAATGAACTGTTCAATCGCTGATTCAAGTTTCATGAATGAATCGTGATTGTTGGGATTGAACGCTGTCAAGCCAGACGAAGTTCACCAACTAAAGGTTCTCCACCTAATCTAAGATCAGTAAGAGCTTGTTCATCATGACAGATCATTAACCATCCAAGTGCCCTAATCCGGAGAATTACCCTGCTTACAAGCCGAGGGCAGCCTCAGGATTGAATTGTAAATAATCAAAATTTAACGAAGTAGATACGAGGAGCATTTGTTCCTTATAGTGCGCATCTGCCTAATAATCTGTTTATCCTGATCCCTAAATCATTATACAACTAGATTAGAATCTTTTGGTATAACCGCAATGGAATCAATAAGCTGCAAAGTTTTGCCATTATTTGACTTTAACCCTTACACCAACAATTATCTAAATGATCGTTCACCAGCCCTATGGCCTGCATGTAGGCGTAAATGATGGTGGAACCTACAAACGTCATTCCCTGCTTTTTCAGGCTTTTGGAAATTTCGTCGCTCAGCGGGGTGCTTGCGGGGAGCTGACTGAACTCTTCCCAATGGTTGATTATACTCTTGTTATCCACAAAAGCCCAAAGGTAATTGCTGAAGGAACTGTGCTCTTTTTGAATTTCCAGAAAAACAAGGGCATTCTTTCGGGCTGAAAATACCTTCAATCGGTTGCGAATGATGTTAGGATTTTGAAGCTGAGCCTCAAGTTCCATATCGCTCATTTGCGCAACCCATGCGGGGTCGAACTGGTAAAAGGCGTTCCTATAACCCTCCCGCTTTTTCAAGACTGTTTCCCAGCTTAATCCCGCTTGTGCGCCTTCAAGAATAAGCATCTCAAACAGTGTCTGATCCTCATAAACCGGAATCCCCCACTCTGTGTCGTGGTATTCGGCATAGAATTCTTGACCGGCTTTGTTGCCAAAGCAGCGTTTTTTTCCGTCTGTGGGTGAAGGAATAAGAGGCATTCAACGATACTTTCTTGCAATCTGCAATGCTGAAGCTAAATAGCTTGAGCCAAATAAATTCAAGTGATTCAAAACGTGGTATAGGGTATATGCAGGAATTCGCTCTTCAGCGCCAGCTTCAAATGGGTGAACTTCTTGATATGCTGCATCAAACCTAGAGCTAAAGCCCCCAAAAAGCCTTGTCATCCCGAATTCCGCCTCATGGTGGGCGTAGTAGACCGCAGGATCAATGAGCACCGGTTCTCCCCTTTCATCAGCAAGTAGGTTTCCCGACCACAAATCACCGTGAATGAGTGTTGGCGTGCAGTGGCTTGGAAGAACGGATTGTATTTGAGGAAGCGCCTCATCAAAAATTTGCTGGTCGCTACTGGATAATAACGCCGAATCTCGCGCCATTTGAAGTTGGGGGAGAAGTCGTTGCGTGATAAAAAACTCGCTCCAGTTTGCCATTCGGTACGTGTTCATTTGGGGTGTTGCGCCGATGAAGTTATCTTGGTTAAAGCCAAAAGATTCATCAGTTAATGATTGATGTAACAGGGCCAATTGGTGCCCAAATACCTCTTCAAAACCTTTGCATCGCGAGCCTTGCTCAACTGCTTCAAGAATCAGGAACCACTCCCCTGCGTGTTGGTCGCCCTCGGGAAGTTTGACGTGCTCAATCACGCGAGGAACTCGAACACAATTTGCCTCAGCCAAAGCCTTCAAACCCTCAGCTTCTGCCTGAAAAAACGTCTTACTTTTACCAGAATTGTATTTGATGAATAGTGGTTTTCGATCAGCAAACGTTAACAAAGCCGTTTGGTTGATTGAGCCTCCTGAAACGGGCTGAAGCTGCATCTGCTCGGGTAGTTGAGTCAGTTTCCTTTCTATTGCCCAATTCATCAAATGCTTCAGCTTCATAATTGATTAATCAATACTCCTAAGTTTATTCAGCAAATTCGCGCAGGAAACTTCCAACAAATCCAACACTTCCTCAAACCCATCCGCGCCACCATAGTAGGGATCGGGAACGTTTTTGAGTTGAGTTGAACCGTGAAAGCTTAGCATGAGTTTCACGTTGTTTTGATGAGGCTTACCGGAGGAATCTTGAGCCATAATGTTCATCAAGTTGCTCTCATCCATGGCGAGAATATAATCGAAGTTCTCAAAATCCGACGGCCCAAACTGGCGGGCTTTGCTGGTTAGATTGTAGCCTCGTTTTTTCGCCGCCTGGCGCATCCGTGGATCAGGCAACGCCCCCACATGCCAGCCTCCTGTGCCAGCGGAATCAATGGTGAAGTCGGCTTCAAGTCCCTGTTGTTCAACCAAGTGGCGGAAA
>DAIOTT010000237.1:0-3666 GCA_036751885.1 Candidatus Sumerlaeota bacterium
GCGACGGAATCCAGCGGTTTTATTTTTGGACACTAAGGGGCGTACTCTTCCTTCGGTACCCCTTTGTTCTTGCAATGATCGGCGTGGCAGCCCTCGGGTATCTCGGCTTCAAAACCCTTGATCAAGAGTTGGTACCAAGTGAAGACCGCGGCTCGGTGGATGTGTTTCTCACCGGGCCTGATGGTGCCTCCTTGGCCTACTCGGATAGGCAATCAGAAAAGGTAGAAGCAATCTTTCAGCCCTACCAAGAGAAAGGCTACATACAAGATCTTTACACAATCGTTAGCCGGTGGGATATGAACCGCGCCTACATTTCTGCTTCCCTGTCCCCCTGGGAGGAACGAGATTTCACCCAAATGGAATTAGCGGAAGTCATAGGCAAACAGCTGCAAGAAATACCCGGTTCGCAAATACGAATCAGCCAACGCAGCAGTCTTGATTTTGGCGGCGGCGGCGGAGGGCTTGAAATAGCCTTGCTTGGCAATGAATACGAAGAAATTTTTGAAGCCGCAAACATGCTCAGTCAAGAACTATCGGATCGTATTCCCAACGTGACAGACGTTCGCATTCAGTACGATACCTCCCAGCCGGAGCTCTCCTTCAACATCGACAGAGAGCGCGCCCGCGATCTTGATGTTCCCATGGATCGAATCTCCCAAACCATGCGCGTCATGGTGGATGAATACGATGTGCTGGACCTTAGCATTGAAGACCAAGCCGTGCCAATCCTCGTGGGCTCAGCAATGGGCGCGATCAACGATCCCGGGGACTTGCTCAACGTTTTTGTCACCAATACCCGCAACGAAAACATTCCCCTTACAGCACTTGTGAACGTAGTGGAACGCGGTGTGGCCAGTGAGTTAGATCGCCACGCGCAGCGCCGGGCCATTGAACTTGATATTGGCCTTCAGCCCGGCAGCTCCCTTGCAGAGATTATGGCACAAGTAGAAGCAATTGGCCAAGAGACGCTTCCCCCAAGTGTTAGCCTGTTGCCCTTGGGCGAAGCCGCCACGCTGGATGAAACCTCCAACGAAGTCGCCATCACGTTTCTCATCGCAATCGTTGTGGTGTTCTTAGTTCTTGCAGCGCAATTTGAAATCATTGGCAGCGCCGTCATCGTCATCTTCACTGTCCCCTTCGGCTTGGCGGCCGCAGTGTTCACCCTTCAGCTCACTGGGCAAACGCTTAACCTGTACAGCCAAATCGGCCTAGTGTTGCTTGTTGGGCTGATGACGAAAAACGCCATTCTACTGGTGGAGTTTATGGATCAACTGCGGGATGAAGGCAAAAGCGTGCAGGATGCCGTTATGGGCGCCTGCCAAGTGCGCTTGCGCTCCCTGGCCATGACGGCAATTTCCACAATCGTGGGAAGCGTTCCGCTGATCCTCAGCGTTGGCCCCGGCGGGGAAGCCCGCAGTGCCATTGGCCTCGTGATTTTCGGTGGCCTAAGTTTATCCACCCTGTTTACCTTATACCTTGCGCCCGTGGGGTATCGCATCATCGCCCCCTTCTTCAAGGTTCGCTCACATGCTAGTGAAAAACTACAAGAAGAGCTGAACAATGCACAGCCCACCAGCCAGAAGTTAGTGGCGGGTGAAGCATGATTGTGCCTAGTAAATCTTTAGCAATCGCTACAATTTGCATTTTCGCAACTGCATGCACCGTGGGCCCCAATTACCAGCCCCCGGAAATCACCCCGCCTCAGCAGTTCCTCACGCAGGAAGTTCTTCAGCAACTCGGCGAAACCAACGATCAGGCATTCCCCCTGAACTGGTGGGAGGGCTTTAACGATTCCACCTTGAGCAAGCTGGTGGAATCCGCCCTGCAAGATAACTACGAGCTAGGCATTGCCGCCGCCAATTACCGCCAAGCGTTGAGTGAAGTCAAAGAAGCCGCCGCTGGCAACAAGCCCCGGTTGGAGGCTGGCATAGACGCCAGTGCCGATGAACGCCGCGAGCTGAATGAAGACCAAGAGCGCACCAACACCGTCAGCACCTTCGGCGTGCTGGGCTTTGTAATCCCCTTGGATGTATTCGGCAAAACCACCCGCGAGGTGGAATCAGCCAACGCCAACGTGCAAGCACTTGAAGCGGAACTGCAACGCCTGTCCCTTCAGGTAAGCTCCCAAGTCGTACAGGAATACATGGCACTGCGGGGCAATCAACGCCAGCTGGAGCTTCTGCGGGAATCCGTCACCCTGCAGGAAAAAACCCTCTCCATTGTCACCACACGCTACGAAACCGGCCTCTCTCCCGAGCTTGACGTGCGCCGCGCTGAAACATCCGTGGAACGATTGAAAGCCGATATTCCCCCCCTGCAGGAATCCCTCTTCAATTCCCGCAACCGCCTCGCCGTGCTTGCGGGCCAATACCCCGGCGTATACGAAGCTCTGCTAACCCCCCTGCAACCCGCCACAAGTTACAATGCAGAAATCCCCCAAGTGCTCCCGCTGGATGTACTGCGCGCCCGGCCGGATATACAACGGGCCGAAGCCCGCATGCGGGAAGCCGTGGCGCAGGTTGGCGTGGAGGAAGCCGATCTGTACCCCTCCTTCCAACTCGGCGGCCAAATACAACTTGGCACCAACATGGTCAGCTCGCAACCACCGGTGGAGTTGCTCATCGCGTCCCTCAATGCCGCCGTAACGCAAGTCATCTTTGATGGCGGCGAGCGGCGCGCGCAAATTGAGATCGCCATAACCCAAGCCGAAGCCTCCGTACTGGAGTACCGCCAAGCCTTGCTCCTCGCCGTGGAAGAAGTGGAAGCCTCGCTCTACAACCTCGATGCCTCCCGCCGAACCCAGCAAGCCCTGCAGAACGCCGTCAACTCCAGCACCCGCAGTTTCTCCCAAGCCGAAATCCTCTACCAACAAGGCCTCATCAGCTTCCTGGACGTCGTGGATTCCCAACGCGTACTAGCCGATGCCGAGCAAGACTTAGCGGCCGAACAAACCCGCTACGCCACCCAAATTGCCCGCCTCTTCCAAACAATCGGCTCCGCCACTCCCCCCATGGAGCGACAAACGGTCGAACTACCCGTTGAGCCACAGGATGACTGACCGGTGAAACGCCAGCAAATGCCCACGCTTTAAAGAAAGTGAATAAACACAGGCGCCAAAAATCCCCCCACGCCTAGGCCGATTTCCACCGATTCCTAAAAGGCTGGAGCTTCGCGACAAGTACAAGGTGAATGATTACTGCGAATGTGTGGCTAGGTTGGTTGTTGAGGGATGTGAGTGAGTTAATTACCAACAAGGAGGAAAAAATGTTATTGTGTAAAATATTTCAAATATGTAGTGATTTAGTTTGAACTTGTGAAGTAGTTAGAAAACATTTGAATTCCTAAAGATGAATTTACTAATATTCAAGGTGTGATGCATCAGTATTACGTGAATATACTAAATCTCAATTACTTCAAATGAAACTTTATCTACCATATAAGTACTAACTCTTTTCGCACTGTATTTTTTTGGTTGAAATAAAGCTAAATTTGAACCTTTACCCATAGCACTATTATAAATTACTCCATCATAATTACACTTCTTTATAAATTCACATAAATATTGGCTTGGTATATAATTTATTGAAGCTGAATCTGGTAACACTGGACGATTAAGCTCGTTTCCGAGTCTGATCAACAATTCCATATCTACTCGCAGTTTTATAA
>DAIOTT010000238.1:0-3650 GCA_036751885.1 Candidatus Sumerlaeota bacterium
GCAGCGCACGTCAGACAGGTTGTAGAGGGATTCAAGGAGAAGCATTTTAGCAAGATTCACGGGGTCGTAGGTGAAGCCGCCACCCGCCTGCGCGTCCCCTTAGGTGGGGGCGATGAGGCTGCGAATGTGAGCCCAATCAACGATCTGATTGATGCGGTCAAGAGTCGTGTTCTCGGGTGAGTTGCGAAGAAACTCGTCAAACAAAGAGGACTGCGGTTTTTGCTGTCTGATGGCAATGAGGGTAATCGCCTTGCAAAAGTGATGTGATGAGGTTATCCGTGGAAAAGGTTGAGGTCAAAGAGGTTTTGCAGAGATCTCTGTTAGATAAGTTGCACCAGAATACATACTTTCGACATCATCAACTTGAGAGAGTATATTTGAATTATTTGAATCTATTATTCCAAAAGTACCGGGATAGTTTCTATAGAAATCCCGACGCCCATTATCGAGAAAAAATAGCACTTTGTCATCACTTGAATAAATTATTTTACTTACTACTCCATAAACATCTACTCTTATCTTTGCCACTGATAAATAGTCATAAGCAACAACACCTAAAATCAAATTTATTCCAATAATAGAATAAGCAATCCATAATTCGGCAAGTCTTTTCATTTGGGTAATCACCAGTTTTTAGGATAATCAGGTGGCAGGGGAGTTTTAGGCGTTTTAGCAAATTCACTATCCAATTCGCCTTTTTCAAGAGCTTTCTTACACCTTGACTCACACGACGGATTTTCAGGTAGTTTTTCTCTACTGAATTTTGGTCATCTGTGCTTACTCCTTTCGCAACCCAATCTTCGCCCAATATTATTATTGTGTAAATCTGCAGCTATATCTCTTTCATCAGTGTTGGGGAATGCTTCAGAATGCACTTCATGAGCATCTCCAAATTGCTTTGCTACACCATCACCGTAACTGTTGGCTAAACAACACTGCCAAATACAATGCCTCATGACATTTTGTATCTCTCCATTATTTTTATATTTCTGACTATCTAACCAACCCAACGCATAACATCCATAAGCCTCAGAACCATGTTTTGAGGCCGCTGAAGAATCCCTGAAGGTTAGTCGCCAACTACAAGTGCGCCTGCAAGAGCTTGTGCGGCTTACTAACCGCCGCGAGGAGTTGGGTGAAGTGATAGCCGCCGAAGCAGTTGTTTTTCGCCTTGCGGAAGCGCGCCTTGGCCTTCAGCAAACCGAACTTGAAGCACGGGCAATGTTGGCTAAGTATCAGATCATTCAGCTTCTTGGTTTGCTGCCTACAACCGAGATTACGTTGGTGAAATCGCCGGCGGATTTACTTGAGGCAGAGAATCATGATAGTGCTTCAATTCTTCGCCGTTCGCCCGCCGTTCTTTATGCTGCCGCCAACTACGAAACAGCGGAAGAGCGCCTTCGCCTTGAAGTGCGCAAGCAGTACCCCGACGTGTCCCTAGAGCCATTGTACGCCCGGGAAGACGGCGCTGATCAACTAGGGCTTGGCTTCTCTGTCCCTCTTCCCCTTCTAAACGCCAACCGGCAGGCCATTGCTGAAGCAGAAGCCGCCCGCAACGCTGCCCGGGCCCAGTGGGAGGAAGCAAGCCACCAGGCCGTTGCCAACTTTGCCCGCAACAAGGCAGCCCTTGAAGCAGCTCAACTTCGGTTGCATGCCCTGCATACAATAATCGTTCCCCTTGCGGAGAAGCAACTTGCCGAAGCGCGCAACCTCGCAGATTTGGGTGAGATCAATACCCTCCTCATTCTAGAGGCCCTGCGCTCTCAGCGCGAAGCAGCGCTGGAGCTTATCGATGCGCAAGCAGCTGAAAAGCAAGCGCTCTATCAACAACAATTCAACCTCCCTAAAATCGTTCCCTCATTCATCCTAGAAGCGGAGCCACAATCATGAAGCTTCCGCAAAACCCATTCAACAAAGAACAACGGACTATAAATTCTATGAAAGAACTTTACCAAAAAGCCACGCTGCTTTTACTAGCAGGAGCACTGGTAACATTCCCAACTGCCCTGTACAGCCAAAATGATCATTCCGGGCACAATCACAATGACCACGGGCATGAATCCGCCGCTGAACATGAGGGACATGCTCATCATGATGATCACGAAGACCACGCCTATCACGATGAACACAGCGCTGAAGGCCACACAGATGATGCCCACACTGATGAAGTAACGCTTTCACCCGAAGCTATCCGCCACTACAACATAACAACCCAAAAGGCTGAACGGCGTTCCCTTACGGGAATCATTAACGTGCCCGCGCGAGTTCACTTCAATGCCGAAGCTATGGCTCATATAAGCACTCAGGTTCAGGGACGCGTTCAGAATATTGCCGTGCGCCTTGGCGATCAAGTTCAGCAGGGTGATTTACTTTTGGTGATTGATAGCCCAGAGTTAGGCGCGGCTCAAAGTGCGTTTCTCAAGCAAGATGCCGCGATAGATGCCGCCCGTATAAATGTTGAAGCCATGCAAACCCTACTTGAAGTCGCACAAATAGCTTTCGACCGAGCAGAGACTTTGCGTGAAAGTAATGGTATTTCCATCACTGAATACATCAGCCGTAAAGGCGCAGTTCGTGAAGCCCAAGCCAACGTCAGCAAAGCCAACGCTCAGGTTCGTGTTGCTGAATCAGAGCGCCTTGCTGCGGAAAACCAACTGCACATTTACGGGTATCGCCACCAAGATTGCGCCGCACTTCTTGCAAACGCAAACATCAACACGCGTTACGAAGTGCACGCCCCAATTAGTGGTCAGGTGATTGACCGTAAAGTCACTTTAGGTGAAGTTGTTGGGCCAACGAATGAAGCCCTTATGATAATCGCCAACATGGATGAGCTTTGGGTACAAGGGGATGTTCCCGAACGCATGATCAGCCGTGTTACAGTAGGAACCTCCGCCCGCATTACAATGACCGCTCTCCCTGAAATTGTTTTTCACAGAACAGTTTCGTACATGGCACCGCAGCTAGATGCACAAACCCGCACCGCATCCGTCAGAGTAGTAGTCCCCACAGCAACAGCGGAATCTCCCGTAGTGAAGCATACCGAAGTTGATCATGCTGATCACCATCAAGAAGATCATTCGGGCCACAACCACAGTCATGAAAATACCCGGGGTGTCCCTGATGCTGCTGAGTCCGTAAATGCTGATGCCTTGCTTAGCGGCCAGTTGCTCAAGCCCGGAATGTTTGGCCAAGTTGAATTATCCCTTACTGCATTACCCGGCCAAAAAGATATGACGCTAATTGTTGTTCCGGTGGATGCCGTTCTCACAGTTGAAGGAAGTCCCGCTGTTTTTGTGCCGGTGTCTGGCGAAGCCAACACGTTTGCCAAACGTACAGTGCAAATCGGAAACCGTGTGGGCTCCTATTACCCCGTTCTTTCCGGTCTTGTTGAAGGCGAAGAATTTGTGGCAACACATCCCTTCATCCTTAAAGCCGATCTTGGAAAAGCAGGAGCCGCTCATGAGCATTAATCACCCTGAAGAAGATGTGCTTGAAAACAACGGCCCCAACCTGTTTGAAAAAATACTGCGCTTCTCCATTCAACATCGCTACCTTGTTCTGCTCCTCACTGTGGGCGTTGCAATCATTGGTGCATTCTCTCTATCACGGCTCCCTATTGATGCGGTGCCAGATATTACAAATAACCA
>DAIOTT010000239.1:0-1557 GCA_036751885.1 Candidatus Sumerlaeota bacterium
AATTAGGCTGAGTACGTTGCACACTTGGTGCTTGAACTATTGGGCCTGACACCGGAGTGCCTAGTGTTACAACACCACCGCTTAGCGTATAAATACCGTCTTGTGCAGCGACGGTGCTAAGGAGCGAAGTTGCTAGGAGAGCTGTTAGTATCGTTTTTCTCATGGCAAAACCTCTTTTTTGAGCCAACTCAAATAATAATATGAACAAACCGCGGAAAAATTCGAGCTCTATGGGCAGTGTTCGCCAAAACTAAATAGGCATAACCATAGAAACTTCAACGCTTTTTCACGAACTGAACCTGATCATAATCGCGACTAACTTTCAACGAGTCAATGTTAATCACACGTCACAGTGCTGAAGCCCAAAGCATATGTTGATAAATACCGTCGATAATACGCGTTTTGTCGTGCTAAAATCAGACTTACCTGGACGACCAACATTTTTACATTCCGGCGATTTCGAATCTTGACATTGTTCACCCATTCATTGCCCGCTGATTCACAGTACTACCTCGACCAAATCATTCCGTGCAGCAATAACGCTAACAGGGAGTTCTAAACCGGTCGGGCTCCTCTACTGAAATCATTTACTCCAACCGGATAAACCTCCCATGGATCTATACGTCATTCGCGGCAAAAAGCCGCTGCAAGGAACCGTCCACATCAGCGGCTCCAAAAATGCCTGTCTACCCCTAATGTGCGCGGCTTTATTGGGCGACACCCCCACCATTTTGGACAACGTGCCTGATCTTCAGGATGTGCGCTCCATGAAGCTTCTGCTGGAGCACCTGAATGTTAAGGTTGCCTACAAAGATAACCGCATGGTGATAGACCCCTCGAACTTTGATACCGACTGGGTACCGTACGACATGATGCGGAAAATGCGGGCTTCCATGTACGCCTTTGGCCCCATGATCAGCAAACGCCGCAAGGCAAGCGTCAGCAAACCCGGCGGCTGTAATATTGGAAGCAGGCCTATTGATCTTCACCTCAAGGGCTTTCGCGCGTTGGGCGTTGAAATGGCCGAGCGCCACGGCTACATTCATGCCCGGCACGACGGTATGGTTGGCAAGGATTTCTCCCTGAAGGGGAAAAACGGCCCCTCCGTTGGTGCTACCTGCAACGTGTTGATGGCTGCATCCCTTGCTAAAGGCGAAACCGTTATTCGCGACGCCGCCCGCGAGCCCGAAGTGCAAGAGCTTGCCAACTTTCTAAACGCCATGGGCGCACAAATCACCGGCATCGGCACTTGCACACTCACCATTCTCGGCGTTGAAAGCCTTCGCGGCACAACGTGGCACGTTCAGCCAGACCGTATTGAGGCCGCTACGTTTGCCGTTGCTGCCCTTATCACTGAAGGGGACTTATTGCTGAAGAACGTACGCCCCTCAGAGATGACAGCCACTCTGGAGTTGCTGAAGGCTTGGGGAGCGGATATTCACCAGCCCGACCCCACAACCCTTCGGGTTCGAGTGGATGAAAACCGCACGCCTACTCCGCAAATGATCACCACGGCTCCTTACCCGGAACTTGCTACGGATGTGCAACCCCTCTTCT
>DAIOTT010000239.1:1567-3646 GCA_036751885.1 Candidatus Sumerlaeota bacterium
GCACCTTACTTGCGGTAACACCGGGTGTATCGCGGGTTCAGGAGACAATCTACCAGGACAGATTCATGCACATTGAGGAGCTCAACCGCTTGGGTGCGCAAATCGAGCAAATAGAATCGGGCGTTGAAATTACCGGCATGAAAACCCTAACCGCAGCCCCCGTTATGGCGTCGGACTTGCGCGCAGGCGCCGCCCTTACCCTTGCTGCACTTGCCGCGGAGGGCGAATCCACCGTGCGTAGAATCTACCACGTAGAGCGCGGTTACGAGCGATTTGAACAAAAGCTTGCCGCCGTGGGCGCAGACATTCGTCGCCTTCAAGAGAATACCGTTGAGGCGCCCAAACCAATCGATTGGGAATCCATCACGGGCGAGCAGATAATCTCAGAGATAGATACCCACGGGTAATACCTTCTGCTGGGCGCAATTGCCCCGAATAAAAAAGAACACCGCGAACGGACTAAGGGTTGCTATCAGCAGCCCTTAGTTTTATTTTAGTGGAATATTAACTACTGGCTCCCTGTGTGAAACACGTTTTCTTTCTTTCCAAAATCCCCCAATTGCTTGCGGCAGCGGCGCTAGCCAGTTTACACGCCTTTGCAACCGCTCAGGATACGGACTTACTGCTTCAGCAAATGGAAGCACGGCAGCGCGCAGAAACCCAAGAGCAACTTGCCCATACTGAAGAACAGTATGCAGAAGGCGAACTCCCTGAAGTTCTAATGTTGGAGGCTTGGCCTAAACACTTCCCTGAGATGATTGAACAAGCCCTTAGCACCGCCGATTGGAACACCACAAAGCCCCAGCGAATTCTTACAGTACCGGAAAGCAATCCTGCGCCCGGCGAAATTTGGCGAATCAACCCCTTGCTCTATTTAGGAACGATTTACCCCGAGGAATCCACGCTTGCCTACCTTGCCGAACAAGGGGTAAAAACCCTTGTAAGTTTAGATGTTACACCCCCGGACACGCTGCTGGCCCGGGCCTACGGCATGAGCTGGGTGCACGTGCCTACCACGGGGCACGAGGTTACCACCGGCAACTACCTGCGAATCATCCGAGTGTTCACCTTTATGGAGGGCAACTACTACCTTCACGCAGGCCCCCAAGAATACCGCGCCTACCCCACGGCCGCACTCGCCGTAAAATGGATGGAAAACCGATACTCCAGAGCCCCCTTGCGCCCCCTTTACACCCTGTATGCCTTAGATTACCCGAGCAAATACCTCAGTGGTTGGCAATCCGCCGTCAGCACGTTGGCCCTAATACAAGATCAATACCAGCCGCTGCCCGCCAACTTTGCCTCCCTGAACACCGAACGCACATTACGCCCAACCATGCAACAATTTCAAGCCTGGCTGGACGCCCTGCAAGACTCAGCCGAGTACAGCTGGAATGCTCCGCCCCACCTAGCGCCGCGCTCCGCTCAGGAAGACGCCGCCAACATTGCCGAACTTGCAACCCGCTGGGCCGAACTTTCCGGAGATCAGGATGCAGCACTACAACAAAAATTTCAAGAAACCGCCGCCCAAGCCCGCGAACTGGAAAAAGCCCTGAGCGAACGCAAAACCCCTCAAGGCCTAAACGCCGCCCTCTTCAACCTGGAAAACAGCTGCTTCGCCTGCCACCAAACCACTCGGGATGTTGATAATTCTGACTAATTATAATTGAAGTCTGTAACCATCAATAAATTATAGAGACTATAGAAACAACAGATATACTCAATTTATTAGCAAAAAATTACTGCCCTCAATTATGAAACTCGGTATATATATCTGAAAGTAATTCACGCAAAGGCGCAAAGAGCCGCTAAGTACGCAAAGAGTTTATAATACCACAAAATTAATAAACAAATAATGATTAATAGTTTTGTCTAAATTCCTGCTCTGAGCATTTTGTGATCCTATGAATAATACTTTTACAAATTGAGAAATAGTCCTTTAGGGTTCACAAATAACAATGATAAGTTAACTGGAATTTATAATCAAAATCAGGACTTAACACCTCAAATTAAAACTCTAACTCAGTAAAATATTTTTCAAAAAAATACTGCTATTTTTTTAGCAATAACCGTTTTTAA
>DAIOTT010000240.1:0-3629 GCA_036751885.1 Candidatus Sumerlaeota bacterium
ACCGGGGGCGATAAAGTCTTAAAGTTTCGCTCACCTCTGATGGAAAGCGCCGTTACCAGCGAAGCCTACGCGGTTCCCCTTTGTGTGAAGTGGACTTCCCGCTCAGGAATTGATATTTCCGAGGAAGTTGCCTACTGGAAGGATCATGAGTTCCGGCCTCATTTTTGGAATTTTCTGGGCCTTGTTGGGCTTGAAGTAGAACTCACCTGCGGCGAACCCCTTCCCACGGCAAACCGGGAGCGGCACGATCTTACCCGCGAACTACACCACTGGGTTGCCGATGCGTTGGAATCAACTTCTGCAGCATAAATCATGGGTGATTTATTGAGAGTCATTCTCATTGACTTTTTGCCCGAAATCCTCAAACTCGTACCATCATCCTGAAAGTATAATCCAAATGCCAACTTACGAATATTACTGCGCTGCCAACAATCAAGCCCTTGAAGTTCAGCACTCCATGAGCCAAAAACTCCAAACTTGGGGCGAGCTTTGCAAACTTGCAGGGGTTGATCCCGGCAACATTGCGCTGGATGCACCAGTGGATAAATTAATGTCCGCCGGCAACGTGCTTACGGCAAAATCCTCGCAATCGCAAACTCCCTCCGGAGGCGGTTCCTGTTGCGGCGGCGGTGGGTGCGGCTACTAAGAAAACGCGAAGTCTAGCAAACGGCTGATCATTATAGTTGTTGGAACAATCTTTGCCCTGAACTGCTATTGCGATCGGAGGAAATTTCTATGCGTGCAAGTGAACCAAAAGCCCCCAAGGCACTTACCCCCAGAACTCTTGAGCAGCCAGCGACTGAGGCTGAATCTACTTCGACCGGGCAACCAGTTCACCCGGCAAACTGTGATTGCTGTTCCGTTCCTACCGGCGAAGGAATCAGCGCCTACCGCGCAAAGCTTTACCGTCAACTTGAAAAGAAACCCTAATGTTCAAACCCTCCCAAAAAACCATTCCCGTCACAATTCTAACGGGTTACTTAGGCTCGGGAAAAACGACTTTATTAAACCGGATTTTAACCGAAGAGCACGGAAAACGCATTGCCGTAATTGAAAACGAATTCGGCGAAGTAGGCATTGATAACGACCTTGTGATTCACTCCGAAGAGGAAATCTTTGAGATGAACAACGGCTGCATCTGTTGCACCGTTCGCGGGGATTTAATCCGAATCTTAGAACGCCTACTGAAACGGCGGGATAAATTTGATCGCATTCTGATTGAAACCACCGGCCTTGCAGATCCTTCGCCCGTTGCTCAAACCTTCCTGCTGGATGAAGATCTTGCCGCCCATTTCACGGTGGATGCAATCATCACCGTGGTGGACTCATTCCACCTGCTTCAGCACCTTGATCACAATTCACCAGAAGCGGCTCGCCAGATTGCTTTCGCGGATGCAATCATCTTGAATAAAGTAGATTTAGTGAGTTCAGAGCAGATTGAAGCCGTTGAAAAGCGCGTGCATTCAATCAACCCAACGGCCCCGATTCACCGTACATCCAAATCGGAAGTGGATCTAACGAAGGTACTGGATATTCAAGGCTTTGATTTGGCTCGCGCGGCGGAGCTTGATTCTGCTTTTGATCTTACTCCCAAAGAAGAACACAGCGGTCACCACCACCACCATGTACACGAAAGCGGCGTTACAAGCGTTGGCATTGAGCTGAACGGCCCCATCCACATTGAACGTTTTCAGGCTTGGATGCAAGTGATCATCATGAATATGGCTGAATCCTTGTACCGCTACAAAGGCGTTCTTTATTCTCACAGTTCCGATCAACGGTTTATCTTTCAGGGCATTCACATGCTTTACGAAGGCCGGTACGATCGGCCTTGGCGCGCCGATGAAACCAAAATCAACCGATTCGTTTTCATTGGTAAAAACCTCCCTCGTGAAGTTCTCACGGCAGGATTTAATGCCTGCTTGTTGAACCCGCCGGAACCCGTTCACCCATGATGAAACCCAGTGCGGAAAAACCCCTTTGGTCTCAGAAAATCGCGAGTTATCCTGTAGGCTTAAGCCTTCAGAATTCTACTCCCAACGCAGCAATCATGGGCATTGAAGGGGAGTTGTATTTTTTCAACGTGGAATCAGGCCGCATGGCAAAACGCTTGATTTCCCACAAGGGCGGAAACACGGTTTTAGCATCCCTTGATTTGACCCAAGAATTTGTTACGGGCGGGGAGGACGGCACCATTCGCATTTGGGGCCGAGAATCACCGAAATCTGTATGGGAGCATTCCTTCAGCAAGGATTGGGTTGATGCGCTTGCCGTTAGCAACACGGGGCATTTTGCAGCAGCAGCCGGCCGCACCCTCTTAGTTTGGAATTACGCTAGAACCCTAATTTTTGAGCAGCAGTTTGATCAACCTGTGCGTCAACTGCAATTCATTCGCAACGGTCAGGAACTTGTTGTCAGCACTCCTCGAAAATCCGCCTTCCTCAACATCCCGGCGGGGGAGGAGTTGTACAAGGTGGAATACGATGCATCACCCTTCAAGGCGCTTGTCTCTCCCGATGAACGATGGCTTGCCGCCGGCATGAGTGACATGGGCGTACAGCTGAATAACCTTCGCTCTTTGTCCACACAAGCCCTTGGCATCGGCCACTTTAGCAGCAAGCCCAAACACACCTGTTGGGCGCCGGATTCCCAGTTATTCGCCGCAGGCAACGGCGACCGCGTGTACTTGATTAAGCGGGGCGTGTTGGAGGAATTAGCCATGGATCACCAAACCAGTGAACGGGATATACGCCTTGCCATTCGCCCCTTGGAATATGTTACCGGAAAAACTACAGCCCTTCAATTCCATGGAACGGAGCCTTGGCTCGCTGTTGGAACCGAGGAAGGCAACCTCGTTCTGGAGGATTTAAATTCCCATCTTCGCCTTGTGGATGTGTTTGTTCAAGGCGGCGCAATTGTTGAACTTCAATGGACTGCCGATAGCGACCGACTAGTGTACGCCACGGAATCCGGTATAGTTGGGTGTTTTTGGTTCTCCGGCGAACTGCTGCACTAAGTAAGCCCTAAACTGATGCTTGGTACCTAGGTTCCAAGCCTGCTTGGCTTCAAGCATGCAAATCAGTTGACCTCAATTGCCTATCAGTTCACTCATGAGTTCACCCAAATACCCCTGTGAAGTGAGTTCTTTTTTTTGAGCCCAACGGAACCCAATAACGCTAACACCCCCAACTTGCAGCAAGATTCACTTGCGGAAACCGTTATTAGTTCACGCCCCGGTGTTCAGTTGGTTCAAGCCCTTCGGGATTTAGTGGAATACCGCGAGCTCTTTTACGCCTTTGTTTCCCGCAACATTATGATTCGCTACAAACAAACCGCCCTAGGGGTGATTTGGGTAATCCTGCAACCGCTAATAACAGGCGTGGTGTTTGCCGCAATTTTTGGCCTGATTCGGGGTCAGTTTTCCGGTATTGATGCGCTGCTCTTTTTCATGGCTGGGCTTGTACCGTGGACGAGTTTTCAAAACGGCGTTCAAATGGCTGCCCTAAGCCTAGAGCAAAACGCCAACCTTGTAAGTAAGGTCTACTTCCCCCGCATGACTGTTCCCGCAAGCCAAGTGATTTCCTCGCTGGTGGACTTCCTGATTGCCTATACCACCCTAATCATTATTG
>DAIOTT010000241.1:0-3620 GCA_036751885.1 Candidatus Sumerlaeota bacterium
ATTGCTTATATCACCGAGTATCCCGTTGATCCCTATGCCAAGCCGATTGGGCGAATCTTTAATTTTTACTCCACCCAAAACAATTGGATTGCCTTGAGCCCCGGGCCCGACGGGATTCATGACATTCCTTGGCAATTGTTTCAAGAAAACCCCGACCTGCTGACCCGTGAATGGTTGTTAGATTACAACAACGGCAGCCTGACCTACGAACCTTCAAACGGTACTCTCAGCAGTGGTGACATTTGGCGAATTAGAGACTAAACCGCCCAGAAATTCTTTCCCACCAAATGCGCCGCATTCACGGGGCTTCGCAGCAGGTTTTTTTAGAAAATGTGCGCAATATCCGCAGTATGAAATTAGGATGGCATGCGGCTTGTGTAACAAAATTTAAGAGCTTATTTAGAACAACCACAACGGTTTAGCATGCCGCCCTCGACGGCGGAACCTTTCGCCGTATTTGTTGAAATCTTATGGATTTTTTCCCGCAATTAGCCTAACATTTCCCCTTGAATTGTTAGAAGTGTGAGGCAATGATGAGTTTCTTCCCTAAGATTGGCCGAATAATCGTTGAACACCCCACCCTTCAAACCACCCCTCTACCTGCGTAATCCTCACCTTCAAACCCTATGGCAGCCCCTGTTTCGCAAGGGACAGGGCTTGCCTTGGCTCACAGAGCAAGTACCAACACATGACGGCGATTATGTGCATCTTTCCCTTACTCAGGGGGAAAAAAACCAGCCCCTAGTTTTTTTTGTGCACGGCTTGGAAGGTACAATCAACGCCCCCATGATTCGCGGCGTGGGCGGCATGATGATGAAGTTGGGCTGGCGTGTTGCGGCCATTAACTTGCGGGGCTGTGGCGTGGAAAATAAAAACCCACGGCTATACCATGCGGGGGATGCCCCGGATGTTCATGCGGCGTTGCAACGCATTGTGGAGATTGCCCAGCCCAGCACAATTCACACAATCGGGCTCTCCTTAGGGGGCAATATTCTTGTGAACTGGCTGGTAGATTACCAAGCCAAAATTGCCAGCGGCGAAATCCCCGTTGTATCATCTGCCTTAATTTCCAGCCCCCATGTTTTAGCCAAAAGCGTGGTCTTTACAGAGAAAGCATTGTTTGGGCTCTATCAAAAAGCCCTGCTTAGAACGATGAAGAAAAATCTGCAGCGCAAATCCCTTCAATTTCCCGATCATGAAAACGCAGAGTTGATTTTGAAAGTTTCCAAACTTCGGGACTACGACGAGTATTTCACCGCGCCCCAAAATGGTTTCAGCAACGCCCAGGATTATTACGAAAAAACAAGCAGCCTTACCAAGCTTAGCCAAATCTCCGTTCCAAGTTTGTATCTGTATGCGATGGACGACCCAATCGTTCCGCCCAGTGCGGTGCCGTTGGAGTGGAAGGATCACCAGAATCCCCGGTTGAAATTAGTGCTCACCAAGTACGGCGGGCATATTGGGTGGGTGGCACGTCGCCACGGGCGCACCTACTATTGGGCTGATCTGCTTTTGGAAAAATGGTTAATGGAACAGCAAACGGACTATATGAGCAAAAAAGCCGCAGCATAGAGCGAAGGCCAACATTCCTGTGCGTTACTTAATTAATGTGCGGGAATCAGTCTTTTGCTTCCGAATCAAGCTGATCTAGCAGGGGCTTAAGTTTTTCCAGCACTCTGGGGAGTTTGCGGGCGGCGCTGTACATGCGCATGAATTCCCGCACATCCACCGCCGGGCTGCCGAGAAGCTCCAGCCCCGCCGCGTAGTTCCCCTTCATCCCCGCCTTCGCGCCAATCTTTGTGCCGTCGCCAATGGTTGTGTGGTCGCCTACGCCGACTTGGCCCGCTACAATTACGCCTCGGCCAAGAGTTGTGGAGCCTGCCACACCAGATTGACCCGCAATAATGCAATCGCTCCCCAGAATCACGTTGTGGGCAATGTGCACCATGTTATCTAGCTTGCAACGCGCCCCGATGCGGGTTTCGGAAAAGCCCGCCCGATCGATTGTGCAATTGCTGCCAATTTCCACGTCGTTTTCAATCACCACATTGCCGATTTGAGGAATCTTCGTTAGGCGGCCCTCAATCACCTCGTACTTAAATCCGTCGGAGCCAATTACCGTGCCGCTGTGAACCACCACGCGGTCCCCCAAAACACAATCCTGATACACCGTTACGCAGGGGTAAAGGCGGGCGTTGCTGCCAATGGTGACAAAATCAGCAACTGAACAATGGCTTTCAATGCGGGTTTTATCCCCAATCACAGCGCCCTTGCCAATCACCGCGTAGGGGCCAACATGAACGTTAGTCCCTAGCAGGGCGGAATCATGAATAATCGCCGTCGGGTGAATGCCCAGTTCTGGTTGTTCCGGAGGGCTGAAATAATTAATCAGCGAGAGAATCGCGATCCAAACATTCGGCACAACCAAGACGCGGGGATCGTTGAACTCCATGCCTGGGGGAATCAGAATCAACGCAGCCTGAGACCGGTGCGCCTCGCGGCGCATGTTAGGGCGAAAGAAGAACGATATTTCGCTGGTTGTGGCCAACGGTAACGTATTCAGGCCTGAAAAGGTTGCTTGCGGCCCATCCGCGGGTTCCGGCAGTTCAAGGTATTGGCAAATTTGCTTTAGGGTAAGGGGGCTTGGCTTAGGGCGCATGGCAGAATAAATCTTTAAGTGGACTATAAAATTGTAGCGTTCGCACTTTAAATCCGAACGATTCACCTATAACGGAAGCTGGATTCTTGAGTCCACCCAGAAGAGCATCAATTCAAAAGAGCGCATAACCGGGCAAATCTCAGCGGATTTTTCCCGTGCTATTTTGAACAATCGCAGGAACACTTTCTTCAAAAGTCATCAGCTTGTAAACCCCGAAGGAACCCCTAAAAAATGCCCCCGCAACAATCATCGCCCCAACCGAACAACCCGCTACATGGGATTACCCTAGAGCACATTGTTACCACGCTGGTGCAACGCCACGGCTGGGAAGAAATGGGGACGCGAATTCCCATCCGGTGTTTCCTGCATGATCCCTCGGTAAAATCAAGCCTCACGTTTCTACGCAAAACACCGTGGGCGCGGGAAAAGGTGGAGAAGTGGTTTGTAGCGGAGTTGAAGAAGTATCCGAAGGTTTGAGGGTTAGTCTAACCAGATGTGCTTTCTTGATTCTACGTAGTTTAAAAACTGGGAATATCTAACTCCAAGTTTTGGGTCATTTTTTACTCTCTCATATTCGGTAGACGCAAATTCGTGTATTTTGTAATAGTAATTTGTATAGTCTGTTTCATTTGATTTGGAGTTATTGCACCGTGTTTCGCAGAGATAGTCTAAAATGAATTTACCATCTGAATCTTTAGATATATAATCATTAATCATTTTTGCTAAAGAGCAATTAATACCGTAAAGCTTTACATCAGAGTTCGGTATGCAACATTTTTTTATATAATAGTTCAGTTACGAATTATTGCTGAAATTTTAAATCCCTACATACTTATTGGATCTACGCCTTTGCTCTTCATGGAGGTTAATTATTCTCTACTTGATTTGTTGAAATAGTTGCATGCTTAGGGGAATAAAGGATAGATTACTGTTGGCATGGATTAATTTTTCTGCCAAAACT
>DAIOTT010000242.1:0-3609 GCA_036751885.1 Candidatus Sumerlaeota bacterium
TATTTATTTTGAACGCGAGCAAACCGATCATACGCTTTTAATGATTTGCCGCCGTACGTGATAAAGCTGAGCACCCATTGCCATTCCTCTTCCGAAAGATCAGAAAAAGAGGACGTTCCCCGCACTTCCTTGTAGAGTTGTTTTTCCTGAAAACCGCCGCCAAGGGCTAAGGTTACAAGGTGCTGAACCAGTAAGTCCAGCGGTTTAGGAATGGTTTCGCGGTCTTCAATTTCAAGGCGCTGAACGGCGTCGCGAACGGCGGCGAATTCAATCAGTTCAAAAGCATGAGTTGGAACGCAGAGAATTCTGCTGGCCTTTCCCGGTTGGTGCCCACTTCTTCCGGCCCGTTGTAGCAGGCGTGCAACCCCCTTTGGGCTACCCACTTGAATCACTTGTTCCACGGGTGAAAAGTCCACCCCTAAGTCCAAGCTTGATGTGCAAACAACGCACTTTAGCTTCCCCTGCTTTAAGCCTTCTTCATACATGTTGCGCAATTCACGATCCAAGCTCCCGTGGTGCAGGGCAATAATATGCTCCCACTCTGGTCGTTCTTTCATGATCTCTTGAAACCACAACTCCGCCATTGCTCGCGTGTTGGTAAACAAAAGCGTTGTTTGAAAAAGATCAATCTGCTTGAGAACATCGGGCAAAAGCCTGACGCCTAAATGCCCCGCCCAAGGGAAGTTTTCAATCTTTTGTGGGCGGATTGTTTCAACAATAATTTCCTTATCCTGCGCACCTTTCACAAGCACTCCGGATTGGTTTACACCCAACAGCACTTGCATGGCTTGCTCAATATTCCCGAGCGTTGCCGATACACCCCATACTCTTAGGTGCGGCAGCAATGTACGCAACCTTGCCAGGCAAAGCTCCGTCATGACACCGCGTTTGTTGCTCAACATTTCGTGCCACTCATCCACAATTACCGCTTCAAGAGTTTCCCACTGCTTCAAGAAATCTGGCTGTGTTAGCATCAGCGAAAAGGATTCTGGCGTTGTAATCAGGGCTGTTGGGGGTGAATCCATAACCGCTTTTTTCTTGGACGAAGAGACGTCACCCGTTCGCTTTGCCACAGACCACGGAATGCCTAAATCATGCAGTGGTTCTTGCAACGATAGAAGAGTGTCACTCGCTAAGGCGCGCAAGGGTGTGATCCACAAAACCTTAGGAGGGACAGGCGAATGATTTTTGCCGGAAGCCCAAGTTTCGCTGTCAGGGTTTTCCTTTATCCATTTATCTAAGGGGCCCAACCAGGCAGCATAGGTTTTCCCCATACCTGTAGGGGCGTGAATTAAGCCGGATTCACCCTTTGCATAAGCTGTTACTGCTTTGTGTTGAAACTCGAACAACTTCCATTTTTTCCCCTCGAACCACTTCTCCAGCAATGGATTCATTTGCTTGCCTCGGGGAGGAGCTTTTCAAGAGTTTCCAAGTGATCAGCTTCTGCGGCGGACTTATCTTCGCGCCAACGTTTGATTCGGGGAAAGCGCACAGCGATGCCAGATTTATGACGAGGGGATCGTTGAATTCCTTCAAACGCCAATTCAAATACCAGCTCCTGATTCACAACGCGCACGGGGCCAAATCGTTCAAGGGTGTTCTTGCGAATCCATTTATCAACGCGAGCAATTTCCTGATCGGTAAGCCCCGAGTAGGCTTTCATTACGGGGACTAATTGATCGCCTTGCCATACTGCAAACGTGTAGTCCGTATAAAGGGATGCGCGTTTACCACTTCCACTTTGTGCGTAGATCATGACACAGTCGCACGTGTAGGGTTCAACCTTCCACTTCCACCAATCGCCTTTGGTTCTGCCAACACCGTACGCTGAGTTTTTTCGTTTCAGCATAAAGCCTTCAACAAATCGCTCGCGGCTTTCAGTGCGAAGCTGTGTGAGTTCCTGCCAAGTTGATTTTTGAATAAGTGTAGAACAACGAAGGGGAATTTCTTTGGGGACAGGGCTGAGGAGTTGAACCAAATTTTCTCTGCGTTGGGCTAAAGTTTGAGAGCGAAGATCCATACCGTTTTGTTCCAATAGATCGTAGGCGATGAACGCAACGGGGTTTTCCTTCAGCAGTTTGGCGGAGACATTTTTGCGGCCCAAACGTTTTTGCAGCGCGGCAAACGAAAGAGGGTTTTCGTTTTTCCAAACAATCAATTCGCCATCAAGCACGCACCCTGCGGGTAGGGTTTTGCCCGCTTCTTCAATTTCCGGAAATTGCTCTGTAATCAGCTCTTCCCCGCGAGACCAAATAATGACTTGTCCCCCGCGGCAGATGAGCTGAGCACGAATGCCGTCCCACTTCCACTCCACTTGCCAATCGTGCACAGGGCCAAGGGTTTCTACGTTTTGCTCCAGGGCGTAGGCTAAGCAGAAAGGGTAAGGCTTAGCAGCGGCGGAATTTAAGTCCTTCCCAGTTAGGAAACTAGCGAACACCTCCGCCGTTGGCTCCCACTTGCCTGAGACTCGCAGGGCCATTTCTGGCGGATCAATCCCCGCCGCTTTTGCGAGTGCACGAATGACAAGTGTTTTGGCAACACCCGTTCTAAACCCCCCTGATTGTAACTTTTGCCAGAGAAAGATTTGATCGGTGGAAAAACTGTTCCAGACGTCGTGAAAAATTTGACGCCGTTCTTGCTCGTCTGCTTCAGGAAACCTTGTCAGGGTTGTTGAAACAACAGCCGCCAATGGTTGGTTTGTACCGGCTTCACGCCTCGGGAGTAACAGGGAAATTGTTTCCGATGAATCGCCGACGGTGGAATAGCACTCCTCTAACAACCACAGCGGCGTGTTAGTGAATTCCGCAACCCACTCCCGTTGAATGCGAGTATTTACAACGCGCTTCATGCGGTTGCCCAATAAGAAGAACAATCCCCACGCGGCAGAATCATGGGGTTCAGAGCGGAAGTAATTTGCTAATGCTTCCACTTTATCAGTGGTTTTGTTTGAGGCTTCAAGCTGTAAGAAAAGCTGGGTAAAGGAATTCATGATTCAGGCTCGGCGCGAAGTGAATCAGCGGAATCAGAATTCACCACTACTTCACTTTCAATAAGATCGTCATCAAACCCTTCACCGGTGAAACTTGTTTCCAGAGGGACGGAGTTAATACCAATTTCACGCAAATAACGGGAAACAATATCAGCGTAACCGTGGGTTGTCCAAACAGTTTCTGCGCCGGTTTCCTTCACTGTTTGAATTAAACTCGGCCAATCCACATGATCTGAAAGAACAAACCCGCGATCGAGCGATTGATTTCGCCGTCTGCCGCGAACGCTCATCCACCCAGAGGCGAAGGCACTGGAATAGGGGGCGAACTTTTTTGCCCAAGGGGTGGAGTGGGCTGAAGGGGGTGCAACAACAAGGGCCTTGCCTTTTGTTGCGGCGGCGTTTTCCGGTGAAGCAGGCAACACATCGGGCAAGTCAATGCTGGCGTCTTTGTAGGCTTTCGTCAGCTTATCCAGTGCGCCGTGAATTAGGATTGGACCAATTTGCCGATCTACACCGCCAAGCAAGCGTTGGGCTTTGCCAAGGGAATACCCATACAGCATGGATGTTCGGCCTTGCTCTTGATTTTCTTTCCACCATTCGTTGATTTGGTTGAAGATTAA
>DAIOTT010000243.1:0-3598 GCA_036751885.1 Candidatus Sumerlaeota bacterium
GGGGCCGCCGCGCCGTGGGCCAAAATCACCACGAGGTGGTGGGCCGTCGAAACCTTCAGCACCAAGCCCGGGGGGGAGTGGTGGGTAGGGGCGCCCTTCACCTAACGGGGGCAAACCGTCTTCTAATCCGCCGCCGAAGCCTTCACTGCCGCCATTGCGGCCAAAGCGCTCCTCAACCCGCTGCTTGATTGCCTGCTTTACGTGTTCGCGGCGTTGTTCTTTCAATTGTGCTTCTTGCTCGGGCGTTAGGATTGTTTTTACCGTTACACGGTGGGCCGCTGCAGCTTTTGCAAGCGTCAATTTGTGGTCGGCAACTTCATCCATTGCTGCGTAAACCGCATCCAGATTGGGTGTGTCTTGATCCATTTCAGCGCGAAGTGCATCCATCGCTGTTTTCAGCGATTCACGTTCTGCATCAAGTATAAGCTTGGCGTTTTCTAAACTCTCGTTCAGTTGGCTAATCTGAGATTCATCTAAGCCTAATTTCTCGGCTGCACCTTCGTAATTCCAAAATGCGATGAGGTCTTTCATTTCATGAGGTGGCGCTCCGTGGGGCGAACGAAAGCCTTCGCCGCGAGAGCCTGCTCGGCTTTCTGACAGTTGGGCTGATTTGTTTTCTTTGCCGATTTTATCGGGCCCTGAAAAGGCGGTGAAGGGAATGATTCCTACGGCAACGGCGAGAACAGTTGTTGTGGCAAGTGTTTTGAGTTTCATGATCTTTGCTCCTTAGATTTTGTTTGATTATCCTGCTTCAGATTTAATCAGCAGCTGATGCCTAGGGTTATAGAGAAGGAAATGCCGGAGCAGAGAAAAACACTAAATCATTTATTTTCAATATTATACAAAATAAGCTAATAATCTTGTGCAATAATTGCGTTCCAATAGGTACAGCATCGTACGGTTCACGTTAAAACATTGAACCATAAAGCATAATATGCGTGTGATTATTTTATGCGAACGATGGTTATGTGGGTATTTATTCAATTAATCACAAAGTTTTGAGTGGACAGTGTTTTACTTAACTTTCAACTTAGAAGGCCAACCTGCTTAAAAAGGCTCTCGACCGAATGTCAGATTTCAAGTCAAAGTATCTTCCTGTTCTTCCCTTATATGAATCCATCACGTTCCCCGGTGGTATTACACCACTTATCCTTTCTCATGAATTTGAGATTCATGCGATTGAAGAGGCAAACCTGAGGCAAACTCATGTGTTTTTAGCAGTGCTGAAGGAACCACCCGGCGATCA
This sequence comes from Candidatus Sumerlaeota bacterium, assembly GCA_036751885.1. GTDB lineage: Bacteria > Sumerlaeota > Sumerlaeia > SLMS01 > JAHLLQ01 > JANRMB01. Next base: position 1,247 of record DAIOTT010000243.1, read on the forward strand.
AGTGAAAACCAGTGATTTTCACCGTGTTGGCACTGTTGCCAAATTAGTGCAGGCTCTTCCTCAAGAGGAAGGTACAATGAAGGTACTGGTTGAAGGGCTTTATGCGGCCCGCTTAGTTGAAGTGGTAAACGCCGGCGAACATTTTGATGGTTATGCCGTAAACTTTCTTCAAACAAATAAAACGGTGAAGGAAGTTCAATCGCTGCGCAAATCCGCCGAAAAACGCCTACGTCGCTACGTTGATACGTCGGAAGCGATTTCCAAAGAACTTTTCAAAAATATTATCGGCACTAAAGACAATCAACAGTTTGTGGACTTAGCAAGCCACTATATTGGCTTTTCACCGGAAGAAAAATTCCAGATTCTCTCCGCTGATCAAACTGAGGAGAAGTTTCTGCTTTTTCTGCAATCAATTGACGAACACTTGGATATACAAGAGTTGGAGGATAAAATTTCCCAACGGGTTGACCAAGCCATGGGGAAAAATCAGCGGGAGTATTACCTAAGTGAACAACTGAAAGCCATTGAGCATGAACTGGGAATGGGCCCCGAGCACGATCCCGACCTGAAGGAATTAGAGCAGGCAATTATTGATGCCAACATGCCGAAGGATGCGTTGGAAAAGGCTGAAAAAGAAGTGCGCCGCTTAGGCCGCATGCAAATGATGAGCCCGGAAGCCTCCATAGCTCGCACCTATGTGGAGTGGCTTACGGAAGTTCCTTGGCACAAACGAACCGACGACAACCTGGAACTGAATCACGCCCGCGAGGTGCTGGATAAGGATCACTACGGCTTAGAAAAAATTAAGGAACGCATTGTTGAATTTTTGGCAGTTGTAAAACTTGCAGGCCTAAGCCGCGGCTCAATCCTGTGCCTGGTCGGCGCCCCCGGCGTGGGGAAAACATCCCTCGGTAAAAGCATAGCTGAGTGCATGGGCCGCAAATTCATCCGCATCGCCCTAGGCGGCGTGCGCGATGAAGCGGAAATTCGGGGGCATCGGCGCACGTACATCGGCGCGCTGCCGGGCAGAATCATCCAAAGCATGAAAAAAGCCGGCGTTGTAAACCCTGTCATTTTGTTGGATGAAGTGGATAAACTCTCCTCAGACTTCCGTGGCGACCCAGCCTCTGCCTTACTGGAAGTGTTAGATCCGGAGCAGAACAACAGCTTTAACGATCACTACATGGAGGTTGATTACGATCTATCGCAGGTGTTGTTTGTAACAACCGCCAACAGCCTTTCCAGCATCCCTGAGGCCTTACAGGATCGGCTGGAGATCATCCGCGTTGCGGGGTACACGCACAAAGAAAAAGAAGAAATCGCTTGGCGCCACTTAATTCCCAAGCAGCGTGAACGGCATGGGCTTAAAGCAAGTCATATGAAGCTTTCACGCACCACACTTCGAGATGTTGTTCTCTCCTACACCCGTGAAGCAGGCGTTCGGAATTTGGAACGACTCATCGCTTCCCTTTGCCGTAAAACTGCCACAATTCTTGTGGATAACCCGAAGTTGAAATCAGTTCTTATTTCGAAAAAAAATCTGGCCGATCTGCTTGGCCCGGCTCCGTATAGCGACGATGATATGGCACCTGCCCCCGAGGTTGGGATGACGCTAGGCCTTGCTTGGACAAGTGTTGGCGGCGAACTTCTCCCCATTGAGGCAACCTCCATGAAAGGCAAAGCCAACCTTCAACTAACCGGTCAGCTTGGGGATGTGATGAAAGAATCTGCTAAAGCAGCCCTTTCCTACGCCCGAAGCCACGCCGAAGAATTAGGCATTCATACGGACTTTGATACAACGGATATTCACATCCATGTTCCCGAAGGTGCCATTCCTAAGGATGGTCCAAGTGCTGGAATCACCATGGCAAGTTGCCTGATTTCCCTGCTGAGCAACCGCCCAGCGCGCCAAAACATCGGCATGACTGGTGAAATGACGCTTCGTGGTCGAGTGCTGAAAATTGGCGGGCTCAAGGAGAAAGTTCTCGCCGCCCACCGCCGGGGCGTGCGCGAAATCATTTGCCCAAAAAGCAACGTCGGCGATTTGGTTGAAATCCCCGAAGATGTTCGCAAAGAAATCACGTTTTACCCCGTTGAACATATCAATGAGGTATTGAAACACGTTCTGATAGATCAAAATGCGCCCCAAAACAAGGCGCGCCCAGTTCAAGTAAAGAAACGCAAAACAACAAAAACAGCTCAGCAGCACCTCAGTTAGTTCAGTGTTTGCTCAGGAAGTTTCAACTAAACACGCATTCAGGCACGAAAATCTGTATACAGATACGGGAATTTTGAAAATTCAACAATTCAACGATGCAACATCGGTAAATCAGAAAAAACCTTTGAAACTAC
>DAIOTT010000244.1:0-3571 GCA_036751885.1 Candidatus Sumerlaeota bacterium
ATTATTCCCCCAACGGAACCATTGTACGGGAGCGCTGTAACAGAACCAGTACTCGTGATGTTGATTTGATCAGCCGCAGGAAGCGAAATAACCTGAGCATTTTGTGAGGAGGTGTAGGAATTTACAAGCCCCCCGCAAACCGATTCCAAGTTAATAATATCCGATTGAGGCGCAGGCCGATCAATGACTGAGTAGACTTCAACGATTTCATAACGACCCGAATTTTGAAAGTTGCTTACTTCACCGTAGGCAACGCCGTTAGTGCCTGATGCAGAAGCACCTTTGTTTTGGTAGATCAATAGCCTTGTTCCGCGTTGTACGGTGCCAAGGGTGGAAACATCGTTCACATTGAAGGATAAACTCCCCGCAGACGCATTGTTTGCAAGGGACGTGTACCCATTGAGAACCTGATCGGGCGTGCTCACGGTAATTGTTTGGCTGTAAAGCGGTGAAGCGATTATCGCAAGCAAAGCCGCAACAGCGGCAAAGCCAGTAAATTGTGGTTTTTGAATTGGCTTTGAATGATAAATTTCAGGTAATATCGTCTTAAACTTCATAAGATTTTCATTCCATCCCAAAGTATGCAAAATAATCAAAATAAACATTTTTTTTGAAAAAAAAATACAAGCACAAAAAGTCCAAAATCAATGCTAATTTGAACGCTCATCCATCGAGAAGGATAAAATCTTTAAGCACGTAACATTCAACATGATTCCGCACTTGGGTATTGCCACAATAAATGAATTGAATACCTCCGATGAAGATGGAAGGCAGGGCAAATCAAATGGGTTGCGAATGTACGGCTTAGGTAAATTGGGGGTTAGTTTCTAACCTTTATCACTTCAGAAAAATTATAAGTAAGAGGAGCATTCTGGCGCCCCACAGCGTTGGAAGTCAAATTTATCTGGATAGAGCGATTATCCGCTAATTGGCTGAAAGAGCCACTCAAATTTCTGCCCCAAGCGCGTTGAGTTGGTGAATCAATATCTACAACATACACCACCCGATTCAGATTACCGTCAAAAGTAGGTGAAGAAGTTGTTCCCACGTTTGGATTGATAAAACTGATTGTTTGGTTATTGTTGCTCAGCTGAATGGAGCGCCACTCTGCCGGAAGTAATTGGGAAGTAATTGATTCCGGATAAAAGTTAAGCTCCGTATATTTTGCTCTAATGCAGGGATTTGAGTGCTTGATTGCCTGAACCGTTGGGCAACTTCAAGAGTAATGAAGATAAGGGATGTTCCGATGAATGCAAATATTGCAACCGTGATCATCAGTTCAAGAAGTGTAGCAGCTTTTTTGATGGTTGAGCCAAACAAGGATACGCCAGGATTCATTTTTTTATATGAAGAGGATTTTGTTGAAAAGATCATGGTGCCAGCAAACTCTCTGCAACCACGGATTGCGTTGAAAGACAACCGCGCCCCGGGGGATTCCAGCTAACAGTAACGCGGGCTCGCACAAGTGTACGGTCTGTTGGTAAAGATGCTAGTTCATTTCCAGCCATATCAAAAAAACTTAGATCTGCTGTTCCCATTACATCATCAGCGGTAGCGGGAGTTCCTTTTGTATCGATGGCGATTTGAAACTGTGAAGGCCCCATAGAATCAAAAAGCGATTTTTTTGTTCGCTCTAAAATGGTTGTGGCTTGGCGAAAGGCACCGTTTCTTTGTTTCAAATCTTTCTCCACCCGAACAACATAAATCAAAGCAGAAATCGTTGCCAAGGACGTAATGCTGATTATGGCGAGTGTAATCATGATTTCAACAAGGGATATAGCACGATTATTATTTTTCATTAGAAAAAGTCTTTTCATGATGTTTCTTCTCAAAAGATAATAGCACTAGGTTTAGGGCTAGTTTTTCTTAATATTCCAAAGATCTCTTCTTACGCGCGATAGGTTCAGATTAATCCAACCACCATCACGCATCGAAGCATTATACCAAACTGAAGGGGAACCGCCTTGGCCGTAACCTTGCTCTGCAAAAACAGATCCGTATACAGTTCTATTTCCCCCAAGATCCATTTCGCCCAAACTGTACATAAGCCCGTTATGGAATAGATTCACATCGTCAGCATCAGCGTAGGAAGTACCATCTGGCATCTTGAATCCCCCCACCGGCTGATTCCGGAATATCGGCCCCAGTGACTCCAGTATTACCTTGACCAGTCATTTTCATATTCGCAGCAACCAGCATCACCCCGCGAGTATGCAATCCACCCCCTGAAAGCTGAATTGTGGGTGTAATTCGATTTGGGTCCGTTGGGCTTCGAGGATAGAATTCGGAGTTGATGACAGTGGACGTTTCACCGGCGTCGTTTTGAGGAACACCATCAATGAAGTTTATAATCTTTTCTAACTTCCAATATTCTTCACTATTTGGATCATCAATATCGAACCATTCAGAGTAGGTTTTTTTACGATTTGTCCGAACTCGGGACTTGTGGGATCATTTTCTTTTCCGTACAAATCGCCGTTCGTATCGGTATAATAATAGGAAAAATCATATTCTATAACAAAATCGCGCCATTCATTATAGTCATACTCAGGCCAATCTAAGGTTTGATTTTAAAAGAAGTTTTTGTACTCGTCAACAATAAGATCATAAAAAGGTTTTGTGAATTGAGTGGTGCCTTCTTCCGGTGCGAATTCAGAAAAATTATACGTCCAAGAAAGCCGCCCTCTTCGATCTATTGTTAGAGTAATACCATTGGCGAATTTGCCTTTTGAATCAACAATAAATTTTTGCGTTCTCATTCCAAACCAAGGGTCAAATGTATCGTTATTGCCTTTGGCAAACTCAAATGTGGGGCCATACTTGGGAATCGATTGCTCCCAGTTAGTTGGCAAGTCGATGTAGACTTCCTTGCACCAAATCTCTCCCCATTGTACGTTGAATTGACCGTTGAAATTGATTGCTTGAGTACTCAAAATTGCGGCAGGAGACAGAAAATTCGCGACATTATTTTCGGTAATGACCGATTCAACAGCGACATTAATCCCCCGAGGAGTTGTTCCGGTAGCGGTGACCTTCGCGATAACAAGTCGGTTATTTGCCGTCAAAGCACCAATATCCAGCAAGATCTCATGGGTTTTCGATTTTCAGTTCGTTCACCCACGCAAATTCTTTGTTATTTTCCGTGAAAAAGGTGAGTCCATCAATATCGGATAGATCAAAGACCATTGTAGGAATTTTACTTGTAAGGCTAACATCAAGCGCCGACCCAGCATTTACAACCCGAAAATAGGACTCAGAGAGTACTATTGGTTGCGCAGAAGAATCGAAGACTTGGTTACCATCAGCGTCCAGCAAGTAGCGAACAATATAAGGTTCAAAGACTTCATACTCAGAAGGCGCCCAGTTCGCGCTTTCTGAATAATTAGCCGGGTGTGATTTGTAATCATCGTAAGATGAGGGTGGTGTTCCAATAAAATTGACGGGATTATTGAAAAAGTCAACAACCTGTTCAACACCAGATTCAGCGGCATAAAATGAGGAGAAGTAATCCCTATACCTTACGGCAGCACCCTGAGAACTCGTTACAAACTTCACCAACCCCATAACACCA
>DAIOTT010000245.1:0-3540 GCA_036751885.1 Candidatus Sumerlaeota bacterium
AAAACGAACAGCATCGGCAATCACGTAGAAACCGGGTGTTGTCCAGCAGGAGAGTTTAATCCGATCTGCTGTGCTGCCTTGGTAAAGATTCCAAGTACCTAGTAAAACCCAAGTTCCGTTGTTTGCTTGTTGATTTACGTTTACCGTGGTGGAACCACCTGTGTGGTAAATCACATAAGGGGCAGAAGCAGCGCGGTTGGCGCCCGTTGTCCAGCGAGCGTAAACCTTGTAGGTACCGTCCGAGGGGATTGTGCCTTTCCATGTAAAGGCATCGCTGATGGATTGCGTTGCCCGAGCATGGTAGTTTGAACCGTAAAAGCCTGAAACCGATGTACCCGGAAACCACGCCGTTGAGGGAACGATTGCAGCCGTGCTGGTGTTATCAACAATTACTTCCGCCGGCGCCGGATCAACGTTCGGCAAGCCGGATTGAGTCATATAGCCAACGATTGTATCAATGCGGCTGCGTGTATCTGATTGAGCTGATATGGGAATATTGTTGGCGTAGATTGAGAAGTAGTAGCGTTTACCATCGTATTGGTTGTCTACATAACCGGATAATGAAAGTGTTCCGCCGTTGGTAAGCGTCCCTGTTTTTGCATGAACGCGCCCTGTTTTGCCGGTTCCGCAAAGCCGGCTTCCCAGCGTTCCAGATGTACAGCTAATCGCCAAGTGGGAAGCCCACTGGCTGTATGTGTAGGTGTTCGTTGCCCAGCGCACGACATCAATTGTTTGCTCGGTATTAACCCTGTTGGCGTAATCAAGGCCGGATCCGTCGTCAAGATTCATCCCGGTAGTGCTTGTTATAGCCGCAAGTTGGGCCAGCACTTGGGATTCACCCCCCACAAGGGCGTACAAACTATCAGCCTGTGAATTATTACTATCGGATAGAATTTGATCTACCGGGGAAACCGTTGAACTGGAACCCAACTGATAACCCTGCCAAACATAGGAGGGCCCGAGTTTACGAAATGCCGCCGCCGTGGTAAAAATCTTGGTGCACGATGCTGGGCGCCGAAGTGTTGTGTTATTCTTGGCGTAGATATCACCGTTGCCCGCGTTGTTTTCAATTTTCACCGACCATGCAACGCTGGAGTTGGAATTATTGATCACGAAGTTAATGTCGTTTTGGAGTTGTGAAAGGGTAATAGCGAACGATGAGCTTGCGACTAACATCATGGCTGAGGCTGCCAAGATTGCTTTACCGTACAAATTGCTTTTTAGTGTAAACATATTCGGTTTTTCTTTCTGTAAATAAGATGACACTAATACAGAAAATAAATGCCAATAAAAAGAATTCACAGAGGTAATTTTACAACATTGCAGATATTCACTTTATCTTCTTTTCCTAAATGTAATCAAAAAATCTGGGTACAATTTATAATGTTGAGGCAAAAAATAAACTTTCATACTAAACTGATTTTATTGAACTTAGAAAAATTCAACCAAATATCATTCCACAACATTATTTGTACCCCAGTTTGGGCCTTAAAAACAGCCTAATACCCACAACAGCAAACCTCCTACAAGTTTGTTTATTTTTACCGAGCGTGTGATCCTCAAGCGTGAATGATGTTGCCAACATTGAAGAAGCTGACCTCACAACGCATTTACACCGCTACTTCCTTCGGCCTCGTTCAATCAGGATAATTTGTTTTTCTGTTTGGCACCCCGAATGCAACACCGATAAAAAACTACCTACATCCTAAAGTTTGGATGAACCTCTTCCTTCTCTTCAGATTCCGCTGCCATGATTAAACTTAGTGTTAACGTAAACAAAATCGCGACTTTACGCAACTCCCGGGGTGGTACAAATCCCAGCGTGTTGGAGTTCTCCGAAGCCGCAATCCAAGCCGGCGCTCACGGCATTACCGTGCACCCGCGCCCCGATGAACGTCATATTCGCCGCTCTGATGCCCATGCCCTTGCAGAGCTAACCCGCAACCGCGTTGAGTTTAACATTGAGGGTTTCCCGGATGAACGGTATTTTGAGATTGTTCAGCATTGTAAGCCCCAGCAAGCGACGCTGGTTCCTGATCCTCCCGAGGCGTTAACAAGTAATGCCGGGTGGAATGCGGTGAAAAATCTTGATTCCTTGAAAGAAACAATTCGCCATTTGAAGCAACACACCGAACGGGTTTCCCTTTTTCTGGAGCCGGATTTGGAGCAGGTGCGCGCAGCTGCAGAAACCGGCGCCGATAGAATTGAATTCTACACGGAACCCTTCGCGATTGCCTTTGAACAAGGCAAAGCGGCGGAATGCTTCCAGCAGTTCAACGAAGCAGCCAAACTCGCCGTTTCCCTGGGGTTGGGCATTAATGCCGGGCACGATTTAAATCGGCATAATATGAAAGTTCTCCGCAATCTACACGGCCTTGCGGAAGTCTCCATTGGGCATGCCCTTGTGGTGGATGCTTTGCACATGGGTTGGTTGCCAACAGTGCAAGCTTATTTGAATGTTCTGGTAGGCAACGATTGATTTGAACAATCCCGCTAAGGGCTTGGGAAATAAGCTGCTGAATAGCACGCTGATTTCCTTTACCATTCCCGACTTCAGAAATTTCTACATCGGCCAATTTATGTCCTTCACCGGAACGTGGATGCGGCGTACGGCCTTAGGTTGGCTTGTGTTTGAAATGACGGGAAAATATGATCAATTGGGGATTATCTCCGCCCTGATTGTGCTCCCCTTGCTGCTGTTTTCCCCCTGGGCGGGAATGCTGGCAGATCAGTTCCCCAAGAAGAAGATGATCTTCATCACAAACATATTTTCCTGCCTGTTTTCATTTATGCTGGCGGCGCTGGTACTGTTTGATTTTGTTAGCCTTCCGTTGCTATACCTCATCGCCTTTGCCTCGGGAACAGCCTTCGCCTTCGAGGTACCCGTGCGCCAATCCTTCATCAAGGAGCTCATCGGGAAAGAAAAACTCCTCAACGGTATTGCCCTGAACTCGGCCAGCGTAAACCTTTCACGCATTTTGGGGCCGTTGCTTGCAAGCCTGCTTTTAGCCTCTAGCAAGCATGGGTACGTGATTATTTTTGTGTTGGATGCGTTGAGTTATATTGTTGTGATGTTTACGCTGATGATTGTGAAAACAGAGGGCAAACCTTTGGCGCAAACCCACACGGGTATGGCGCACTTTCGCCAAGGGCTTTCCGCCGTGTATGATAATCGCCCCGTTTTGATGACCATGTTGTTGCTACTGCTATTGGGGGTTTTTGGGTGGTCATACCAAACGTTACTCCCCGGAATCGTTCAGGATAAGTACGGCGTTTTTCAGCAAGATGCCTACGTACTGGGCATCTTGATGGCAATCTTCGGTGTAGGTGCCAGCATTGGTGCTATTCTAGTCGCTACATTCTACAGCAAACTCAATCCCATGCGCTGCCTCTACGCAGGGCTGCTATGCCTTAGCGTCAGCCTGTTCCTAATGGGAACGCTGCAGGATTACTTTTGGTTTGCCCTGCTACAATTCCCCGCGGGATTTGGCTCAATCTTCTTTCTATCCACTGCAAACACCGTGATTCAAACCTCCGTTG
>DAIOTT010000246.1:0-3317 GCA_036751885.1 Candidatus Sumerlaeota bacterium
AGCTTCCAAGTCACATTCGCCCTTACTGCCCGTTTACTGAAACAAATAACTGGTAATAAAGTTGCGGAATTCCTTGCGTGAAGGCCTTGCGCTGCGGGCGCGCCGCCGCTAACGTTATTTTAACTGAACACCGCAAACCTCATGAAAACTGGTAACCTCATCAACTTCGTCAATACCGTTAACTTCGTCAACCTTGTGAACAACGTGCGCTGTAGGCATGCAGGCGCTAGTAAAACCTCATGAGTAACACGCCTAATATCAACGTTCTGGAATAATGTTTCACGCATGAAAGATTTCCCACCCATGACAACCCCCTACACCCCCTTAGCAAGCCACCCAGCGCCCGCAGGGTTTCGCTTTCACTCCTACCACAAAACGTTTCGGTGCAAGTTTCCTTTAGCCGTGGTTTGGGCCTATTTCAATCGAACTAAGACGTTTACTCAAGGGCAGCCGCCGTTCTTTTTTGTGGAGTTTGTTTCCCCCGAAGCAGGTAAGCCCGCCAATTTTCGGCCCGGCGTGATGAATACGCACCACGGGTTCTTCCTCCATTTACCGGCGGTCATCACGTTGGTAGAAGCTAAAAAACGACGCCATATGGCATACCTTTACGGCGCCTGGGTGTTGAATTTTCGGTTGTTACGGCCAACGGCGTTGAACTTTGAGTTTCAACAAACCCGTGAAGGTGAAACGTTGGTGCATTTGGAGCTCAACAGCTGGGTGCGGCCCTGGTTCTCCGGCATTTGGAATTTAGGATTGCGGGCATTTTGGGGGATGTTCGGATTAGGGCTGAACCGTGAAATACACCGCTACTTGAGGGCCAAGAAAACCGCGACCCGTTGATCCGCATTCTGTATTTTAAAAACGCTATTGTGTGCTACAAATCACCAAACCGTTCGGGTGTTGTAAAAAGGTTAACCAACAGCAAGTTATTTGGCTTAATACGTACTGCCCTATACAACCAATTTCGACAGCGTTCTTCAGTTCTGTGAATTGAAGCACTCGTCTAAAGCGGAACGTTTCGTGAGTCTTGGTAAAAAAATTAGCACCGATATCATCGATATCGGTGCTAATAAACTATGGAAGTTTCTTAAGGTTGTACTGAATTTGTAAAATTACGCTACTTTTGGAACGGCAGTAGCAAGCCCATCAGGCGACCATCCATCAGCAACGGATTTAGAGTGGCAGATGTAGTAAACCACAACGCCGAATCCAACTTTAGCAAGTACATCTGCAACACTGTATCCTACTTGTAGGAATACTTCGCCTTGGGCAGAGCTTAATCCAATAATTGGGAATAGAAATGCAATGGGATAGAAAAACCAAGTGATCAAAAGAGTTGTTCTAGCAAGCTTAATTGCAGGCTGAACAGAAGCAGGTTGCTCTTGAATATATTTTGTAAATTCCGTGAAAAGTATGTAAAGAATGTAGAGAAATGGTATCATGGAAAGAGACCAAAAGAGCATTTTAATCCCAAGAGCGTCAGCAATTTCACCGGGGTAACCCAACACAATCATAAGTGCTGCAGCTACTGCTAATTTGATAGATAGAGAACGTGCAATTGCCGCTGCGAGGCCTAATGACAGCACAAGTTCTGTAGTTAAAAGTGGAACAGTGAGAAGCCAATCCATGTAACGATACGCATCATTAAAAACAGCTCCAGAACCTGTGTAAGTCCCTGATGTGGGGTTAAATGTGTAGGCAGTATTCCACGATTCGTAGATTCTGTAGTAGTGATAAAAAGCGATAGCAGGAACAATAGCTGTTATGAGCATGGACAGTCGATATTTAGGTGCAACAAGGTTTCTAGCAAACAGAAAAAATATTGCTCCGGCGAACATTGCAGCAATACCAAAACTAAGCATATTTGCTACAAATTGGTATTCAAATAATGATAACTCAGGGCGTTCTAGCATGGTTATACCATCCTTACAAAAAATACTTTACTTGGTCAAAGGTTGAGACTGCGTGCTGACGAGTAGTCCTGCACTTACAGTTCCGTTTGTTGCGTCATAAATCCACCCGCGATCATTTACATTACTTGAATCAGGTGGATTATAAATTTTATCTGGCCCAAGACTTACTATTCCGAAGCGACCAAAAATTGAATTGGCCCAATCCTCTGGAAATTGAGGATTTTCGAATGCCACCCAACTGGCAATATCCAAATAAATGTAACCTTTATCTAGTGAGTTGCCCGAGTCATAGGAAAGACCCGTGTTTGGTGGTATCAGTGCTGAGGCCCCAGTTTTGAAGGGGTCTTGTGGAAGGGATGTTAGATAGGAGATCGGCGTCGTAACACTTGGGGGTACAACCTTGAACTCCCACAAGCGAGGAATGTTGTAGCCATTTAATTCCGGTTGCCCTACGTAAGAACCTGCAGGGCCCCCAACAAACCCGGGTTCAGGGGGGTAACGATTATTATCTAGGGCGTAAATTTCAAGGGCAGTTGCAATGGTACGCATATCAGCACGAGCGGCTGAAATTTTGGAACGAGTTTGAGCCTCAAGAAAATTGGGAACAGCGATTGAAGCCAAGATCGCGATGATGGCAACAACAATCAGCAATTCGATAAGGGTGAACGATTTTTTCATGATAACTAAGCTTCCTTATCTGGTAACACCGTTGATTCAGCACACCTTATGCCTTTTGTATAATTTATTACCAAAAAATATGAACAGAGCAAAAAAGGCCCGTGCTCTAAGCAATAATTCTAATCCATATAAATATATAAATATATGAATTTGTTTGCCTTATGAAATATTTTTGAAATACTCATATGCCCTAATACACGTTGTTGCATCACCCCTGCAAATTCTATGATTAACGTCAATCGTTGTTGTTTTCCGATGGCTTTATGTAGTAAAAATTTGCTTAAGCTCTGATTTTATTTGCTTAAAGATCATTTACTGAATGTTAGCCATCTGTTCATTCGCTGCGTTTGCCGGTGCCGAGTAATTTGCCCAATCTTCGATGAAAACAGGCTACATATTATGTTTTTGCTTTTGGCAAATCAGGAATTTTGGCATTCACTCTAAACGCGAACGCCTTACTCCGTTACGCGCAACGCCAACAGGTATGTGCGGTTTGCAAATTCCGTGGGCTGGTTCTCCCACCTGAGTTCCGCAGAGGTAAAGTAATGGTAAAAAAAACGCTCTAACTCTAAAGGTGTAACCCCTTCACCCTTTGTTATCTCGTGGATTATACTTGTTATTTTTTGTAAATAAAATGAGCAAAAGATTGTTTTGTCATGATACACAATCGTCACAGCCCATCATTTGCCGTCATTATATTACATTATCCTTGTACTATCTATGTGT
>DAIOTT010000246.1:3327-3522 GCA_036751885.1 Candidatus Sumerlaeota bacterium
CAGAAAAAAATTTAATTGATATTGGTTGGTTGTTATGTTTTCAATTATAATCTCAAAATCGTTAGTTCTCCTGACTTTATTGTGCTTCTCCGCAACGGCACAGGCTGAAACGTGGCTGGGCTTTCCTCTTCCTGTGATCGAGACAGCAGGAGATCCCTACGACGTAACGTCTGCTGACTTCAATGGTGACGGCAT
>DAIOTT010000247.1:0-3489 GCA_036751885.1 Candidatus Sumerlaeota bacterium
CTTGAGCAGGAAGCATTAAAGAGTATAAGTTTACCAATCAACATTAAAATTTTGTGATCAGTGTGTATTACCTCGCAGGTTGATTACCCAAGTAAGACTGTTCTGATTCAAAAAAACTAACCCAAAAACGAAAGTACTACCCAGGAGAACCCTCACCACAATGACGCCCGAAACACCAAACCACAACCCACAAACTACTGAGGAGCCAAAAGCCCCTCAGGCTGAACAACCCATTCCACACAAGCTAGCTGCTTCCGCAGGGCCAAATGCACCTTCCGTGCAGATTAAATTAGCCTTGGGTGAAGGAGCTGCAAAAGTTCCGGACCAAACCTCAGCAGCGCAAACACCAAAACGCAGTGCTGCCCAAGATGAAGCGGACTTTCAAGATGAAATGGCCCAGTTTGATGCCTTATTGGATCAACACCTCCCCGGTGACAACAAGCAAGCCGCTCCGCGCGGTGAAATGATTGAAGTACCCGTTGTTGCCATTGAAGGGGATCGTGTTTTGGTGGATGTTGGGGGCAAGGCTGAATCCTCCATTCGTGTGGATGAATTCCCCAAAATTGGCGAAGAGCCACAAGTGAAAGTAGGCGATGTGATTCGCGTGCTGCATATGGGGAACAATGGGGACGGCTCGGCTCGTCTTTCCTTTCGTGAGGCCCGCGCCCGCGATGCTGAGGATGTTATTCGTAAAGCCCAGGAAGAGCAAAAACCAATCGTTGGAATTGTTTCGCAGATTGTAAAGGGTGGTTTAATGGTTGATATTGGCTTAATGGCCTTTATGCCGGCAAGCCAAGTGGACCTGTTCAAGATTCCTGATTTGAATACCATGATCGGCAAAACTATAGAATCCTATGTGATTGAATTTGATCCGCGCCGCAAACGCGCCGTGCTTTCCCGCCGCCAATTATTATTTGAGCGCCGTGAAGCAGACCGCAAACAAGCGATGGAAAATCTTACGGAAGATTCCGTTGTTACCGGAACGATTAAAACAACCCTTGATTTTGGCGTTTTTGTTGATCTTGGAAGCATCGATGGCTTCATCCCCCGCGAGGAAGTTTCCTACGACCGCGGAACTCACCCGAAAGATATTCTTAAAGCCGGCGATGAAATTGAAGTTAAGATCATTAAAATTGATGCTGAAAGCGGAAAAATCACGCTTTCACGCAAACGCCTTACGCCAGATCCTTGGGACGGTATCGATGCAAAATTCCCGATCAACTCCAAGGTTGAAGGGTACGTGATTGCCGTTCAAAGCTACGGGGTGTTTGTTCACCTGATTGAAGGCGTTACAGGAATGGTTCACGCCAGTGATCTTTCTTGGAACTCTACCAGCAAAAACCCCAAAGACCTTGTAAAGGTTGGTGATAAGGTTGAGGCAATTGTTCTTGATTTGAACGTAGAACAGCGGCGCCTTTCACTTGGCCTAAAGCAGTTGGAATCCAACCCATGGGCAGAAGCAGAAACCCGTTACCCCAAAGGGCTTCGCCTGAAAGGGACTGTTACCTCCATGACAGCCTACGGCGCGTTCGTTCGGCTGGATGAATACGTGGAGGGCATGATCCACGTTTCCGATATGTCATGGGATAAACACGTCAACCACCCCAAAGAAGTGCTTGAAGCAGGCCAAGAAGTTGATGTGGTGGTGCTGAAGTGTGATCCTGAAAGCAAACGCGTTAGCCTTGGGTTGAAGCAAACAAAGCTTTCCCCGTTTGATGATTATATCAAAGCGCACAAAGTGAACTCCATTGTGGATGCTAAAGTCATTCGCTTTGCACCCTTCGGCGCCTTCGTGGAGCTTGCTCCCGGCGTTGAGGGCTTGATTCACATCAGCCAAATCGATACGAAACGCGTTGAGCTTCCTGAAAAGGCGCTGACAATCAACGAGATGATTAAAGTCAAAATCTCTAAAGTTGAGCCTAAGAAGCAAAAAATCGGTGTTTCACGTCGAGATGCGATTACAGATCTTGAGCGCAACGAAGTGAAAGCCTACATGAAGAAAGATGCTGACGTTCCCGGCGGCATGACATTCGGCGAGGCGCTTTCACAGGCTAAAGACCGCAAGTAAACTAGTGTACCACCGCAGGCGGAAAAATGTACCATTCTCCCTGCGGAATTCAGCGCAAGTATGCACAATCCGCCCAAGCAATCGTTGTTTGGGCGGATTGTTATTTTTACGGTTCGGCAAACATCTACAACGCAGCGAAGGGAGCAGCTATTAAATGCCGAGTTTACGGAAGATAAATCCCGGAATGTGGACGATGATAAGCCCAACAAAGCGCCAAATGCCGGGCACGTAAACGGTTCCGCGGCTTGTTTGAGCTGCTTGAACAATTCGTTTGGCAGCGGTTTCAGCGCTGATCATCATCGGCAGGCTGCCTAAGTGTTGTGTCATGGGCGTATCAACGTACCCCGGCTTGATTGTTACAACTCGCACGGAATCTTCAGCGAGGCGGTTGCGTAGGGCTTCCAGAAAAATTGCTTGAGCGCCTTTGCTAGTGTTGTACCCCGGTTGGCCTTTTCGCCCTCGGTCGCCGGCGATTGAGCCAATGCCTACAATCACCCCTTCCTTCACACGGTGGAAGAAGTCTGCGGCTTCATTACACCAAGCAATCATGCCGATCAAATTTACTTCTACCATCAGGCGGTCTTTTTCAGTGTTGTATTCATGCTCGGCAACTTCAGGCATTACACCCGCCGCATAGATGATTGTATCTAAACCGCCTAGGGTTTCCACTATTTCATCAAAAAGGGCCGGAATCTGCTGCGTGTTGGAAACATCGTGGGGAAATACGTGCACACCAACGGCGGGGAATTCGTTTTCAATGCGCTCGGCCAAGGCATTCAGTTCCGCTTCACGGCGAGCAACCAGGGCTACATCGTAGCCTAGCTCTGCTAGGCGCAAGGCAACAGCTTCCCCCATTCCTGAGGAAGCACCAATCACAAGGGCGCAGTTGCTTTTTAGGTTGAGGGATTGTTGTTTCAAAATAGGGTTTCTTTCAGTTGATTCTAAATTACTGCTAGTTGCGGTTGCAGTGCGGTGTTGTAGAGTTTTTCCGGAGATGATTACATTCAGAAAGGCGTTTTTCTGATCGGGTGTCAAGGTGGTGGTTGCATGCGCGGGGTTGAGTTCGGGGATTTTCCCTTGGCAGCCACAAGGATTACCGCGCTAATAAGTTGGATCTAAGCCTAGATTTGGGCTTACTATTGGATTGATTTTTTTGCGGGTTTTACAGAACAACACTCTATGGATTCTTCCCAACCACCTTACTCAAAAGTATCGAAAGAGAAGACAACCCGTTTCACACAGGCTCGGCTTTCCCGTACGCAGCAGAAGCGTGATAAATCCTCGCAAGATAAAGCCCGTTTGCGGATGTTCAAGCGGCGAAAAAACTGGGAGCAGGAGCAAGCACGGCTTAACTTCCCGGTGTTTTTACGGAAGTTTTGCGAATTACTGCTCATCTCCTGCCTGATTTGGCCTGTGATTGC
>DAIOTT010000248.1:0-282 GCA_036751885.1 Candidatus Sumerlaeota bacterium
TCGGTAAAGCCGCCCCACCCGCCGGTATTTCCGCCGGGCGTTGCGCCGGCATTTTGTGGCGTTCCGTAATAGAGCAAGCCAAAGTAGTCTTGAGCGGAAAGCACATCCAGCGAGGCTAAAGAAATCTCGCGAGCCCAAGCGTTCCCCTGGGGGATTTCCACGGTGTGAAGCAGAATCACTAAGGCGCCGTTGGGGAGAACTTTCTTCTGCTTGATATCGAGCGAAACGGGGAGCGCCGCCTCGATGGGGGAATCCTGATAACCACCGGCGCCGAAGGAATCC
>DAIOTT010000248.1:292-3373 GCA_036751885.1 Candidatus Sumerlaeota bacterium
ATAATTAGCCCAAGCCCAAGATCATGGACGCCGCGTTCAATCATCTTCATTTGCGCACGGCTCATGTCGCCCGCGTGCACGTTGGAGAGAATGAGTGAATCAAAGGATTGGAGCTCCTCAATGCTGATGGGGATTTCCTGAGGGGCGATGAGGGTAACGTTAATATCTTCCAGCTGTAGAGCGCCGGCCAAGTAGTTGAGGGGTAGGTTTTGATCGCCCTCCACGTACAGAACGCGGGGTTTATCGATGAGGTTGGTAAAGCCTTGGGCTTCGTTGTTTTGAATGCGCGTATCGCCGGGTGCTTCAAAGGTGGCGCGGTAACGGTGAAAGCCCCCTTCGGTTAGGCGGCGCGGCAGAACAAGCGGGGCGTTTTTCCCTTCATCAACAGTGATCACCTCTTCCGCGATTAACTTGTCGTCCTCAAAGATGCGCATTGTTCCGGTAACGGAGCGGGGCCCGGAGGAAGCCTCACCCTCTGCCGATGACATGGAGGGGAAAACCTTGATCTCAAAGGGTTGGTCTTTTTGGGTGCGCTGCGGAACTACAACTTTATCTATGCGCACATCAAACTGGTTTACATAGCGCAGGGGAACAACATCAATCGCCACGTTTGAGTTGGAGGCAAGGCGAGCCGTTTCAAGGGCGCTCCCTTTGTTCTCGTTGCCGTCGCTCAATAGCACCACGCGGTTCATGGTATCGTTGGGGAATGCTGAGAGCGCCAACCGCAGCGCCGCGCTGACATCCGTTAGGGATGTATCCACCATGGAATTGTAGGAACCGGTTAGGTCTTCAATCTTGGAGACTGCCATGGTTTCAATGGAGGGGTTGCCGCCGAAGACGATGATGCCGACTTCATCGTTCGGGCGTTTCTTTTTCAGGATGTCGTTGATGATTTCTGCGGAGTTGTTGCGAACGTCCGCCGGGATGGACTCCGATTGATCAATCAAAAAGTAGACGGTCAGATCTTTGGAGTTGCGGGTAATTTCCAGCTGGGCCAACGCAAGAACTAATAGGGTGATAATCAATGTTCGCAGGCCAATAATTACCCAACGGCGAACCTTGCCTGCCGTGCGCAACCGAACCGAAGCGTACCAAATTACCGGCAGCAAAAACAGCAGAAATAAATATAACGGATCAGCAAAACGAATATCCATAAAGGAAGAAGCCTACCACTTGTGCTAAAAACAACTGCAATGCGCCGAGGCGCTTTTTTACATTTGCTTAGCTGTGGTTTTCCTCCTTTGCGGTGAATTGTGCGGGTGCATTTGGCATTAAAAGTACACGGCCGTTGTAGGTATCGGCAATAGCCATTATGCCGCTTTTGCTAATCGCAAGGCCCCAGGGGCTATGCACTTGATTGGGCTGGTAACCACTGGTTCCCCAGGAGTCAACAAACTTGCCGAACTCATCGCTTGTGGGCTCGCCACTAATGGTGAAGCAGGATACGCGGTCGTTGCCGTACTCCAACACGTAAAGGCGCTCTTCGGCATCAAGGGCAAGATCGTAGGGGTATTTGAACTCGCCCGGCTTGCGGCCCGGGTTGCCAATCACGGCCAAGCGTTCGCCCGCGCGGTTGTAGACTAATATACGATGATTGCCGGCGTCGGCGATGAAGATCTTCCCGGTTGAGTCCACCACAATTGCCATGGGGCGCATTAGGTCAGAGTATTCATATTCCCCGCTTCCCCATTCCTTTACAAACTCCCCCTCACGGGTGAACTGCATCACGCGGCTTCGCAAGCCGTACTCTGAAATCCACAAGGATTTCCCATCCGGATCTGGGCAAACATCGGTGGGGAAGATCAACTGCCCCGGGCCTGTGCCATCAACCCCGAAGGTAAACAACAGCTCGCCCTCCGCATTGTACTGCAGAATGCGCTGGTTGTGAGTGTCAGCAATCCACATGGAATCATCGGTGGGATCGATTGAAATGCCCGTCGGTGTTCCGTTATCAAAACTCGGCAAGCGGAAAAGCATCTCATAATTTCCGTCCCCATCAAACCGCTGAACCCGGCCTGTGCGGTCAATCACCATGAAGCGTTCGTCGTTAAAAAACGCCACGGCCCGCGGGCGTGAAAACTGACTGGGCTGAAGACCGTGTTCGCCAATGATTTTTGCGGCGGCATTCTCCTCAAGAGTAGTTGAACTGCACCCCAAAATATTCCCAAGGCACAACGTTAGTAGAAGACTGCTGATGAAAAGGGGAACCGTGCGGTTTATGCCTTGATGATTTCCCATGATTCTTGTTGTTGAGGGTTGTTTCGCCAAAGCCGCTATTCACTCCGCCGATTTGGGTTGATCGCCTCAAAATAATCTCGCACGGCGTTGCGGTAGCCTAAGGGAATCTCCGTTTGGCGAATGGAATCTGCCGCTTTTTGTGCCTGCGTATCGTAAAGCTGCTGGTAGCGCACGTTGGATTCGCCCTTCTCTGCGGGTGCATCAATCTCAATAACCGCTAAGATTTCGCCTTCGTTTTTCTCGCCGCGAATCATTTTATCCGTAAACTGCGTTTGCGTGAACCCAGCATCGGGTACAGGCCCGCCGCCTTGGCCCGGCCCGCCAGAACTTTGTCCCTGATTGCCAGACTGCCCCGGCTGAAAGCCCCCTTGGCCGGGCTGTTGGCCTTGCCCTTGCCCCTGCTGGCCGGGCTGTTGTTGACCGCCTTGCTGGCCGCCTTGGCCCTGCTGCTGGCCTTGGCCCTGCTGCTGGCCTTGGCCCTGCTGACCCCCTTGCTGCTGACCGCCTTGCTGACCTTGTTGTTGACCTTGGCCTTGCTGCTGACCTTGACCCTGCTGGCCCCCTTGTTGACCTTGCTGATTGCCGCCCTGCTGCTGACCGCTTTGCTGTTGCCCGTTTTGCCCTTGCTGTTGCCCTTGTTCGCCCCCCGGCTGCTGACCCTGAGCCTGTTGTTCGCCCCCTGGTTGCTGCCCTTGCTGGCCCTGCTGACCTTGGCCTTGTTGCTGTTGACCTTGGCCTTGCTGTGCTTGCTGACCTTGTTGACCGGGCTGCTGTTGGCCTTGCTGGCCCTGCTGCTGCTGATTCAGCAGTGATTGTTGTTGCTGGGCAAGCTGCTGGGAAAGT
>DAIOTT010000249.1:0-3325 GCA_036751885.1 Candidatus Sumerlaeota bacterium
TCTGCATGCTTATGACTAACATCAATTAATTTTATCACAGTCATTATTTCCATGTCAAATCACAAAATCGTCATGGCATGAAAAAAATGGAACAAAGAAACTTAAAGGTGGTGGGTGGTATAGGAATCGAACCTACGACCTCAGCGATGTCAACGCTGCGCTCTAACCATCTGAGCTAACCGCCCACGAGTGAAGCGAAATGTATTAAACCGGAAGATGGGGGGCCTAGCAAGGGGATTTTTTGGGAAATTGTGGGCGGGGGCGTGGGTTTTGATTTGCGCAGGCTAACCGATGTTGATTTAGTGAGGAGTCAAAAAAAACGTTTTTTGTTCAATGCTCAACATCATGGGAGTTTAGGGATGCGTGTGCCTGTTATTATCATTGTGGCGGTTAGCCTTGCTACTGGGGGAGCCTCTGGTTTGGGGGACGCCGAGGTGCAGTTTACCAATGTGACGAGCGAGGTGTTCAGCTTTCCGGTGAGCGCGAATACGCAAAGCGTTTCGTTGGCGGATGTGGATAACGACGGCGACTTGGATTTGCTGTATCAGGGGAACGTTTCCGGCACGCCGGGGCGGCGGTTTTATCGCAATCAGCTGCGGCCCTCGGGGTTGCTTTCCTTTGTAGATGAAACCGCAAACGGCCCCCTTGCCAACGATACCACCGGGTGGAGCGCCGCTTGGGCGGATGTAAATGGGGACGGATTTGTGGATGTGTTTCTGGGGCAATCCAACACGGGCCCCGGCGTGGCGGGGGATTTGTTCTTCAACCAAGGGGGAACGGGCTTTACGGATGTTAGCGCCACCACGATCAATGATCCCGGGTTTCACCAGAACGTGGCTTGGGTGGACATGAATAACGACGAGCTGTTGGATTTACTCTTCGGCATGGAGGGGCCCGAGAAGCACGAGCTGTATCTGCAAGGGCCGGGGCTGACGTTTACGCCGGTGGGGGAGCAGGTGGGCATTCAAATTCCTTTCGGCACAAAATCCTACGGCATGGCCGTGGGCGATGCGGATAACGACGGCGATATGGATTTCTACATTTCAACCTGTCGCGCAGGGGGGGACATCCGCAATAACTTCTTCCGCAACAACCTAATCGGCACCGGTACCCTTGATTTTACAGATGTTGCTGATGAAAACGGCACGCAATACCTAGGCAATAGCTACCACGCAGAGTTCCAAGATTTTGATGACGATGGCTGGCTGGATTTATTCATGGTGGGGGCTGATGGGAACCCCTCAAAAATTTGGCGCAACAACCAAGACGGCACCTTTACGGACGTTGATACGCTGCTAGGGCGGGCGGTGTTCTCCACTAACGGCGGCGATTTGAACGGCGGCAAAGCTGTGGATTACGATAACGACGGCGACTTGGACATTTTTTTTCACGATCATACCCACAATTCCCAAATCAACACGGCACGCTATTTATTCCGAAACGATGGCAACTGGAATTTTGTTGATGTTACCTCCCAAGTGGGTTTGTTCAACACACAAGAGCGCGCCTACGATAGCGCCTGGGGCGACGTAGATTTGGACGGTGATATGGATTTAGTCACTGCCGCTCAAGGGGGCTACACGAAGCGAATCTTCCTTAGTAACGCCGCCGAAAGCAGCAATGCTTGGTCTCAAATTCGCCTCACCGGTGCTGCCTGGAACACCCGTGCCGTGGGCGCCACGGTGTACGCCACAATCCACAAGGGTACGCCGAACGAGCGCCGGTTGATGCGCTTGGCAAACACCAACGCCGGTACGTTCAACCAAAGCGACTTACCCGTGCACTTTGGTTTAGGCTCGGCCACGATGATTGATGAATTGGAGGTTCATTGGACCGCTTCAACGGTGGAAAAATTTTACAATTTACCGGTGAATGAATACCTGTTCATCACGCAAGGCTTAGGCGAAATTGACGTATTTGATGGTTGGGCTATGTATTAAAAGTGAAGTTTTGTCATGGATTATGGCGAAGTTGTGAAAAATACGGTTTTTATTCGCTTTTCACCCTTCTTTCGCCTTGACGTTATGCGTTAGTTCGGCTCTAACGAAAATAAATCGTAAGCACGGAGAACTATCAACCATGTACTTAACTCGACGCCAACGGGAAGTTTTCGACTACATTAAGAAGTTTATTAACGAGAACCACTATTCGCCTTCGCTGGACGAATTGGCCAAGGGTTTGGATTTATCGTCC
This sequence comes from Candidatus Sumerlaeota bacterium, assembly GCA_036751885.1. Taxonomy (GTDB): domain Bacteria; phylum Sumerlaeota; class Sumerlaeia; order SLMS01; family JAHLLQ01; genus JANRMB01. The sequence continues at coordinate 2,194 of DAIOTT010000249.1, forward strand.
CTTGCCACGGTTCACAAACACCTCAGCAACTTAGCGGAAAAAGGCGTGATTAAACGCCATTGGAACAAAGGGCGGGGTATTGAAATTGTCAACGATTTGAATTCCCCGGCTATGGTGCAAATGACGCTGAATGCCTGCTACGAAATCCCCATTCGGGGTACGGTTGCAGCGGGCATTCCGCTGGATGTTTCGGAGGATGTGCACGCGGATCGACTGAACGTGCCAAGCGACTTAGTTCGCAATGCCGATGAAACGTTTGTGCTGAAGGTTCGGGGTGATTCCATGATTGAAGAGGGCATTCAGGAGGGGGATTTCATCATTTGCGAACGCCGAGGCTTGGCCCGTAACGGGCAGGTGGTTGTTGCCCTTGTTAATGACTACGAAACAACCGTAAAATACTTTTACCACGAAGGGGATCAAATCCGCCTTCAACCGGCAAACCCTTACATGGAGCCGATTTTCGTTAAGCCGGAGTGCATTACAGTTCAGGGCGTTGTGATTGGGCTTGTGCGCAAATACAAGGTCTAGCTGATTCAAACTCCCAAATGCATCGGTGCGTTGCAGATTCGGCTTCGGTCACTTACGGAAGTAAGTTCCCTTCAGCACTCACTTTACGCGCCTCGCCTTTGTGATTTTTAATTCAACTAATAGTTAAGTCTAATACCCTTAAGGGTAAGCTGTAAAAAGTTCTTGTGCTTATTCCCCCATTTCAACACAACTCAACACAGCACTCTTACCAGGAGAGTGGTTTATTTAGACGGGAAGCGCATCATCTGTCTAACGGCCTTCACAATCACCACAAAGCGAAGCAATTTTTGCTTTAGCCCTCAATGTTCATCTAGAACCGGAGGCGCCGTGTGAACGTGAAGGCCATTTTTTTGGACAACAATTCCACCACCCAGCTTGATCCCGCCGTGCTTGAAAGCATGCTCCCGTGGTTCTCAACCCCGGCGAACGCTTCCTCAGAACATGCTTTTGGCCACAAGGCAAAGGAAGCAGTAGAATGTGCGCGTGAGCAAGTGGCCGATTTAGTCGGCGCCGCGGCCCGTGAAGTTGTATTCACCAGCGGCGCAACGGAGGCGAACAACCTTGCTTTGCTCGGTTTTTTTGGGGCCTTGCGGGAAAGGGGTGG
>DAIOTT010000250.1:0-3322 GCA_036751885.1 Candidatus Sumerlaeota bacterium
ACCTCATTTCTCTGCGTGAAAAAAATCTATTGGATCGCGACAACACGTTCGAGTAGTGGTATCTTTACTTCCTTTAGACCTTTAGAATATAGAGGACAAAAATAATTTTCGCGCTTGGAAGCTATTCACAGGCAATCTAAAATGGCGGAACCAAGGCATTATCACTGAAAAAGGCTGATTAATCTAAACCTTTCGCGCTAGTTGATCCAAAATCCACTGCACGGGAACGAGTTCGCTTCCGCCTTGTTGCACAAGGTAGAAGGGCATTTCCGGGGGGAGTTGTTCGATTAATTCTTCCAGGCTGCTGCGCTCAACGGGGTTTAGTTCGCCGGTGGTTGTGGCCCGCGAGGCAATGACTGAAATTACATTTACGCCCCGCTTTTGCAGCGATTCCAAGGCGGTGAGTGTGTGGCTGATTGTGCCAAGGGCAGTGCGTGTTACAAGCACAGCATCCAGCTTCAACTCGCTAATGATATCGGCTACGAAGTAGTTTTTACCCAAAGGGACAAGAGGCCCGCCTACGCCTTCCACTACAGGGACAACGGATTCAAAGGTGCAATCATCTAAGATTGTTTTCAGTAGATCTTGAACGGGTTGCCAATGGAACCTTCTGCCCTCAAGCCGGGCCGCTGATACAGGTGCCATGGATTCCTTGTAAGCCTCAATCGGCCCGCCAACGTATTGCCTAAGCAGGGGGGTGTAATAGGTGGGTTTGATTGAAAGGCAGGCTTCTTTGATGATCTCGCAATCGTCCTGCAGCATTTGCGTACGGTTCCGCTGAAAGCCTGTGATGATTGGCTTGATGCCAAATACCGGAATTTCACGCTGCTGAAACCCTTTGATTAATAGCCTTGTAATATAGGTTTTTCCGATGTCGGTATCTGTTCCCGTTACAAATAGGGCTTTTGTGGAGTATATGGGGTGCTCATCCATTAAGTCCATGAGTGTCATTTTTCAGCGTCCTCCAAAAAGTTGTTTCACTCGGGGTCATCAATTTAGGCAATCACTCTAAAACTTATGGAAGAAAAAACAACCGTGGGTCTTCTGCTGTCAAGTGCCCAAACTGAGGGCCAATCACTTTCATGGGGATGAGTTGATAAATAACTTCCAAGGCGGAGGTGTTTTCATCAATCGGGATGTAAGCGCCCGCCCAAGCAGGCCCGTACGTGTAGGATGTTGTGGCAGAATGTAGCACGCGAAACTGCTGATTTTGGCCTGTACCCCTGCGCGAAACCCGAAGATCCACCCCTTGGGATGAAAGGCCGTTTGTTTGCAGATGGAATAGAACAAACACCCCACCTTTAGTGGGGTTGTTTAGAGCAATTGTTTCCGCTAGGAATGCACCCACAACACCGGGTTCAGGACTTGTTGACCAGCGCTCTATTTCGTTGAACGGGTGTTCTATTGTTGAGCCTGAAAGCAACGTTTGTTCTAACCGAAAAATTGAGCTGGGGTTAGCTTCACTAAGATCAAATTGCGCGGCAGGCAAGCCCACAAAACCGGGCTCCGGTAGGCGTAAGCCATCAATGGTAAGCGTGCGGTATTCATCCTGAGCGTTTGAGGAATTTCCGTTGAAATCACGACTGTAAAACAGGGTGAGCTTACTGTTCAATTTCGGTGCGGGTACTTCAAGGCTAAAGGCCCCGCGGTGTTCTGCCAAGTTCCAAAGCAGCAGCGTACCAGAGCTTGGGGAAACTTTTGCGCGAACCGTTGCCGTTGCTTGCCCAAGAGTGACAGGCTCCATAGGGACACTGATTTGTGGTTCAAGTAATCCCATCAGGTAGAGCGGATCTTGTGGGCCAGCTGTTAGGTCAACATCAACCCAAATGGTCGCTTGCCCTTGCGGTAATGATTGCAGGTAATAACTTACGCCAGCACCGGGGCTTAGAACAACATCATTCACCCGCTCCGTAGGTTTACCTTGAAAGTAAGGTTCGTAAGGGTGTTTTGGGAATACTTGAATCACCTCAGCCCCCAATATGGGGAGTTGACCAAAGCTAGAATCAAAGCCAATTGAACGGAGTTGTAAGCTTCTATCAAAGGGGTAGAAGTCTTGAGTGACAGAGCTGGCAAACTCCCGTACTAATGGTTTATTCCTCAAAAAATCATGATAATTTTTGCTGAGTTGATTATCATACTCTTTCATCTCAAGAGAAAAAACCTGCTTGCTTTGCGTTGCCGCAAGGTAGTTCGCCCGCGAGGCTGCAAGCTGATTGCCCGGCAATACTTCCCCCAGAAGCTGAACATCTAAACTGGAGAAGCGGGGATCATGAACTTGTAGAAATCTGTAGGACTGAGTTAGATACGGGCTTTGCGAAACTAAAACCGAGTTTTTGGATAATTCCGTAACGATAGAGTTAAAGGCCGGAACAAGGGGTTGAAAATTCCCGGAGTAAAAACCCACGGCCCAAATGCACCATCGCAAAATCAAGAGTGACACTAATAGCTTACCCGCTTCGTAAAGCACCTTGATTTTCCTTGCCTGTCCCTCAGGGGTCAAACCCAAGCCTTTACCGTTTGCAAAAAGCGCCACTCCCAAAAGTAATGTCGGCAACATGAAAATAATGTACCGAATGTGAAAGTAGTTTGTGGCTTCCAACGTAGAAAAAAAATACGCTAACACAAAAAATTGCGATACGCTTGAAATACCCACCAACGCCAAACCCGAAGTACGCTTTGCAAACAGAACAAACCCCAGAATGCTAGCACACGCCGCAAGAAAACCTAATGCATAATCCCACACAGAATAAGAAAGGTACGCTCCGTAAAAGTTGGCGGCTAGGTTGCCGAAAAACAGAGGAGTAAAGCTAAAATAAATTCCCCCAGCATTCGTGCCGCCTGCCTTAAGGGATTGAATCATCACAATTGCAAACACGCCCAGTGAAACCGCCAGCATGCCAACCAATAAGGCAGCACACTTCCCAAATGCTTCCACGTTTTCGGTGGTTCTACCACGGGACAAATTCTGCAACCAAACTCCTGGGCGAATGTATAAATCTGCCAGCACAGCGAAGCTAAACCCCACGATTGGGATCAGCGCAAACGGGTGAGCTAACGTTGCCACAAGCACCCCTGCACAACACCCTAGTATTACCAGTAAACGCTTTGCCCAAGAATCAATCAACACCAACGAATAACTTGAAATTGCGCACACTACACCGGAGAAAAATACGTAGGCATAGTGATTTGCATCCATGGAATAAAAGGTAAGCATGGGGCTGAACAAAAGCAACAACAGCACGGATTTTCCCACCGCCGGTGAAACCCGATTCCAAGCAAAGGACGCAAACCACACACTTGAGCCCGTAAGAATAAGCGCCAT
>DAIOTT010000251.1:0-3268 GCA_036751885.1 Candidatus Sumerlaeota bacterium
TCGTTTTGTTAAACAATAATCTAAAGTGATTGTCCGTGATTGTCAGGAATTTTGGCGTTCACTCAAACCATATTTCATGGGGCTAAGTCGATAAAGGGTAAGTGATGCGAGCACTATTCTGGTGCAGTTGCTTCACTTGCCTTTTTTTGTTTTGATTCAGGGTCGTTTTTACAAATTAAATTTTACCCTTACAATGATTCTGGATTAATCATTTAAGTGCAGTGAGTAAAGCACTATACAAGTACTTATTTTCAATCAGTACAGTTTAGATTGTAAGATTAAGGTTTTTCGAAAGCTTTATATTTTTTGACTTAAAATCAATAAAAACAGCAGTTTGATTTGGTTTTTTTGTGTGAGCTTCCTTGGCACCTTTCTTTCAGTATAGTTTAGACGAACAAATTATCCTGAAAGGCAAAATAAATGAAAATTCAACCCCTTAGCTGGTACGGTAAAATTGCCGCTTCAACGGCTGCATTATTACTCCTAGCAAGCTCCACCTACGCCATAACGCTGGCACAGCTTCAGAACGACATTGACTACGTGATCAATACCTCGAACTCCAATGTTTCTTGGTCCGTGAAGATTGAAAACAACGCCGGTAATGGCGATTTGTATTCTAAGAACAGCACCACCATGCGGCGCCCTGCTTCAAATACCAAAATTTTTACAGCAGCAGCAGCATTCCGTAAATTTGGTCCTTCCTACGTTTGGCAAGGTTACCAACTGGGTTCAAGCTCTACCATTTCACCGATCGATCAAATTCTTTCCGATAGCAATAATTCCCAGGCCGACAGCTTATTCTCGCTGATTGGCGGTGAGTCTGCAGCGCTTGCTCAGCTAAGCAATATTACCAGCACTGCAGGGATGGATATGAACGACGGTTCTGGCTTGAACTACGGCAACCGATTCAATAACGAGCAAACGATTGATGTTCTTCGCTGGGCGAGAAACACCTACACATTCAACCAATTCATCTCACTTGGCAATCAGCTGCACCTCAGTCACGCTTGGTGGCAGATTGTGTGGAACAGGAAAATCTGGTCGTGTACACGCTAAAACAGGTACATTGACGAATGGTCAAGTGCTCTCGCTTTCTGGTTACGTTGATAATCAGTACGATGGCAAACGCTATTACTTCTCAATTTACACCAACAACGTTCCATCATTCGCCCAATCAGATACGCGTAGCCGCATCGATACAATTGTAGGGTACATTTGCCAATCCGGCTTGCCAAACGTTGATCCGCCTGCAGTAGAAGTGATTGTAGATAACACCGATGCTGCCGCGATTATTCCTTCAACCAACTGGTTTCCCAGCACCTCACAATCTGGCTTCCTTGGTTCCAACTACCATGCTCGCGCAACGGCTTCAGTGAGTGATGCATTTACATGGAAAGGCACTATTCCTTCAGACGGTACGTACAAAGTTTACGCCCGCTGGACAACGGGTTCCAACCGTGCAACGTCAGCGCCCTACATTGTTTACCACACGGGGGGGTCAACTACTGTAAACGTGAACCAACAAGCCAACAACGGCGCATGGGTTCTGCTGGGTACCTGGAATCTGTTCCAAGGAACCACAGCCGACCGCATAAAGCTTTCTTGCTGGACAACTCCCGGTGCATTCGTGATTGCTGATGCGGTTCGCTTTGTAAAGCAGTAAAACCCAGTAAACTGCTCTGATAACATCCAGTAAAATGAATCAAGCAGAACAGTTTGAGGGGGCCAACGTTGGCTCCCTCAAATTGATTTTTTATAAGGTTTATTGATCGCGTGTTTCGTAGTATTAGGCTTGCGTAATCACCACTTTGCCCACGTGACTTTGGGACAAAAAGTAGGTGTACGCCTCTTGCGCCTCAGTGAAGGGGAAGGTGCGGTCAATAATGGGCTTCAGGTTGTTTGCCTCCACCGCGCGATTCATTTCTTCAAACATCTCACGGCTGCCCACATAGATTCCGCGAATCGTAATGGCATTGAGTAACACGGGCAACATGGAGGGTTCATGTTCTACGCGTGTAAGAAGCCCAATCAAGCTAACCGTTCCGCCGGGGCGTACGGATTTCAGGGAGCGCTCCAGCGTGCCAGCTCCGCCCACTTCAAGCACGTTATCCACACCGCGGCCGTTTGTAAGGCGAAGTACCTCCAAGTGCCAGTCCGGGTGGGTATTGTAGTTGATTGTGCCATCAGCGCCGAACTCACGGGCTTTTTGCAATTTCTCATCGCTACTGCTAGTGATAATCACGTTTGCGCCAAAAGCTTTGGCGAACTGCAACCCAAACATGCTTACACCGCCGGTACCCAATAACAGGATTGTATCACCTGCTTTCAACCCAGCGCTTGTAAGGCCGTTCCAGGCAGTTAGCGCCGCGCAGGGTAGGGTAGAAGCTTCCTCAAAACTAAGGCCTTTTGGAATGTGCACCAAACTAAGCTCAGGAACTGATGCGTATTCCGCAAGGAAACCATCAATCCCCCCGCCGTAACTGCTCCATAGCACACGCTCTGAAAGGGTCCCACCGTGCCAATCCCGCATAAAGTTCGCCGCTACTCGGTCGCCAACCTTGAATTTTTTTACACCGCTGCCGACTTCTATCACTTCACCCGCCATATCCGAGGCTGGCACAACGGGTGTTTGTGAATTGCGTGGGTACCCGCCCTTCAGCACAATTCCATCGCGGAAGTTTAGGGAGTTGGCCTTGATTTTTACAACCACTTCACCCGGGCCTGCGGTCGGCTTGGGTGCTTCTTGTAACTCTAAGGGGGAAGTTTTATTCGCTGCAGTAACAGTGTAAGATTTCATGTTTTACGGTTCCTTTTCTTGAAAATGATTGACCAGTTTTGTTTGTTCGATACTTGTCGAACAAATAATTTGCTCAGAGCAATCTGCTTGCCATTAGTTCGATATTTATCGAACTAATGAATTTGGGAGAAATTGATGAAAGATTTAGACCACCCAAAAGCGGAGGAAATTTCACTTACGGCGGTGCTACACGCCCTTAGCGATCCGGTTCGCTTGCGGATTGTTGCCATGGCAGCCCAACACGATGAACTTCCTTGTCAAGCTTTCTTAGATTCCATCGCAAAATCTACCGCCTCACACCACTGGAAAGTTTTGCGAGAGTCTGGTGTGATTTTTCAACGCATGGAGGGGACAAAAAAACTCAACTCCTTGCGCCGGGCGGAGTTGGATCAACGTTTCCCCGGGTTGCTGGTTTCTGTTTTGAACTCAATTGAAAACGCTAAATCAATATAATGTTTATCTATTAAAAAC
>DAIOTT010000252.1:0-3190 GCA_036751885.1 Candidatus Sumerlaeota bacterium
AAAAATGGTCTCCAACAGCTTGCTAGCCTCTGCCACTTCGCAAGATGAAACAGGAACAGTTTGCTGAACAATTGCGCCGTAGAGCAACATTCCGGCTTTCAAGGATTGATCGTTCAAGGCGCCAACAACTTTGGGGATTGTGGCGGTGCTGTATTTTCCGTTGTTTGGGTCTTCGCGCTCTGGAGAATACACCACACAGAAATCCTCCCCTGCTTTCAGCCCGGAGTTTTGTTCTAACTCAGGAATGAGAACCTCGCGGGTGGTGCCGGGGTAAGTGGTGGACTCAAGAGAAACAACTTGGCCTTTTCTGATGTAAGGCGAAAGAGAACGGCCCGTTTGTTCAATGTAGCGCATATCCGGCTCACGATTTTTGGTGAGCGGCGTGGGTACGCAAAGAATCAGTGCATCGCAATCGTGCGCGTGGGAAAAATCCGTGGTCGGCAAAAATTTTCCGCTTTTGCTGAGGAACTCGATTTTTTCGTCCGCAATATGTTTGATGTATGTTTGGCCCGCAAGCAGTTGGCGGATTTTTTCCGGATCAATATCCAACCCTACAACCGTGTAGCCGGCGTGAATGAACTCCAAAACAAGGGGAAGGCCTACATAGCCAAGGCCAACGACGCCGATTGTTGCACTGCGCTCACTAAGTTTTTGTGTAAGCGCCTCAAATAACTGATTATCCACGAATAACCCTTTCTAAAAAGTACTGCTGCAAAGGAATCAGAATTCCTTTGGCAGGTACTACTCTGATTGGGCAAATCAAACCTGAGGCGATGATGAGGAGCAACAAATCTCTGGCGAATTACTTATGCTTAAACGCAATCATTTCGTTCAGCGAATCCGAAGCTCGGGAAGATTGAATGGTGATTGTTCGGTGAGATAATTTTCTGGGGCCGCGAATGCCAGGCTCTAAGGCCTGAAGCTGAAGTAAATTACCAAGCTTATTGACTAATATGGATTTATCAAAGTGTTTGAGGAAGTGTTTGTAACCATTTTCACCCAAACGGCGGCATAAATCGGGATCCGAAGCCAATGTTTTGAGGGCCGTTGCTAGCTGTTCCGATTGGCCGGGCTCAATAATCACACCACAATCGGCGGCTTTAATAATTCGGGCAACTTCGTTATCTTGACTCCCCACAAAAACAATGGGCCGAGAGGCTGCCATGATTGCGTACAACTTACTGGGAACGAGTAATCCGTCGTACATGGGCTCCAGCGTAATTAGGTGAGCATCCGGAGCGGAAAGCGATTGCGATAATTTTGTGCGGTCTTGGTAGGGCAAAAACTGAACGTGTTTGTGGTTGCCTAATTCATTCATCAATAACGCTTGTTGTTTTCCCCCGCCAATGAAGGAGAACAGAATTCTATCGGTACTGGTAAAGCTTTTTGCGACTTTAATCACATCTGTGAAAGTGTGGCATGTACCCATATTGCCGGAATACATGAGGTTGAATTGATCGGTTGAAAGGCTTTCTTGGCGAAAATTATTGTGCTCTGGGTTGATTGGGAAAACCTCTTTTGAGCAGGCCCAACTCTGTATCACGTGAAGCTTATCCTCACTGATTCCCTTGTTGATGAGCGTTCGCTTCATATCGTGGCCTAATACCACAATTTTATTGGCCGTTTTATAACTCAAAAAGCCAAAAAACGCCCAAGCTTTCGTCATCAGATTCGCCGGAAACCATCGGGGTAAAACATTGGCTTTTACGGCAATATCGGGGTAAACGTCCATCACCCAATAAACAAAACGAGAGCCTTTTAGCAGGCGTAGGTAGGTTCCTAAAATGGAAATCAATGGCGGTGTTGTAAGGGTTACAACAACATCAGGCTTAGGGATAGAGTGCACTTTTAGAAATGCTTTTGCGTAGAAAGATAAATACCCAAAAAAACGATCTCGGAGGCGTTTTCGGCTGGAATTACAGATGGAAAGGCGGTGTACTTTTACGCCGTTTAGAACCTCGTAGCTTGGAAGCTGTAAATTACGACCATCGTAAATCGCGCGGCTAGTGAGAACATGCACCTCGTGGTTATCTCGTACTAATTGCTCGCATATGTCCGAAAGCTGTTGTGCGGTAGCAGCGTAGTCCGGTGCGTAATATTGATTAATAAATAAGAAACGCAAGATTAGTAAGCCTGTGACATTAGTATCACAACTAGGGTTATAGCAGAATAGGGGCTAGGTCAACTGAATCAAACACAATTCACCAATAAACATCTACAATATTCCAAAACTACTTGTTTGGATAAATTATAAGCCTATATAAATCAACATTTTGCAAATCATAAAACTCTATAAAAGAATCCCCCCAAGTTGAATATCAAATTAGTTTCTTACGAACGTAAAACCTATATGAACAATCATAAATGTATTTAAAGAGGGTGTAATGACCTTGATTCATCAGGTGCCATTTCAATTTGAGCCGGTAGCATTTCAGTTTGCGGCATTTGCTATTTAACCAAAAATCTGTATTAGTCGGTTTCTTGGAGAAATTGTAGGATTCTAAAATCGACCGAATGGCGAGCATTGCTGATCCGAAACCCCTTGGGAAACGCCCTAATAAGCTTAACTCTTCAAAAAATGAGCTGGGAATAGGGCATTTCAATATATTGATGTAATGATCTGCCAGCGAAAGTTGCGTTCTTGAATTGTGAAGAAAGGCTGATTGATTTTGAACCAACCAACTTTCACGACGTCGCAGAAACTCTACGAAGCCAACAAGTGATTCTTGAAGTTGCTGATCCCCGAAACTATACTTCGCGATAAGTTTATCTACATTTAAAGTTGAGATATTAATAGATAAGTGGTCTATATCCAGCAGGTCGCGCCAGAGTTTCTTGTAGTATTGACCTGAAGAATGAAAGGCAAACAGCACCAAATGCCCCTCGGTGGTGGGTTTTCGGTGAAAGAATTTTGCAGAATCTTGCGGGCAGAAGGGAACGCTTTCACGCCAAATTCTTCTTCCCCAAGGGGTTGATAGCACGTGTAAATCAAGGTGTACACCAAATGGGCCAATCCACAGTTGGGTAGTTTTCTTGCGGCGAATTCGTTTCCAACCAAGAATAGTGAGTTCTGCTTCAACCTTGTTCAAGGCCGAAATTGGAACCGCAACATCCAAGTCCGAAGCGGGCCTCAGCTGCGGATTGGGGTAATTTGTAGAGATTACCGCCCCTTTAAAGACTAAAACCCGAA
>DAIOTT010000253.1:0-3176 GCA_036751885.1 Candidatus Sumerlaeota bacterium
TTTCTCGCTCAAAATGAGATTGAGGCAATCCTTTACTTTGGTGAAGGGGGAATGTTCTCTGATGAATTCAAGCTCTACACAAGAGCAAACGGCGATGCGCCCCTTTCCAGCGAGGATTTAGCGGATGGTGTTTCCTTCCTGAAGGAAACCCTAAGCAAGGGCCTTCGGGTACTGGCCGTAGGCCAAACCGGCGCCACGATTATTATCGCCTACCTTACGGAAATGGGCTTTGGCTTGTCACAAGCCCTGCAAATGCTGAAGGAATCAGGCGTTTCCTCCCCGAAGCCAAACATGAACGTTATTCAAGCGCATGAAACCTTGCTAGAGCAACGCCGCACAACTCGGGTTCACGCCTAAAAATTTCACAAAGGTAATCGCAGCTAATAGATAAGCATTCTAATCAGGCTAAATTTAGCTGTTAGAGCCAATCATTTGCGCCAGAAATTCTTGGGCCTTTCGCGCCTCAGGCGAGCCGGGGCTTAGGGCAACAACCCGTTGATACTTGCTAACGGCTTCCGCCCGGTTTTGCATGAGGAAGTAAACTTGCCCCAACCCAAAGAGGGCAGAAATGTTGTTGGAGTCGTTTTCCAACGCCTCAGAGTACGCTGCTTTGGAGCGTTCGTAAAGCACTTGGCTTCGTGTGCTGTTAGTAGTTTGCACGCGCCTTCCGTATTCCCGGAGGCTTCGGCCGTATTCAATCCAGTTATTCTCATCTTCAGGTTCAAGCACCGTGGTTTTCTCAAAAAACTTCAAGGCTTCCTCGTACTGCTGTTTATTTAACAATTCAGTACCCTGAACGCGCAGGGCGCTTACGAGCACGGGGCGAATGGTGTTTTGAAAATCTGGGTAGGTTTCCCAAGCGGTGTTTAGGGATGCAACCGCATCAGCAGATTTTCTGTTGGTAAGGTTTTCACTCGCCTCAACAAGAATGGTATTCAGCTCAGCCGGTAATGTTGTAAGCTCTTCTTGAGTGCTTGTTTTAGGCAAGGCAACTTCTTGCAAAAAGAAATCAAGGCCTTGTTTTGCGGCTGCTGTAATGCTTAGAAAGCCCACGGCAACCATGATTCCCACAATCCACGGCGTGCTGCGGGCAAATGCCGATTGCGGCCCTTCGCCGTGGGCAAACCTGCGGCGGTCTCGCGGGGGTTTAAATTCTTCGGCGAACGTTCCTAGGGCAGCATCAAGCTCGGCGTTGGCATCAATGTTCGGGTTGCTGCTGTTGGAATCAAACTTTTGGAACGGAATCTTCCAGCGGGAACCGTTGGCGGATCTTCCCTGCGGGGGGGGTGGTTCTTCGTGGTCCATGCTGGAGAAACCGGGATTGTACAGACCGCGAGATTGAGTTTCTTGCTGAGTCTGTTTTAGCGCTTCCTGCCGTTTAGTGGGGCGTTTGGCTGCAGGCATTTCCGGTTGGTGGGAAAACGTAGTTTCAGGAAATTCTTCCAATTCGTCCACAAAAGGAGCGGGTTTCCGAACGGGTTTCGTTGGTTTACGGCCCGCAGGTACTTTTCGGTTAACCTCTTCCTTAGCCCGTTTATCCAAATAAGCTTTCAGGGCTAAAGCTTGGTGTAAACCGTGTTTCATGGCTCGGTCAAGGGGAGCAGCTTCAGTTCCAGCCCTGAAGGAATCAATCGCAAGTTGGGCATTACCATCCTCCAAGGCTTTGTAGCCTTGCAGAGCAAGCCGCTCGGCGGCATTAAATGGCTTTGATGACTGCTTTTTTTTCCCAAACACAATTTTCGCCTAAAAGAAAACTTTAGTAGCTCAAAGGCTCAGCACCTTGCCTGAACAGCATCAAGAAAAAACGAATTATAATATAAAGTAATTTCCAATCATGTGTAAAACATATTGAATAAAATTAATGCAAATCAGATTATTTTAATATATATTCGCAGGGCTTACGCTATTGTTGCGCTTTTGCGGATTGAATTGAATACATTAGAATTCCACCTGCGATTGAAACACTGAGGCTTTCAGCAAAACCGTGAATCGGAATGGAGAGAAATTCAGTGCAAAGTTGCCGCACCGCGCCAGAGATTCCCGCACCTTCATTGCCCATGATCAAGCAAACATTCTTGGGGGCGAACCACTCATCGTACTGAACCGCTGCGGCTGCATCCGTTCCTACAATCGCCGCGCTGTTTTTTTCCGTTCCACTGTTTGCCGCAAGCCAAGGGTGAAGTACATCTAATAAGGAACACGGCACTACTGGGAGGTGAAAGATTGAGCCTTGGGTTGAGCGAACCGTTTTTGGCGCGTAGGGATCAGCACAGCCTTGACCAATTAGCACTGCGGAAAACCCCGCAGCATCTGCCGTGCGAATCAACGTGCCAACATTGCCGGGGTCTTGCACGCCGTCCAAGGCTAGCAACCTTGGGGCGTTGTATAAATCCAAGGTTGTTTCCGGAATTTTCACCACGGCTGCAATGCCCTGTTGCGATTCCACGGAGCTGATTTCTTTAAAGGCCCGCTCTGAAAGTACTGCAACGCGCATGCTATCATCAATGCCGTACTCCGTGGGATCAAGAGTGTCCCTCAGCAAAACGGATTCAACTTCACCATATTTTACCGCTTCGCGAACAAGGTGTTCACCTTCAACAATAAACCGCTGTTGGGCTTTGCGCCCTTTAGCGGTTTGCAGTTTCTTCCACTCTTGCAAGGTTGCATTGTTGGGTGAATCAATTTGCACGAGAATGAATGCTCCGGCTTACAAGTGACAGGGTGAAGCGGCAAACTATCATCCCGGCAGTTGGGGGGGTGAAGTTGAATGAATTTACGCAGCTGAAAATCTGGAAAGATTAGTGGTACTCTTTCCAGCTTTTGATTTCCAGATCATCAATCGTTCGAATGGATAATGCCTCGGCTAAGCGCATGGCAATTTGCCGATTTGTAATGAGCGGAACGTTATAATCTACCGCCGCACGGCGAATTCTATAATCGTTTGTGAGCTCTTCTTCTTGGAAGTTTTTTGGTATATTAATCACCAAATCAACTTTACGTTCTTTGATGTAATCAATTGTTTTGGGTTCACGTTCATCGCTTGGCCAATGCAGAACAGTTGTTTCCATGCCGTGCTCTTTTAGGAAGTTCGCTGTTCCCTCGGTTGCGTAAAGCTTGATTCCAAGCTTATTGAACATGCGAGCTGTTTCCAGCATTTCCGCCTTAGATTCAAGAGG
>DAIOTT010000254.1:0-3166 GCA_036751885.1 Candidatus Sumerlaeota bacterium
CTCTCCGGCGGGATGAAGCAGAAGCTGGGCCTTTGCTGCGCCTTGATTCATGATCCTGACCTGTTGATTCTTGATGAACCCACCACCGGTGTGGATCCCCTTGCACGGTCGCAATTTTGGGAATTGATTGATGAAATCCGCGATGAGCGACCGGGGATGAGCGTGCTTGTAGCCACTGCTTACATGGACGAAGCACAGCGCTTTGCTTGGCTAGTGGCCATGGACGACGGCAAGGTGATTGCCACCGGAAGCCCTGCTGAGTTGCTGAAACGAACGGAAAGCGATTCCCTTGATTCAGCCTTTATTGCCCTTATGCCAGAGGAAAAACACCGCGAATACCAACCCGTTTCTATACCGCCACTTGCTTAGGAAGATGATGCCGAATTCGCGATCGAGGCCGAAGATCTAACCATGAAATTCGGTGAATTTGTCGCCGTGGATCACGTGAGTTTTTGCATTCGCAGCGGCGAAATTTTTGGCTTCATCGGCTCAAACGGTTGTGGTAAATCCACCACAATGAAAATGCTCACGGGTCTGCTTCCCGCCACTGAAGGAACAGCCTCGTTGTTTGGCAACCCGGTGGATCCTCACGACATTAATACCCGCCGCCGGGTGGGGTATATGTCGCAATCGTTTTCCCTTTATTCGGAACTTACTCTTCGCCAAAATTTAGTGCTTCACGCGCGGCTATTTGGCGTTGCAGAACCTGAAATTCCTAAACGAGTGGAGCAACTTGCCCAGCGCTTTGGCATCTCGGATGATCTGGAATCCATGCCTGATAAACTGACGCTTGGCAGCCGTCAGCGCCTCTCGCTTGCTGCTGCCATGATTCACAAACCAGAACTCCTGATTCTTGATGAACCAACCTCCGGGGTGGACCCGATTTCCCGGGACCGCCTGTGGCAGTTGATGATTGATTTGGCCCGCGATGACAAGGTCACGATATTTATTTCCACCCACTTCATGAATGAAGCGGCCCGCTGCGACCGCATTTCCCTGATGCATAGCGGGCGTGTGTTGGTTATTGGAACGCCGAAGGAGTTGGTAGCAGAGCGCGGCGTGCAAAATTTGGAGCAAGTGTTTATCGATTACCTTAAGGAAGCAGATGAAACGAAGGAGGCAAGCGCTGGTGAGGCTTCTGAAGCACCCGCCAGCAACGGTGATTCAACTGCAGTGGAGGCTACTGCCATCAGGGAAGCAGCGGCGCCCGCTTCGCAAGGAAGCGCGGCGCAAAAGGTAAGTCGTACCTTTAGTTTCGGCAGAGCGTGGAGCTACAGCTTGCGCGAAGCCCGTGAGCTGCAACGCGATCCGCTGCGGGCTACCATGGCATTGCTCGGCACCTTTATTCTCATGCTTGTGGTGGGGCTTGGCATTAACCTAGATGTTGAGAACCTAAACTATGCGGTGCTTGATTACGATCAAACACTTCTTAGCCATAACTACGCTCTCAACCTCTCGGGTTCGCGCTACTTTCTGGAACAGCCCCCCATTCTGAACTACGCGGATTTAGATGCTCGCATGAGTTCTGGTGAGTTGGCATTGGCGATTGAAATTCCCCCCGGTTTTGCACGGGAAGTTGCCCGTGGCAACCCTGTGGAAATTGCCGGCTGGGTGGATGGTGCTATGCCCCAACGAGCAGAAACAGCCCAAGCCTATGTGTTGGGCATGCACCAAGGTTGGCTTGTAAATATGGCCCGCGAACGACTTGGCCACAGTGACATGGTAGGTTCGGCTTCAGTGGAAACGCGCTTCCGTTACAACCCTGATGTGCGAAGCCTTCCTGCCATGGTGCCCGCAGTAATTCCGCTGCTTCTGCTGATGATTCCTGCCATGCTGGCCGCGCTTTCCGTGGTGCGGGAAAAAGAGTTGGGCTCAATTGTTAACCTTTACGTTACACCTGTCACTCGCAGTGAATTTCTTTTGGGCAAGCAGTTCCCCTACATTGTTTTGGGGGTTGTTAACTTTCTGCTAATCATTGTGCAGGCAAATGTTTTCTTCGATGTTCCAATCAAGGGGAGCTTTCCTGCGCTTGCTTGCGCTGCGGTGATTTATGTGGTATTTGCTACGGGCTTTGGGTTGTTTGCTTCTACCTTTACGCGCAGCCAAATTGCAGCGATATTTGTAATAATGATCGGCACCATGATCCCCGCCATTCAGTTTGCCATGCTTGCGGCGCCCACAACGCACTTTGTCTCCTTGGGCCAAGCAGTTCTTTTTCGCGGGGCCGAGATTAAAGTTGTTTGGCCTCAGTTTCTCGCTTTGTTCGCCATCGGTTCCGGATTCTTCACCATCTCACTCTACCGCTTCCGAATTGCAATTACCCAGATGGCCTAAGTTTCACAACCGCGCATGGCCCACCGTGGGGACAGTGCAATATTTATACATTAGGTTTCAGGCCGTTTGTGTAGGAATAAGTTAATCCTCATCAGGGATTGCCTTAGCGTGCGGATCCTTGTTGGGATCTCCCAATTGGCCGGCAAGCTCGCTGCGCATTTCTGTGCTTGTATAGTGCTCCAGCCGCTCTGCCGTGTTGTGAACGTGGTCCGGCCGCAGGCCAATTTCTTCTACCAAATAACCTTCCCATAATCGGTGAGAGCGCACAATTCGCCGCGCTAATTTGCCACCTTCTGGTGAAAGGCTGTAGTGCGCGCCTGGTGCTAATTGTTCCACCACAAGTCGTTTCTGGCTTTTCAGTTCCAATAGTGCAAGGCGGCTGAGGAGCGGAGCCGATTGAATGATACCGCTGAGCGCTTGATGAGGGACAGGGCCTTTGTGGGTTTCCTGAAAACGGTAGACGGCGGCAAGAAGATCATCGCGTGTGATGTGGAAGGAGATGTGAAGCTTCCGCAGTGTTTGCGAAAGCAACCCTTGGCTGGGTGAAAATAGCCACGCACCGGTGAAAAGAGCGCCACTAGCCACGGCAATCATCCCCGCAGTTGAAGTGTCACCGTTAAAGCCAATCATTTGTGGCCCCACCACAGCGCCAATATGCCCCAACACCGCAGAGGCCGCTGCAATGAGCAGACTTAAAATCAGCATCATGCCGTAATTACGGGTTAGCAGAAAAGCCGCCGCCGGCGGAACAATCAGCATGGCAATGACCAAAATGCTCCCCACCACTTGGAAGGAGGCAACCGTTGTGGCGGCAACAAACCCCATGAGCAGG
>DAIOTT010000255.1:0-3143 GCA_036751885.1 Candidatus Sumerlaeota bacterium
TGGTTTGTATGTACAGTACATCGCGCACGTTGCGGGTTAGGCTGCTGACAATCCCTTCACTGACGGTGTGCTCCAGCATGCGCCCCAGCCCGCCAGGGTTGCCCACGGCGTAAACGGCTTCGCCAACGCGCAACGTGCGCCGCGTTGCAAGGGGCAATGGTTTTAGCTCAATGCCCTCCTCTTTCACATCATCAAGGTTTAAGCGCAGCAGGGCAACGTCGTACAAGTAACTGTAGGCTTCTACCTCTACGTTGCGGAATGTTTTCTTGATCCATTGATTCTTATCGTTCTTCACAAAGTAATTTACGGTGTGGTATTTTTCACCGGCGATTACGTGGTGATTTGTAACAATCCGGCCTTGCAAATCGTACACAAAACCAGAGCCTGCACCGCCGGGGTTGGAGATAAGAACAATGCTCTCCTTCACGCGTTCCAGGATTTCCGTTTGGGAGAGAAAATCCTCTGAGGTGGAATCCTGCTGGGTAACAAGCAACAAAGGATTCTCCTGATTGTTCAGCTGAAGGGCTTGCTCCCGGGCTTCGCTAAGGGGTTGCTGGCGGGAAATTTGCCCCGGTGTTAGGCGAACAATCTCTGATCCTAAATCAATAAACTGTGCTTCCGGCGTTTGTTTAATCACTCGCCCAATCAGCTCACCGCCGCCCTTAAGGGAGTAATACATGGTTTCCCCCAAGGTACTTTCAGCGCTGGGAGCAAGGGTATCAGGAAGCTCCTCAAGGGTGCCTTCCATGAATTCAGGGAGGGGAACATTCTCTTCGTCATCTTGCGCTGAAAGGGGGGCAGCAACGGGAAAGAGGAGCATTAATATCGCCAACAAGCTTGCGGGCAAGTTACGGCTAAAAATAGGGGTGGGTTTAATCATTTGCTTTGTCTGGTTTCCTTCCAAAAACTTTCATCACCTGCTGCATATCCTCCCAAACATTTCGCTTTTGGGTAGGCTGGCGTAAAAGAAACGCTGGGTGTAGGGTAGGCATCACGGGTATTCCGCGGTATTCAAGCCATTGGCCGCGAATTTTACCAATGGGGGTTTTCATGTGTTCGGGCAGCAACCCTGTAAGGGCGGTTACGCCAAGGGTTACAAGTACACGGGGTTGAATGATTTCAATTTGCTGGGCCAAGTAAGGTAGGCAGGTTTCCATTTCATCGGCGTGGGGTTTTCGGTTTTCCGGCGGTCTGCACTTTACCACGTTGCCAATAAAAACTTCCTCACGGGAAAACGTCATCGCTTGAATAATCTTGGTGAGCAAATCACCAGATCGGCCCACGAAGGGTTTGCCTTGTAAATCCTCATTAGCACCAGGGCCTTCACCCACAAACATCAGTTCTGCCATAGGGCTGCCTTCGCCGGGCACGGAGTTAGTTCGGCCTAAGTGTAAGCGGCAAACCTCGCAAAGGGCGGCTTTATCTGCCACGGCTTTCAGGCGCGCAATGCGTTCCTCCACCGAAAGCTTGGGCAACGTTGAAATCGGCGGAGGGGCAGCAAAATCCGCCGCGGCTGAGGGAACAGAAGCCGCTGTTTTAGCGGATTTAGGTGCCATGGAGGAAGGCTTTTGCAGCGGATTTGCTTGGGGAACACGCGTGTAAGCCCCGCTTAAGGCTGTTGCTGTTGCCTCTCGTTGTGGCGCTGCCGATTGCGCAAGCACCGGCGCTTCCGCTAAACAGCAAAAACCAAGATCCGCCAGCAGTTCACGTTGAAGACGGTGGAGTTGGTGCAGTTCGGCCGGGGTGTTTGAATCGATTTTTGAAGCCATTAAAACAGAATATCAATCTCACGGGATTCTGGATTTATCTTGTTACATTGTTGCATTCTAGAAAGCCGAAAAACACTGCCGTTGACAAACAAAACTTTCGGGATCTTTTTCCCCTGTTTTGTGAGGGTGAAATCCATCAACTAAGGGGCAAAGCCTACGGCGTACGTTGTTCCACCGGTATAATCACTTCATTGCGGCGAAGCGGGGGAATAGTAAACGGCGGATCATAATACAAGGCCCGGGCTGGGCCTGTGGGCACCCAATTGGTTTCCCCCAACGCACGCAGCAACTCCTCGCTTTCCTCCTGCTTGCGCGCCTCGTTCATGGTTCCTGAAAGGCGAAGCACGGCAAGGGTTTCACCGGCTTGTTCACGCACGGTAATCCTGCTGTTGTTCGGCACCGGTGCTGTTTCAAGAGTGTACTCTTGGGGAAAGAAAAACAACATGGTAACCGTGCTTCCAGAGGTAAGTGAATCCACCGGAGTTGTCATGGAGATTTTTTCTGAAGAATCCTTAGGCCCCATCTCCACGGGGACGGTCATGGAAACCTTATCGCCAGCGCCGTTTGCCCCAGAGATGTAATCAAACAACAGGCGAAATGCATCGTCGCCCGCTTCATCTAAATTCTTATCGGTAGCCGAGGCTTCTGCTACAAGGCGAGTACCGTATTGCCGCACAGTAATGTTATTCCCCAACGTATCAAGCGTGGTGTAGCTAGGCTCTTCATACATGCTGCGGTTGCCCACCAATCCACCAACAAGACCACAGGCAGTTAGCATTAGGGAACTGCTTAGTAAGAATAGGGGGAAAAGTTTTTTCATGGTGTGATTAACATGCTCATAGAAGATTGAAAAAAGAACTCTTAGTTCAATCATCTGCAACATTCAAGCCCACTGCACGGTTGCATTCCTTTTAGAGTCTGCATTTTAGGGAGTGAAGCTTATTTTGAGTAGAATGCGTTGAAAGTTGTTCTTCTTAGAAATGACAAAAGGGAGTGATTTCCAGATCTATTCAGGGTGTCTTTTCTGGATTATCAATAAATCCCCTGCGGATTGAGGACATTCATGGGCAATTGTGAGTAGGGAACGTGGAGTGTTGTGAGTTGCGTTCAAATTGGCCCCAACGGGGCCTGATATTTAAGCCCAGTGCAAACGCCGCAAGGCGTGCGGCGCTGGGTAGGCGGCACCGTAGATTAAAGGCACCGCAACGCGGTGCGATTTATTCCTGCGTTTTCGGTTTAGGAAATCTACCTCTCTCGCTCAATATCTATTCAGGCATCCCTTTTGGCATCCTAATTAGCGGAGTTGTTCGGCAAAAAACCGCAGGGAATCTGCCAAGTGTTTGCCCCAATACTTCCACGTGTGGGCGCCGGGAT
>DAIOTT010000256.1:0-3100 GCA_036751885.1 Candidatus Sumerlaeota bacterium
TCCACTTTCCGCCTCCATTGCCTTGGAATGCGTCAAAATCATTTTGGAAGATAATCTCGTCGAAAACTCCCGCAAAATGGGAACAATTCTGCACGAACGCTTACATGATTTGAAAGGGAAATTCCCCATCATTGGCGACGTTCGCGGGCGCGGCCTTTTTGCCGGAATTGAGTTTGTGCGAGACCGGGCCAAGCGCGAACCGTTCCCCGCAAAATGGATTGTTGGTCAAGTTGCCACCCGCATTGCACGGGAAGAGTACGGGCTGATTATCTACCCGCGGCGCTCCATTTGGGGGCTTTCCGGCGATCATGTTCTTATTGCCCCGCCGTTGATCACAACTGAAGCTCAGATACATGAGATTATTGAGCTTTTCGAGAAAACCCTAAACCACTTAATGCGGCATATTCACGCCGACGTGGACCCCGTTTCGGCGCACCTTCCTGACGGAACAGTTCAACGCTTCAAGCAGGAGGAAAACCTTCCGGATTACGCTCTCGGCAATATTACACAAATTAGTCCTGTTCCCGATGCCAATACAACTCAAGTGATGAACAACGACCCCTACCCCCCTTACGGTGAGGACGAAGAAGAAGAAACCACAGAGGTGATTTATCAGGACAAACCCCATGATTGACCGAACGCAAGATGTTCAACAGGTGATTTCAACGTACTTGAAACCCAATCAAACATGGATGGTTGGCGGCTTTGGCAGAGGCGGAGTACCCTTCACCCTGCTAGAAGCAATTGCAAGTAAACCTGTGGGAACATTTAGTGGGCTTACACTGATCAAAAACGATGCTAATGAACCCAATTTGGGCGTTGGCGTTTTGTTGCAAAATGGTTCTGTGAAGCACCTGATTGCAACTCACATTGGGTTAAACCCCGATGCAGTAAAAATGATGAACGAGAAACGGTTCACCGTTGAGTTTGTCCCCCAAGGAATTTTTGCGGAAAAAATTCGGGCCGGCGGCTCTGGAATTCCGGCATTTCTCAGCGATATTGGCTTAGGGACGATTGTTGCCGGGGGGAAGCAGGAAGTTGAGTTTTGCGGCAAGCCGTATTTACTTGAAAAAGCATTGCGGGGGGATGTTGCCCTGCTTTGCGCGGATGTTGTAGACCGTGTAGGAAACTGCTGGTGGCGAGGGAGCAACCGGAACATGAACGTTGTAATGGGCCTTGCATGTGATCATGTGATTGTAGAAGCAAAGAAAATTGTGGAAGTTGGGGAAATCCAACCTGAGAATGTTCACCTTCCCCATGTTGTTGTAAGTGCTGTTATTCAAGCCCAACCGCGCCGGCACATCAATACGCCTGGAGGTGGAATTTCATGATTGAGCAAGAAGAAATCATCATCAAACGAGCGGTAAAAGAGCTTACGCAAGGAATGCTGGTGAACTTGGGTATTGGTCTTCCTACGATGATTCCCTCGATTCTGCCCGCTGAACTGAATGTAACGCTTCACAGTGAAAACGGGTTTGTTGGAGTAGGTGCTCCTGTAGCGGAGGGAACCCCTGATCATAACGTGATTGATGCCGGGGGCAGAGCATGTACCTTGCAGAAAGGGGCTGCTTGCTTCGACAGTAGTTTCTCCTTCGCGTTAGTTCGCGGCGGAAAATTAGACGTGGCGATATTAGGGGCTTTTGAAGTCGCACTAAACGGTGATTTAGCAAACTGGATGATTCCCGGCAAGCTGACGCCGGGTATGGGGGGCGGAATGGAGCTTGCCCAGAAAGCCCGTAAGTTGATTGTTTTGAGTCGGCATTCGGATAAAAATGGCACGCCAAAACTCGTGGAAACCTGCTCCTTACCCCTTACAGCAACCCAATGCGTTGATTTATTAATCACAGAAAAAGCCGTGTTTGAATGCTTGAACCACCAAATGACATTAGTTTGTGTGCATCCTTCCACCGCAAAAGATCAGGTGCTTTCAGAGTTCTCCTTTCAAGTTCCTGCCCTTGAAGAACTGCGCCCTTGGTAAAAAATTGCTGCCGTTTTCAAGGGTTGAAAACAAATTCTACAATCTTATGATGCGTTGCTAATTTTCGTTCAGAATATTGGATTTTTTTATGAGTACACAAACCAGCATTCCAACAGGCAATGAATTTCACGCCGCTTTGGCCGCCCGCAAAGATTGGGCGGTGAATACCCTTGGTTCTTGGGTGCGCTATGCTAGCACCTTGGGCAACGAAACTCCTGCTCAAGAGTATATTGCAGGTGTATACGATCAATTGGGTTATGCGCCTAAACTTGAACCAATCGACGTGGATAAAATTAGCAAGCTTCCCGGCTTCAGCCCCGTGGATTGGAGTTATCATCAACGCCCCAACGTTGTAGGCGTGCACAACCCCGGTTCCAACTCGCAGGGTCATTCCCTAATTCTGCAAGGCCACGTGGATGTTGTCAGCGCTGAGCCCTCAAAATTGTGGGCTTCAAACCCTTTTGAGCCGAGAATGAAACTGAACGGTGAAAACGGCGAAACCTGGATGTACGGCCGCGGAGCCGGTGACATGAAGGGCGGCAGCATGTGCTTTTTGTGGGCCTTAGCCGCCCTTCAAGACCTAGGGTTGGAACCCGCATCCAAAGTGATTTTGCAATCCCCGATTGAAGAAGAATGCACCGGCAATGGAGCGTTGGCCCTTTGTGCAAACGGCTATACGGCCGATGCTTGCCTTATTCCAGAACCTTTTCATGAAACAATCTTGGCAAGCCAAGTGGGCGTGATGTGGTTTCAGGTTCGCGTTTTGGGAAAAACAACCCACGTTTTGGGTGCAGGCCGCGGTGTAAACGCCATCGAAAAGTCTTGGGTGTTCATCAAAGCCCTTCGTGAGTTAGAAGCAGAGCTGAACCAGCCAAATAGAATCCACCCAGCATTCAAAGAATACGAGCACCCGTTGAACCTCAACGTCGGCATTATCAACGGCGGCGATTGGGCTAGCACTGTTGCCGGGGAGTGTGTAACACGCTTCCGCATCGGCTTATTTCCCGGTGAATCCTTAGCCGAATTAAAGCAAACCGTAGAAGCTAGAATTCAAGAAGCCGCCGCGAAAGACCCTTGGTTGAAGGATTTTCCCCCAACGGTTGAGTACGTTGGTTTCCAAGC
>DAIOTT010000257.1:0-3080 GCA_036751885.1 Candidatus Sumerlaeota bacterium
TGCTTAAGTTCCCAGGGGCGGGCTTTGAAACGGTATTTTTTATTGGTCAAACAGCCAACGGGGCAAAGATCAATCACGTTGCCAGAGAAAATATTGGAAACCGGCCCTTGGCCAAAGGTACCAATATAATTGCCGTTTCCACGATCAAAAACACCCATCACATGGTCGCCGGCAACTTCATCGCAGAATCGAACACAGCGGGTGCACATAATGCAGCGGTTGCGCTCTATATCAATCAACGGATCCGCTTGAGGCTTGATAAACTTACGCTTATCATCTGCCATGCGCGTGTGCGCTGTGCCGTACTCCATGGAATAGCGTTGCAATTGGCACTCGCCGCCGCGGTCGCAAATGGGGCAATCCAGCGGGTGATTCACCAGCAGGAATTCCATCATCCACTCTTGGCTTTCCTTCGCTTTGTGGTTGTTTGTGTTGATGACCATATCGGGGCCAACCTGCGTTTGGCAGGCGATAACGGGCTTGGGGATTTTTTCAACATCCACTAAACAGAGGCGGCAATTGCCTGCAATGCTGAGCGCAGGGTGCCAGCAGTAGTGGGGAACGTGCTGATCCTCGCGGTGGCAAACATCCATAATCGTTTCACCCTTGCGGGCTTTCACGGGCTTACCATTGAGCGTAATATTGAGAAGCTCAGACTCGGGAATTCCTTCCAAAGCTGTGGCAATGCCGGCGGCGCGTTGCGGGTAGCCGGACGTTGCCCCGATTCCTGGAGCTGGTTGCGCTGGTAGTGGACGTGTCATAACAGGTATCTATCCTTCTCGAATCAATGCGAGGGGGGGTGTAAATGAATTGAGTATCTTGGCCTTAGTGGGAGCTGTGTTCATGATGATGATCGTTTACAAAATTACCGTTCGCCATCCAGTAGCGTTTGTTGTTGTAGGGGCATTTTTTCAAGCGAATGTGCTCTTCAAACTCAGCACGGAACTGCTGAATAGCCGAGCCCACAGGCCAAGCCGCTGCATCGCCCAAGGCGCAGATGGATTTACCACTAATCATGCCGCTACCGGGTTTGCCTTCCCCTGCGATGGAATACAGGGCTTGCATATCTGCCATTGTTCCTTCGCCAGCTTCAATGCGTTTCACGATTTTGAACATCCAAGCTGAACCTTCACGGCAAGGCGTACATTGACCGCATGATTCGTGGTAGTAAAAATGGGAAAGATTTGATAGTGCCCAAACGGGGCAAACCGTGTGGTCCATCACCATAACGGCAGAGGAGCCCAACATGGAACCCGCAGCAGCAACACCCTCGTGGCTGAGGGGAATATCAATTTGATTAGGGAGCAACCATGGAACCGATGAGCCCCCGGGAATCACCCACTTCAACTCATGATCATTACGAATGCCGCCGCAAATATCATAGATAAGATTTTTCAACGTAACGGTGGGTGGAAGCTCGTACACCCCCGGCTTTTTGACGTGCCCGGAAACTGAGTACAACCGTAGACCGGTGGTTTTCTCATGAACCCATTTTTTGAACCACTCTGCGCCGTTCTTCAGAATGTAGGGAACATTGATGATAGTTTCTACATTATTGATAATCGTAGGCTTACCATACAAACCTGCAACCGCGGGGAACGGTGGTTTTAGCTTGGGATAACCACGGTAACCTTCAAGGCTTGTCAGCAAAGCGGTTTCTTCGCCGCAGATGTACGCTCCCCCGCCGCGGTGAACGACGAGATCAACGTTTTTACCTTCACGGCCGAAGATGTTTTTGCCCAAGAAACCAGCTTCGTAGGCTTCGTCGATCGCTTTGTTCAAAATTTTAGCTGCTTCGTAATACTCACCACGAATGTAAATGTAGGCGGATTCTACATCCAAGGCCAAACACGCGCAAATGACGCCTTCCACCAATGTGTGGGGGCGTTGCTCCATCAAGGGACGGTCTTTACAAGTGCCCGGCTCTGATTCATCGGCGTTTACACATAGGTAACGGGGGGAATCCTTTTTGTTCAAAAAGCTCCATTTCAACCCGGTGGGGAACCCTGCACCGCCACGACCCCGAAGGCCGGAATCTTTGATCTGTGCAATAATATCCTCGCAGCTTAGATCAATCGTTTTGCGAGCAACTTCGTAACCGCCTTGTTTTTGGTAGGCGTCGATCCATTCGGTTTCATTTTTTTCGATATTTGGGAGCAGAACTCGTTCTAAATCAGTAACAGACATTGTTTCTCAGAACCTTTCAAACATTCTTACGGTTGGGCGCACAGGGCAAACTTATTTGCAACTTTCCACAAGCCGATCAAGGCTTTCAGGGGTAAGATTGCCGTGCAAATCTTCATTCAACAACATTGCTGGTGCCATGGAGCAAGCCCCGATGCACTCCACTAATTCAATGGAAAAACGGCCGTCGCCTGAAACGCCCTTGCCCGTAATTCCATGCTTTTCTTTCAGGTAATCCACGATTTCGTTGGTACCGCAAATCGCGCAGGCAAGAGTATCACACAGGGCAAAGTGGTATTTCCCCACAGGCCGTTGGTGGAACATGGTGTAAAATGAAACCACCTCGTACACTTCAGCAGGAGTCACTTGCAACAGCTCGGCAACTTCGCGCATGGATTCTTGGGAAACCCAGCCCGTTTTTTCCTGAACTATCCAAAGGAGAGGCAACATTGCAGAACGCCGACTTGGATATTTCTCGAACAATTTCTCAATTCGTTCTGTTTCGTCTTTTAAGATATCAAGCACAGTAAATTAGCTCCGGTCGTTCCATTGATCATCTTCACGCTCCTGCCGATAAACGATAAGGCTGAGAAACGTGAAAAAGATTATTCCAAACAAGATAAAAGGGGTAATGATCATCATGAGGCCTAAGTACTCCATTCGTAGGGAGTTATTGAGCAACACGGTAAGAAACCCGGTCGTCCAAGAAAGGATCAAAAAAATACCGGTTCCTAACTCTAATTGGTGTTTTCGTTTTTTTGCGTCGGGGCCTTGGCATAACAGGTGTTCCACCGTGCGGTGAATTAAAAGAATCGCTAAAGCGGCGAACAACACATAAAAAGCAGACATTAGCGGTCAACCTCGCCCATAACGGGGTCAAGACTGGCGATTATTGC
>DAIOTT010000258.1:0-284 GCA_036751885.1 Candidatus Sumerlaeota bacterium
GAATAATTTATGGCCGATTTAGAAGCAATCCCCGAGAAAGTTTACATTAGGCTTCCTAACGGAACACTAAAAGGCCCAATGAGTAAGACCCAGCTTGAGGCCTCAGTTCAAGAGGGGAATTTATCGATTTTTTGCTGGATTTATGATGAAGAAAAACGGGCCTCAGCTCCCTTGAAATCATTTCAGGAGCTTTACAGCACCCACCCGGATTCAAACATTATTCACCAATATTTCCCAAAACCGATTTTCCTTCGGAAGAAACTAAAAATGATTTGGGTAATTTT
>DAIOTT010000258.1:294-3075 GCA_036751885.1 Candidatus Sumerlaeota bacterium
GACCTTGGCCTATTATTTGGGCCTTGTTTCCATGCTCACCATCACCATGTTTGGGATTTCCGCCTTTATTGGCCTTTTGGGATTAGCGTGTTGTATCATCTATGCTGTTGCCCCTTCAACACAGCCCAAAAAATTTACCTCCCAAAAGTTTGTGCTTGCTATCATCACAAATGCATTCTCCACGTGCATGGGTTTTTTGATGATTATTTCCGTTTTTACCCGCCTCCTAGGCTGGGAATAACGGCTTCGTTAGGGCCGTATGTAAGCCAATGATTGACTCCACCGCACCAAATACCAATTGTTTCCCCAAGTTTAGTAAGACAAACGCTACTTAGGCCCAGATTGATTATGTCTACACCCATGATTCCCGTTACTGAACAGGCAAACGAGCTTACAATGGAGCTTGATTTGGCTGATGCTGAAGGGATTACACGCTTATTCCGCCAAGGCGATACGCAGCTTTTTGCCGGCTTCCGCACGTTCCCCTGCTTGATGGACGATGAAATTCTTCTGAAAGCCGCAGCCACAGCGGTTGCTGCAACCAAGGCAATCAAGGCAGGCGAGAAAGGCCGAATTCTTCTTTCAGGAGCGGGCACGAGCGGCCGTTTTGCGCATTTGATTTGCCGACAGTTTAACCGCTTTTTGCGTGCTTCCGGGAAGAAAGAAGTTTTTGCACCCCTTGTTGCTGGCGGTGCGCTGGCGTTGGTAAAAGCCCAAGAAGGAGCGGAAGACGACCCAATTCAAGCCGTTGGTGACATGAATAACCGCCTTTCAAACCAAATGGAATCAATATTATACGTTGGCATTACTTGCGGCCTTTCTGCCCCCTACATTGCCGGCCAGCTTTGGGCCTTGAAAGACAACACCCACGCCACTTCTGTGTTGATGGGCTTTAATCCCCGCGAATGTGCCCGCAACGTAACCGTTGAAGGCTGGGACCAAACCTTTCTTTCAGCCTTGGAGGCCGCGGAAAAATCCGCCGATCGGTTTATCCTGCTAAACCCCGTTTACGGGCCGGAATCCATCCACGGGTCCACACGCATGAAAGGCGGAACAGCCACAAAAATTCTGCTGGAAGCAATTTTCTTTTCAGCTCTTGAGCTTGCTGGGCTGAATAAACAGGCAGATACCCACCTTAACCCTGATGATCTTGATAACGAAGAGCGCATTGCCCTGCGAATCAAGAATCTGCTGCGCCAATGCCGGGAAACCATTCAATACACCTACGAGCACCAATCAATCCTGCAGGAACTGATTCGCCTTGCCGGAAGCTCCTTACGCCGCGGCGAACGCATCTTCTACTTAGGCCGTGAAACCGCTGGCATTATGGGCTTAATTGATGCCAGCGAATGCCCCCCTACGTTTGGTGCCACGTTCGATGATATTCGCTGCTTTATCAACGATGGTTGGCAGGACTTAATGGATAATCCTAAGGAGGACCATGCGAATGCAGGCCCTGAATTCCAGATTGATTTAACCTCCTTTGAGCGCAACAAGCTTGAAGACCTTGTGAAAGGCGATTCCGTGTTTGGTATTGCCATTGGCGAGTTGGGGCCAAACACTCGAGCCGTTCTGGAGCACGCCAGCAAAACCAAAGCGCATGTTGGCCTCATCATCATCAACTCATCCAAAACCCTTCCGCCGGATCTTCCCATTCCTTTGGAAAATTGCTACCTCATTGAAATCCCCTCCCTTGGCTTTATCCCCGGCTTTGTAAACCTGGCGGAATTAGCGCTGAAAATCACGCTCAACACCATTTCCTCTGGCGCTCATATCATGGTCGGCAAAATCTACAACAACCGCATGATTGATCTCAAGATTTCAAACAACAAGCTCTACTACCGTGCCATTAGAACAATCAGCATTTTAGCGAACGTGGATGAAGAAGCCGCTAAAACCTCGCTCCACCGAGCGGTTTTTCAAACGGATGCTTTGAACAACGCCCAAGCCGAGGCAATCCCCAGCGTGGTGATTCAAGCCTCCACCCAGGTGAACCGCGTTGTGCCCACGGCGCTGCTGCTCGCGCAAGGCTCCATGACGTACGATCAAGCCCTTGAGATGCTCTCCCGCGATCCTGTTCCGCGCCGGGTGATCAATAGCGTGCTGAACGGGCCTGACGAAGCCGATTCCTAAAAGCTGTTTCAAAACCCCAAATGCATCGTTGCGTTGCAGTTTCGGCTTCGGTCACTTAAAGAACTAAGTTCCCTTCAGCACTCACTTTACGCGCCTCGCCTTTGAGATTTTGAATTCAGTTTCCAAAAACTAAACAGGTTTTGAAAGTGCTACCAACCTGCTCGCTCAACCCATCTAGCTTATTCTGGTGACGCCGCACATTTTTGGCGGCGTCACTAAATGCATAATATCACTTGAAAAGCCAAAATTCCCTACGGGGTAATATTTAACGCAGGGGCGCAAGGCCGCGGGGAAGGGGAAGATGGGTTGTTGTTTTTTTGCTTTCATTCAACCATTGAATCAACTCTGCTCTTAAGTAAATTATCTCTTAGTTAACCCTGAGTCTCAGCGCCTCGGTGACTTTGCGTTTAATTTTTCTTCAAACAGATTATCTTCATTCCTAGGTCTAGGGTATTATAAACGCGGGGTCGCGGGGAGGGGGAAGGTAAAGGTGATTACGATGAAGCGAGAATGATAGAACTTCTGTTTTCTCATCTTCAAAAAACAAACCACCTTTCTCCTCCCCGCGCCTCTGCATCACCGTGGCTTTGCGTTAGAAATGATGGCCGATGAGGTGTTGAGCGAGAGGGGTGGATGTTGCCGTAATGG
>DAIOTT010000259.1:0-3033 GCA_036751885.1 Candidatus Sumerlaeota bacterium
CTTACAGTATACGATAACAAAATTTAGCCGATGATAATATTTCGTTTTCGCTTAGGAGTTGTAAAGGAACTAATATCGGTTTTTGATGCGGAGTGCTTCCGGGGAAATTCGTCGTCGTCTTGATTTGGAATAATGGGAAGTTCAAGCCTAATGGTTGTTCCTTTCCCCTTTTCGGATTTCGCTCGCATCATACCGCCCATGCTTTGAGCAAGACCGTAAGAAACTGAAAGTCCCAAGCCTGTACCTTTGCCCTCGGTTTTGGTGGTAAAGAAGGGATCGAAAATGGAGTTTAGATTTTCCGGCGAAATGCCGCTGCCGTTGTCCTCTATTGTAACGTAAAAGAAGCCGGGCATTGATTTGCTCAGTGCAGCATGGATGCGAATTTTGCCGTCGGTTTTTCCATCCAGTGCATCAATTGAATTGCGTATTAAGTTGATGATAATTTGTCGCAAGTAATCCGCAGAGCAAACCACTTCACCCAGCTTAGGATCGATGATTGAATCAATTTGAATGGAGTGTTTTTCCACAAAGCTTTTGAACAACTCCTCCAGCTTTGCAATTTCATCTCGCAGGAAGAAGCGTTGAGCTTTCGATTCTGGTGGCTTGCTGACTTGGCGCAACTGAGAAACAATCCGTGCAATTCGGTCGATTTCTTCCTCAATAATTTGCAACCCTTCGCGCATGCCGGATGCAGCTTCTTGATTTAAATTTAACTTCAGTGCTTTTCCGTTCATGATTTTAATGTAGTTTTTAATGATTGAAAGGGGGTTGTTAATTTCGTGGCCTATGTGGGCGGCAATGGAGCCAGTTGCGGCAAAACGTTCGGCTTGCACAAGTTTTTCTTGAGCGGATTTTAGTTCGCTTGTTCTTTTTTCCACGGTTTCCTCAAGCTTTTGCGCAAAGCTTGCAACTTGCTTGTATAGCCTGCCGTGCTCTAATGCCAAACCTAATGGTTCCGCTACGCGTTCCATCAACTTTAGTTCACGAATATCAAACGCATCTTTACGAACGGCCCCTAGATTCAACGTTCCCACGGGCCCATTTGTCGCCATCAACGGAACGATGCAAACCTTGCGTATTCCGATGCGGTAAAGGTGATTTTCTTCAAAGTACGTGCCCGGCGATTTGGTTGATTTTAGCGTAATCGTTGAATCCCGAATGGCTTTTCCCATAAGGCTGGAATCCATGGGGATTAACGTGTGTTGCGGCAAAACATCTCGCTCCACCGGGTACACAAAATCCAGGGTGAGGTGGTTTGAATCTTTATCGTAAAGTGCCATGGAAATTCGCTCGCAGTGGATTATGCCTGTAAGCTCCTTTACGATTTGCTGGAACAACTGATCTAAATCTAAGGACTGATTGATGGAGCGGCTGATTGAGTGAATTAGGCTGAGTTGATTTGCTTTTTCATCAAGCTCAAGCATTCGCGATGCAAGGTCTTGGTAGGAATTTCGCAGGCTTTCTGCCATGATGTTTGCTGCATCGGCTAAGTTTTCCAGCTCATCTTGCGTGTGAACTTCAACCCGGTAATCCAAGTCCCCTTGGGCGTAGCGGCGCATGCCGTTTGTAAGATCGCGAATGGGTTGAACAAGGCGGGCGGAGAGCAACACGGCGGCAAGCAATGTTACCATCATCAGGGCAAGGCCAAGCAACACAAGCGTCCAAAAAAGTTTTGTCAACGCCACAAATGTATCTTGTAGATCAACAATTTCAATCACATGCCATTGCAAATATAAGGGGGTATTATCCGTAAACATTCCGCTGGTTCGAATCGGGCGCGAAGCAACTGCAAGGCGGTTTGCATCGGACTCTACCATAAAGTATTCGTTCTCTTCAATGTTGGGCTGGCTGATGCGAAGTTTGATAGTTTCCCAAATCGTGGGGAGAAATGTTAGTGACGAGCTTTCAAAAATAATTCCCTGCCGGGCTGAATAAACAAATCCCCCCTGAGCCGCAGGCCCAAGCTGCTTGTGGGTTGCTTCCAACAACTCTTTGATTGGCATGCAAACCCCAAGAAATTCCGACTCGCCTTTTTTTTGCAGCAGGGGGATTGACATCACAATGCATGGGCCGTTCAAGGTTTGCTCGGGAAACTCCAGAAGGTGAATTTTCGTTGCGGTTTCAGCGGTGACATGATTACCTGTTGAAGTTGATTTTACAGCTTGGCTTAGCTGCGAACTGCTTTCCCGTAGAACGCGTTCTAAAACCGAAACATCAAACGGTAGACCGTTCATTTGCCAAACCAAACCATAAACTTCAGAGGTCAAGCGCCCCTTTTCACTGTGCTTGAAAAACACGGTTCCTTCAGGAAAAAGGAAGATTGATTTTTCCAATGCGGGGGGGAGTTCCATAACCCCCTCAAACAAGGGCGTGTTTACCTGAACGGAATCACCCTCTGGCTGAAACTGAGTTTTTGCGCCTTCCAAAATCTTCCCGTAATCGCTAAGCCTGCGATCAATTTCCAGGGAAACGCGGCGCGTGGAATCAATAGATTCTTGGCGCAACCGACCCTGTAAGGTTTCAGCCGCTGATAGGTAGGAGAGAAAAAGAATGACGGCTGCAGGAATTAGCGCAAAGCCGAGTAGGATGAGAAACACACGGCGACGAAGCCCGCCGCGAAGGGTTTTTAGTGAAGGATAATTCCCTCGCTTGCCTGCTTGTCTGCGCCCTTCAATTTGTAGGGACGACGTTGGGTATTGATCTAGCGCGTTGCGGCTAAATTCTTGGAGCGATTCATCGGATTCAATCTTCATCATAATACCCCATTACAGGAGTATTAAGAGTGAAATGCTTGCGAAACGTCAATTCCAACCCGAACTTTCTGCCCAGCAGAAGAACGAATTAGCCCTTGGCCTGCATGAAGAATAAACGCTGTTGAAATCATTGCTTTAGAAATACGGGGCCCAAGCGGGAGCAGCCAACTCTTCCAAAGCCTTACGGCGATCGCGATTGAGTTGCTCTTTCAGTTCAGCCAAACCGGCAAAACGCTGCTCATCGCGAAGGCGAAACAAAAACTGAAAGCTCAATTCCTTT
>DAIOTT010000260.1:0-2982 GCA_036751885.1 Candidatus Sumerlaeota bacterium
TGAATGGAATCGGAATCCAGCATGGAGTTGATGTTGATTTCATCGAAAACGAAAAACTTTTTCAGGGGAAAACTCACAACGCATCGGGTTTGACCAGGTAGGCACAATCCAGAGCCAAGGCGGTTGAGTAAATCGTAGGCAAGTCTATCACTGTTAGAGTTCTTCATATGAATAAGCTCTAAGTGAACGTAACCCGTATGCGTTTTAAGCAACTGCTGAATCAATTGATCTTGCCTGAGCCAGGAGATTTCCTCAGGGCTAAAGGGGCGGGGTATTTCGCTGAAGGTTGCAAGAAAGGAATTTCCTGAGATTCTGATGTAATAGAAGGGGTACTGACCAAAAATGACGTTTTGTGTGGCGGGGTTGCCAGGGGCAAATTGAACACCAAATTGTTGTTCTAAAAATCCCGCAAGGCCTTCCGTACCGGGATCACCCACGTGATCAGTAAACACGGTTATGCTATATTCCTGATCTTGAATCTGCTGGCCCGCGAGTTGTGATTCCAAGGCTAAGCGTTGTTTTTCCGCTTTTTCTTGTTCCAACGTTTTGTTTGAAAACGATAAAGAACTATCGGCATACAGCCTGATGGATTGACTTTGTAAGCCAAGAATTAGAATTAATAATAATAGAGCGTACTTGAATGGCATGGATGTGAGCATTGTTTTTCCGAATGTAACTTGCAGAGTCAGAATCAGCATCGGGCAAACTGGGGAGAAATCACAAGTGAAGAAGCGCATGTAAGGTTTAAAAGATGAATAATCAAACGAATGAAAGCAATGAGCACCCGCGGCGAATCTTAGGGATCGACCCTGGATTGGGAAGTACGGGCGCGGCAATCATTCAGCAAAATGGCACAAAATGGCGCCTGATTGATTCAAAGGTGGTGACAACTGCATCAACCACCAACATTACGCAACGGCTTTTCAAAATACACCAAATGGTGTTAGCAGTAATTCAGCAATACCACCCCGATTGTGTTGCTGTGGAGGGGATATTCTACGCAAAGAACGTGAAGTCTACGGTTCAAATGGCGCACGGTAGGGGAGTTGCGTTGCTTGCAGCTGCTGAATCAAATATTCCCGTGCACGAAATTAGCCCGCTGGAGATCAAGCAATCGGTTGTGGGCAAAGGAAGAGCCAGCAAGGAGCAAGTTGCTCAAATGGTTATTCTGCAGTTGGGGTTGCCAACGGCGCCAAAAACTGATCATGAATCCGATGCTATGGCGTGCGCTTTAGCGTGGGCTTACAGGGAAAAACACGTGCTTAAAGTAATGCAGCAAATAACTGAAGATACTAATGTTACGAATAAAACCCTGCTTTCAATGAGGCGCACTTCAAAAGGCCGTTCTCGTGGGTGGAAAACATGAAAACTCCCCTGCAACAACAGACGTGTCCCTTAAGGCGAAAAAAAAAACGATTTTCTGCTTGCTATTCACCCCTTGATCTACATCCCTGAACAAAAATTATAACCACTTGCACTAGCAAGTATCGGAGTTTTGCTATGGTACCCCCGGAGTGGGAAGACGAAGAAGAAGCCTGGAGCGAGGAGTACGAGGAATCAGAATTCGGTGATTCCTACGGCGGAAATCCGCTCGCTGATGAAGAAGACGACGACGACGATTATTACGAGGACGACTTCGTAGAGACGCCGACGGAGGACGACGATAACGAATTGGAGACTCTTTTAGGCGAGGGCGAAGCTCTTGTTGAAGAGGGTGAGTTCCAAAAAGCGATCGAAATATTCACCGATGCGGCCGAACGTTTTAACGAAGATCCCTTAGCAATTTTTCACGTTGGGCAAGCCTACTTACTTTTGTTCTCTGAAATGGTTGAAACGGATGACCGTTGGCAAAATAACGATGATTTGGTTTCCTACAAGGAAGAAGCTGAAAATGCCTTTGAAACAGCCCTTTCCTTGGATGAAAATTATTACCCTGCGCTAAACGGATTAGGTTCCCTTTACGCCTCCATGGGTGAACTTGCGGAAGGCATCGATTACTGGGAGAAGAGTCTGGATATATTTGACGATCAACCGGAGATTCTTGAAGCCGTGCAAGAAGCTAAATCAAAGCTCTAAACAACCGAAATCCCTTTGCGATAACGTAAGCCAATTATGTTCAAGCCGGATGACGACCTCTGCGTGTGTTTTCACGTCAGCCAAGGAAAGATCAAAAAGTTCATCCGGCTTGAAAATCCTGACCATGTTTCGCAAGTCAGCGAATGCTACAGCGCCGGCACTGGTTGCGGATGGTGCATCCCCTACATTGAAAAATTGTTTGAAGCCCACAAAAACGGATCTGCTTGCGAAATGACCGATATGACCGCAAGCGAGTACCGTGAGCGGAGAAAATTGTATTTGAAGACCCAAAAACCCTGAAGATTGTTTTTTTGCCGCGCAGGATTCAACATGCTATTAGGTATTATCGCCTAAATGACTCTTTTTTTCCTCGACTCAGCAGGGTTTACGGGTTTTCTTGCTGTTACTAAACTACCAATCGATATCACCTTCAAAGTAATAATTCTTCATGAAAATATTTTGGTCAGTTGTATTCTATAATCTTTTGGCATTTGGGTTGTTCTGCCTTGTGCTCATCATCCACCCGGCTCAAATAAAAGCATTGATCACTGCCGATCTTACTCAAGTGGCTTCCAAAACTAGTACCCAAGTTTCTCAAGCCGTACAGGATGCCGTTCCTGATTCCGCTAAACCGAAGCCCACTCCTAAGCCAACGCCGCCACCCGCAAAAAAAGAGAGCGCGTTTGAGAAACTCAAGCCCGCCGTTGAAGCCGTTCAAATGGGTGATTACCTTAGCCCCATTCAAGAGCGTGTACCCCCACCAGAGTTCTACCCTTTTTCCGTGATGAAACGGGAAATTTTGGACGATGGTTCGTTCAGTGTTGATATTTTCATTCAAAACAACTCGGGCTTCCACTTTCTTGATGCATCGGTAATTTTGCGGTCGTCGGATTATCCTCGCCCTCA
>DAIOTT010000261.1:0-2971 GCA_036751885.1 Candidatus Sumerlaeota bacterium
TTCAGCGGTGAGGAGGGGAAACGTGGATTTGTATGCCATGGTTTTTCAGTTCCTGAGAAAATAAAGACAAATAGGACAACCTGTGTCGGTATTTATAGTACGCTTCATTCCGCAAGGTCAAGGATTACCCCCTACTTCTTGTTTTCTGGGTATAAGGGGAAATCATGAGGGATTATTTAACTCTCAAGAATTGAAAAAATTCTTTGTTTCCATCCCCGCCGTGAATCGGTGAAGCACAGTTGCCGATGAGTTCAAATCCTAATGCTTCAGCGGTGTTGTTTAGTCTTTCAACAACCTCAAGGTGAAGGCGTTCATCGGTAATAACACCCCCTTGAGGCACGTTTTCTTTGCCGACTTCAAACTGTGGTTTTACTAAAAGCAATGCCCAACCCCCGGGTTGAATCACGCGCTTGATTACGGGGTAAGCCCGGGAAAGTGAAATAAAGCTGAGATCCGCCACTACGGCAGAAGGTGCTGGGGAAAATTGATGAGCCTCAAGGGAATCCAAATGGGTTTTCTCCCGCGAGGTAACACGTGCATCCAGTTGTAGATTATGGTGTAACTGACCCCGCCCCACATCGATTGCATACACTTTGTTTGCCCCACGCTGCAGCAAGCAATCGGTAAAGCCGCCAGTGCTAGCCCCAAGGTCCAGGGCAACAATTCCTTGGGTTTCCACGGCAAAGCAATCCAACGCACCCGCCAGCTTCAACCCCCCGCGGGAAACGTAAGGGCAATCGGTTCCCTTTACGAAGAGCGGGGTTGATTCATCTACCATTAGCCCCGGTTTTTCCAGCCGCTTATCGGAGGTATAAACAAGCCCGGCACGAATTAGCCGTTGGGCTTTCTCGCGGCTTTCTGCCAAGCCTTTTTGGTGAAGAAGTTGATCTATTCGGAGCTTTGCCATGGTGTGAAGATCGTGCGTAAGAATCTCGGCAGTGGTCAAGGAGTCTAAGGCAGATGTGAAGATTCATTCGTTCCAGTAAGGGATGATGTGCTTCAATCAGGAGTTTCTAGCCGTTTGTATCACCTTGGATTGACATTCAACGGCAAGTTGAGTGCTCTTGCCTACCCACAAAATGGGGTACTAGCTGCTGAAAGGCTTTTT
Organism: Candidatus Sumerlaeota bacterium; assembly: GCA_036751885.1. Lineage (GTDB taxonomy): Bacteria > Sumerlaeota > Sumerlaeia > SLMS01 > JAHLLQ01 > JANRMB01. The sequence goes on from DAIOTT010000261.1 coordinate 1,109, forward strand.
GTAGAATGCGCATCGGACTTGTAACGCTCGGCTGTGATAAAAACACCGTGGACAACGAATATCTTGCCGGGCTTTTGGCTAAGGGTGGTCATACAATCGAAGTTGCACAAGCAACCAACCCCCCGGATGTTGTAGTAATAACCACCTGTGGGTTTTTGCTGAGCGCAAAAAAACAAAGCCTTGATCATATCAGCGAGTGGGTTGAGGTGCGCAAAAAACACGGCACGCGCCTTGGGGTAATTGGCTGCTTAGCTCAGCGAAGCCGCGAAGAGTTAATCCGCGATTACCCGGAGATTGATTTTCTTGCAGGGGTGGGTGAATTTGAACGTGTTGCGCAGTTAGTTGTTGGTGAAGGGCGCAGCAGCTTTTTGGCGAACACAGATGCAGATAAACACGATTGGGATTTAAAGCAGCAAAGTGCATCGGCAAACCTTCCCGGCGCAACACCGCTTCAGCCAAGTGTGATTGAATACGATGATCGCAGCTTCAGCACTGATGCACCGCGCATTGTTCTTACGCAAACGCTCCCAAGGCAACGAATCGACAATAGGCCCCACGGGTTTTTGAAAATCTCCGACGGCTGTAATCACACCTGTACGTTTTGCAGCATTCCCTTGATGAAGGGCGTGTATAGTTCCGTGCCGAAGAATATTCTGTTGGATGAAGCGAAACGCCTGCTTGATGACGGCGTTCGGGAACTCAATATTGTTGCACAAGATATTACAAAGTACGGCTTGGATTTAGAGAAACGCTTCATGCTGCCGGAACTGCTGGAAAGCTTATGCAATTTGAACGGCGAGTTTTGGATTCGCTTATTCTATCTGTACCCCAGCACTGTGACGAAAGATTTAATTGGTCTGATGAAAAATCAGCCTAAAATTACACCTTATCTGGATATTCCGTTGCAGCACTTGGATCAAAACGTTCTACGGCGTATGAAACGACCCCACGACCGTGAGCGCACGATGGATATGCTGCGCATGATTCGCTCAGAAATGCCGGGTGTGGCGTTGCGCACGACGTTTATTGTTGGGTTTCCAGGGGAAACGCCTGCGGAATTTAAATCGCTGACAGAATCAATCAAGGAAATCCGGTTTGAACGGTTGGGCGTATTTACCTATTCCCGGGAAGCAGGTACACCAGCCGCTGCCTTGCCAAACCAAGTGACCGAAAACGTGAAGCTCCGCCGTAAGGACAAACTGATGAAGCTGCAGGCAAAGATCAGTGCCGATTGGGCGGCGCAACAAGTTGGCACAACGCGTCGAGTTTTGGTGGAAGGGAGCATTCCCGATAGCAATTGGTTTGTTGGGCGTTCACACAGTGAAGCCGCCGATATTGACGGTGTGATTCGCCTATACTCTGATACTGCGTTGAATACGGGTGATTTTGTGAACGCAGAAATTGTTCAAGCTTCCACGTATGATTTGGACGGCGTTGTTTTGGATGCGAACGGCGATTGGCCAAAAAGCTTTGTGCTTTGATTGTAGAATAACGTTCGTTGATGCACAATGCGCAGCAGCTTGAGCCGATAGAATTATTCTCTTGGTGTTGCCGAAAGTGGTGTCATTGCGCCCGTATAGCCTACAAGTTCCAAATAGCCTTTACCCTGAACGGGTTCGCCCAACCAGCTGCCGCTTGCTGAAATGGCGCCCTCCCAGTAGGTGCTGCCGGTAGATTGATTTGTCAGCATTTCCTGCTCAGGGAAGCGTGCAATAATCTTCAGGTCAGCATTATATTCAGGGATTTTCACGTTCCACTCAATCGGGTAGTTCCCCTCCGTTTGTGAGCTCTTCCAATAACGGGTGGGATTGAGTGTTCTTTGATTGTGATGGATTTCATATTTTGTACCATCGGCTAAAACAA
>DAIOTT010000262.1:0-2952 GCA_036751885.1 Candidatus Sumerlaeota bacterium
TTAGCACAAAGGCCCCCAAGCGCAACCACGCGGCCAAGGCGGGATTTTCCGGGGAAACGCCGCCATAAAGCAGCAACACAATGATCAGCGGAATCATTAGGATGCGGGCAAAGCTAAGTTTGTTGGGTAAGTTCATGGCAGCAGTAAGGCCTTAGGGTTGAGTGTGTTGAGGAAGCAGATGCGCGTGTTCCGCTAAAATGCCCAGAACGACGGGGTGAATCCCACCGTTGGAGGCGACAATTTCCCGCCCGTGAACGTTGAACCCATTGCCGGAAAAATCGCTCAATCGGCCGCCTGCTTCTGTTACCAGCAGGCTACCAGCAGCAACATCCCAGGGCTTCAAGTTTGCCTCGTAGAAGGCATCCGTATAGCCGGCGGCAATGCAAGCGAGATCATAGGCGGCGCTTCCGTAGCGAATCACGCCGCGCGTCTCACCGATAAATCGGCCCATATTGCCCAAAATCCAAGGTAATATTTCGGAACGGTTGTAGGGAAAACCCGTAACAATGATTCCATCTATTAGATTCTCGTTTTGAGAAACGTGCACTTTTTCGCCGTTTCGCGTTGTCCCATTTCCCAACGAGGCGAGGTACAATTCATCCAAAACGGGGGCATAAACAGCGCCAGCAATCATGGTTCCGCGGTGCTCCAACCCAATGGAACAACTGAAAATCGGGAGCCCGTGGGCAAAATTTGTTGTGCCGTCAATGGGATCAATGATCCACCGGTAATCCGATTGCCCGCCCAATACGCCGCCCTCTTCACCCAGAATCCCATGGCCGGGAAACCATTGCTGAATCAGGGATACAATCACCGCCTCGGATTCCTTATCCGCCACCGTCACAAGATCTATATCCCCTTTCTTCTCAACACTCTTCAAGGCTCGCCAATACTGAAGATGCACTTCAGCGGCGGCCCTGCAAAGCGCAGATAGTTGGGCCAATAAGGATTGAGAATCTTGGGTTGAAAGCATTTGAATTCCCGTGAATTTTTAGATTTTCTGCCCGTGAAATAAACCTTGAATTCAATCAATTCGCACGGCGACGCCCAATGAACCCACAAGTTTAGGGGGCGAACAATACCAATTGCACACAAACAACCCTGCTTACCGCAAAATCCGCAACATAACACTTCCATTTTTATAGAGATTAATATTACTAGAACAGAATTTCAGCAGAAAACTTCAACAATTGGATTAACTGTTGCAACTGGGGTTCGTGAAAATAATTCCTTTGAAATCAAACAACATGGCAAATATACTCATTATTGATGATAACACCGCGATTCAGATCCTCTTAAAACGCACGTTTGAAGCGGAAGGGCACACCGTAACCCTAGGTGGAAGCCGCGAAGAGCTTTTTCACCTGCTGAAAATTAACACCTACGACTTGCTTTACCTAGACGTAAATTTGCCGGACGGCCGCTCTGACGTTGATCTCTCCCAAATCCTCAACCTCGATCCCCTGCTGGACGTGATCATCATCACCGGCGAGACCTGCCTAGAGCAAGCCACCAAGCTCCTCAAACAAGGCGCCTCCGCCTACATGATGAAACCCTTCCACAAGGACAGCATCAGCCAATCCGCCCTGAAAATCCTGAAAGATCGGCGCATCAAATTAGAATCCCGCGCCCGCTCCTCCAACCCCCTTTTTGAAACCCCAAAAAAACGCCTCATGGGCGTTTCACACCAAATATGCCGCCTCAACTTGCTCTTACAACGAATCGCAAAATCCCCCAGCGCCCCCGTACTCCTTGTAGGCGAAAGCGGCACCGGCAAAGAACTCGCCGCCCAAATCATCCATGAAAACTCCCCCCGCAACGGCAAACCCTTCATCAAAGCAAACTGCCCCGCAATCCCCCACCACCTGATGGAAAGCGAACTCTTCGGCCTAGAACACCCCACCGGCAATGGCGACGTGCGAATCCGCAAAGGCCTTCTGGAGATCGCCAACGGCGGCTCAATCCTCATCGATGAAATCAGCAGCCTCCACCCCGACGTGCAGGCAAAACTGGAAACCTTCATCAAAGAAGGCACCTACCGCCGAGTCGGCAGCAAAACAGACCGCAAAGTAGACGTCCGCGTGCTCAGCTCCACAAACAAAGACCTCCTTAAGATCGCCGAAGAAACCGAACAATTCCACCTCAGCCTCTACCGCCAGCTCTCCGTCATGAACATCACCATGCCAAGCCTGCGCCACCACAAAGAAGACATCGAAGTGCTGGCCACCGCCACCCTGCGCGAAAAAAGCGAAGAACTCGGCCGCGGCTTCATGCAATTCTCCACCAACGTGCTAGACTTCCTCTACCAATACAGCTGGCCTTGCAACGTTCGCGAACTCCGCAACATGGTAGAACGACTCATCATCCTCTCAGAAACCAACATCATCAACCTCAACCAGGACATCCTCCGCAGCCTAACCTACACCCCAACCCGCTCCCCCTCCTCCTCCTCCTACTTCTACATTGGCGGAACGGACTTACAAGAGCAATCCAACAGCCCCGAAATCAAACGCGCCGAAAAAAAAGACCCCAAACGCCAAGAAACCTCAAACAACGTTAAACCCGCCATCACCTCCCTTTGGGAGCTTGAGAAAACCGCCATCCTAAACGCCCTCAACACCACCAGCACCCCAAGCGAATGCGCCCAACAACTCGGGATAAGCGAACAAAGCCTCCAAAATAAAATGCAAAAATACAACCTAATAAACGCTACGGAAAAGTAAACCACCCTGAACAACAAAAAACAACACACGCCTCAATTTTTCCCTTGCGCAAAACCGTGCAGGCCCCCTAAACGTTTTGTCCCTTACGCAACAACCGCGTAAACGCTCCTGTTCCCTTGTAGCTCAGTTGGTAGAGCAACGGACTGTTAATCCGTGGGTCGCTGGTTCGAGTCCAGCCGGGGGAGCCATTCAGTTTGTTAGGCTTAGAGATTATTCTCTAAGTCTTTTT
>DAIOTT010000263.1:0-520 GCA_036751885.1 Candidatus Sumerlaeota bacterium
CCGCACTTTGCTGTAACGGGTTGTGGTTTCATCTGAAATGCGGTGCTTCACAATTTTAATCAACCGTTGAAGTAAGCGGGAAACAACTTCCGCATGCTCATAATACTCCCGCATTAACAACTCTTCTGGCAGGCAGTTTTCAGAGTTGCAATAATTCATGGAACGGGAAATCGTAATCTGGTATTCCACCGTAAGGCGGTCCTCATGATGCCCGGTCAACAGGTGAAGCGAGTTGCGCAGAGTGAGTAGAAAATCAAGGGATGTGTTCAAGGCCGCCATATCGCGATCAGAGATAAATCCGTGATCCACAATGGAGGAAAGCTCTGCGGCGCCGCCGTATAAATAGCTTAGCCAGTATATGCCGTGAACATCGCGAAGGCCCCCTTTAGCCTCTTTGATGTTGGGTTCCAGCAGTGAAAAAGTCCCCCCGTTTGCCAGATGCCGACTTTCAATAATATTGAGGATTCTGTCGATCAAGATGTTTTGATGCTTCAGCGTGAGAATTCGCCGCAGAACCTCT
>DAIOTT010000263.1:531-2875 GCA_036751885.1 Candidatus Sumerlaeota bacterium
GGGTGGACATTACGGTAGTAGCAAGATCTAGATCGCCACCAATCGCGGCATCCATTTCAGTGATTTCTTTAATCATGTAGCTGGGCTGCAGCTTTACATTCCACAGGGGGTAAAGAAATTCCTTTAGGAATGCCTCCTGAACATCCGTAGGTTTTACCTCAAACAAAAAGAGCAAATCTAAATCTGAATGAAGATTGACTTCGTTTCGCCCAAACCCACCCACCGCAAGGATCAACATGGAACGGTTGATGCCGTTGTACTCTGGCTTGGAGTGGGCAATTCTATCGGCGTGTTCACGCAAGGCCACATTCAATACTTGGCTGTAGCGGCGGCACAACATTAGGCCTTTACCGTGGTGATTCTCCGCAGGAATTAAATCCCTCGCCGCTTTAATGGCTTGTTGAAGCGCAGAATAGTCATGAATTGGAGTATTTGGAACAGCCATTTTTTACCCTTTCTTGGTGAAGGATTTTTGCAGGTATTGGCTCAATTGCAATCAAAAGCCGCCGTAAAATTTTTTGGGTAATCTTTATCGCTAAAATGAAATTAATTTGACTGTGCATTGACCCGCCAACAGCATATTGTTTTAGATAACAGTTAAGAAGGACACTACACCGCCAAGAACCAATAGAGAGATTTTCCGCTATGAGCTCCTCAACGCCCCCTGTACCGCAGCCCAACCCACTACGTGAAGGAATGGCAAAGCGTAAAACATCGCAACCGTGTACGATTGTCGTGTTCGGAGCCACGGGGGATTTAACCTCGCGTAAGCTTATTCCGGCGTTGTACAACTTAAGCTTGGACGGCTACTTGCCCCAACCGTGCGCGATTGTTGGCGTAGCGCGGCGAGAAAAATCAGCAGAGGATTACCGTAAAGATGTTGAAGTTGATATTAAAAATTATTCTCGTACTCCTGTGGAGAATGAGGAACAACTCAAAGAATTTGTAAGCGATGTGTACTACCACGCCGTAACGTTTGATGAACCTGAGGGGTACGAAACGCTTGGCGCATTCCTTACAGAACTGGAAAAAGAAAAAGGCTTACCCGGAAATCGCCTCTTTTATTTGGCAACTTCACCGGAGTATTTTACCCCAATCACTGAACTGCTAAACCAAGCGAATTTGCTAACCCGCGAACCCTTTGCGCAACCATGGGGGCGGATCATTTTTGAAAAGCCCTTCGGTCATGATTTGGATTCAGCCCGTGAATTGAATCAGTTTGTACAACGATTTTTCAACGAAAAACAAATCTACCGAATAGATCATTATTTGGGCAAAGAAACAACCCAAAATATTCTGGCATTCCGATTTGCTAATGCGATTTTTGAACCCCTTTGGAGTTCTCGGTACATTGAACAAGTGCAAATCACAGTTTCAGAATCACTGGGAATGGAAGGGCGCCGGGGGCAGTATTATGACGGTGCCGGTGCGTTGAGGGACATGGTGCAAAATCACATCTTTCAGCTGCTTTGCCTAACTGCTATGGAAGCACCAGCAAGCCTAGATGCTGAATCCTTGCGGGATGAAAAGGTGCGTTTACTGCGGGCAATTTCCCCCATGACACCAGAGGAAGTTGCGCGCAATACCGTACGCGGTCAATACGGCCCCGGCTCCTTCGGCGGGCAGGAAATTTCCGGCTACCGGCAAGAACAACTGGTGAACCCCACCTCCAACACGGAAACCTATGTTGCCTTGCGGTTGTTCATCAAAAACTGGCGTTGGGCCGGCGTACCGTTTTTTGTGCGAACAGGAAAACGCCTGCCCAAGCGCGCCTCGGAAATTGCGGTGATCTTCAAGCAACCACCCCACCAAGTGTTTGAATTTCCTGGCCACAAAATTCCGCGCGCCAACACGCTGGCTTTGCGCATTCAACCCGATGAAGGCATTTCCCTAACCTTTGGCGCAAAGCAACCGGGCATGATTACAAACTTGCAGGATGTGAAGATGGACTTCCGCTACGGAACTTCCTTTGGCCAAGCAACACCGGAAGCCTATGAGCGGCTTTTGCTTGATGGCATTGTGGGTGATGCGTCCCTGTTTACCCGCTCGGATGAAGTGGATCGCGCTTGGGAAATTATTACGGCAATTCACAAAGGCTGGGAAGTTGCACCACCTACGGATTTCCCCAATTACACCGCCGGTACTTGGGGGCCGCAGCGCGCCAACGAACTAACGCATGGGCTTTCAAGCGACTGGAGAAAACTCTAATGGTTGAATCAACGCTTAATGACAAATCAAAAACAAAATCCACCGCTGCAAGTGCGGTACGGGGCTTTTCGGTTCCTCTAAACCCAACAGCTATTGAGCATGAGCTGAACTCCATGTGGGACCAGCGGGAGGAATC
>DAIOTT010000264.1:0-2842 GCA_036751885.1 Candidatus Sumerlaeota bacterium
CCACCACTCCCACAGGAAGGCTTCTACAACCTAAACATTCGCGCCGTTGACCGCGCCCTGAACCCCAACGGTCTTCCGTCGGGAACAGGTGTTACAGCCATTCCTAACGGCATTCTGTATGACATCAGCGACCCCGTGTTGATTGACTTCTACGCTGAAAGCTCACTTGAAGATGACTGCGTTCAAAACCCCGAAACCTTCTTCGTTGTATACGATGATATTTCCGTTGTAAGCGGTTTTGATGTCTCCGATGTTACTGTTTCCGGCTTGGGTGCTGGTACCGTTTCAGATGTTCAAAGCATTGGGAATAACACGTTCACCTTCCTGTTTACATCAACACAAGCGGGCGATGTTACAATCACCATCAACGATGATGCAGTTGAAGACCAAGCTGGCAATATTGGCGGCGGAACATTGAGCCTAGACTTCATTGCTGATCTCACGCCACCTGATATTCTTTGCCCTGAATCCTTCTCCGTTGTGGGAAGCCCCGTGCAAGGCTTTGATCCAAACAACCCTGCATCCGTATTCTTCTCCGTAATCTTTGATGAGCCCGTGACAAACCTGATTCCTGAGAACATCACGCTCTCTGGAGCTGGTACTGTGGGGAGTATTACACCGACACCTGGTTTTGATACAACGTTCGTGATTGAAGTCGTCCCCTCAGGACTTGGTACAATTTCAGTCGGCTTTGTAAACCTTGTGATTGAAGATTGCGCTGGCAACTTGTTCGATTCCACCGGTTACGAAGCAAGCGTAGAACTCGTTCCACTCCTCAGCGAGCTTGCTCAACCAGCCCTCTTGCTTCCCAACGATCCTAACACCCTCGGCAAGTTTGGCCAATCCGTTGATCTTGATCAAGGCATTACAATCGTTGGTTACCCAAGTCACTCCATCGGTGGCGCAGCGGTTGTGTTTGAAGATTCAGACGCTACAACCAAAACTCAAACAGCTCTTCTTCTTCCTGAGAACCCCGCTGCTACAGACCGCTTTGGTGCCGCAGTTGCACACGACGGATTCTGGGCGCTTGTAAGTGCTCCGTTCGACGATGCTGTTACGCCTGTTTCAAGATTGAACTCTGGTTCTGCAACATTCTTCAAACGCAGCGAAGTAGATGGTACGTACAGCACAAACCCCGATCTTTACGTCTTCTCCGATACACCTGAAGCGAACGGCCAGTTCGGTACTTCAGTTGCTCTTCGCGGAAACTACGCAATCATCGGCGAGCCATTCGGCCGCAATGGTGGCAACGCCGACATCTTCGTTCTGGATGTTTGCAAAGGCACTTGGTCCTTCCAGCAAACAATCACCGCAAACGATATCAGCCGTTACGATTCCTTCGGCTCTTCCGTTGCAATTGATGGCAATATTGCCCTTGTTGGTTCTCCTCGCGATGACGATAACGGAAGCGATTCAGGCTCTGTCTACGTGTTTGTTCGCTCCGGAAGCACATGGAGCCAAGCCTCTAAAATTGTTCCAGGTAACAACAGACGCGGCGATAAATTCGGCCAGTCTTTGGACTTCCTGAATGATCGTCTGGCAGTTGGTGCTCCCGGTTATGACTTCAACTCCATTCTCAATAATGGTTCAGCTTACCTGTACAACCGCATTTCCAGCACGAACTTCGTCCCTTCATTCCAGCTCAACAGCACACAGTTGCTTGCGTCGGACAGCATGGGCGAGGCTATTGCCTTGAACGCCGTGGGCGATGTCATTGTTGGTGCGCCGCTCTCTAACATCCTGGGTGTTGATGCAGGGGCAGCGTTCCTCTTCTCACCAAACGATGGTTACTCCACAGGTGTGCTGTTCAATTACTTGGACGGAAAACGGAACAACTACTTCGGTGAAGCCGTTGGCATTTCACAAGGTTATGCAATTGGCTTAGGTTCTGGTGCATCACACCCCGATGCCCTTCCAAACTCAGAAAGCCTTTACCCTGTAACAACAGGCGTTGGTCTTCTCACTTCCTTCGGTCAAACACCGAATTAATTCGAAGCGGGTTATACACTCCACTCACTAAAAATTTTGGCAGCTTACCCCGTGTAAGCTGCCAAAATTGTTTTTAGCCAAAATAAAGTTAGCTCTATTAGCATTCACTCTAACTTGGCCTTTATTCAGTTTTTACTGTAAATAAACTTTCCTTACGAACGTTTTCTTTCTTTCTTACACCGCTCGGAGCAGTAGATTACCTGCTCCCAATCGCGTTCCCATTTTTTTCTCCACGAAAAGGGTAAGCCGCAGGTGGGGCAAATTTTGCTGGGCAAATCACTTTTGCGGATCGTTTTATTATCGGCGTTTTTCAAGCTTTTAATGCCCCTTTGTTTGGTGCTTCAGTTCGTTCACAATAACGTCAATCGCAGGAACTAATTCAGTGCCAAGCAGCGCGTGCATTGAGCTTGGCTTTTGGGCTTTCATAGCCATAAGGCCTAAAAGGTTTTCTGCGGTTATCGGCAGCTTTACCCCTAATGCTTCAGCAGATTGAATAAAGGGTAGTAGGGGCTTTGCGGGAAGCCGTAAGTAGTTGGGCTGCTTCCCCAAACCACGGGCAATCAGGGCCATGAACTTCTTCATGCTCAGCACGCCGGGCGAGGCCACAACAAGCCTGCCCGTTTGCTGTTGTGTAATGGCTTGAAAGATTACCTCAGTTAGTGCGCTGCGGTGTACCACTTGAACGGGTTGCCGGCCGCAATCAAACAGCGGAATCATGGGGCTTTTCCTCAAGGTGCCGACCATGCGTTCAAATAGCCCGCCGGGGCCGATGACTAAGGCCGGTCGCAAGACTAAATCCTGAGCCGTGCGGAAGTCTTTTTCCAGTAAATATTTACTTCTGCCGTACTGGCTT
>DAIOTT010000265.1:0-2820 GCA_036751885.1 Candidatus Sumerlaeota bacterium
TTCCTTGGTAACGTAAACCTGTTCCACAGCCGCGTGGAAGGCGGAAACGCCAGCATTCACGGCGCAAAAATAGCCGTCGATGGAGTTGCAGATGCAGCCGTAGAAGCGAAAGCTTACATCCGGCCTCAGGACTTCGAAGTCTCCACTTCGCCGCTTAACGGGAGTTCCTTTGAAGCCACGATTCGCCACATTGCACTTCTAGGTTCTCTTGTTCGGCTGGAGCTTTCCCGACCAGAAATAGACGAAGAAATTGAAGTTGAACTTACCCGGGAACAATTCCGTCGCCTCAGCGTACAACGAGGAGCCCATGTTTACCTACGTCCCACCCGGGCAGCCGTTTTCGCCGATTCCCTCACGAGCTCTGCACTATGATAATTTCCTACTTCACAAACCTAAGTTACACTTTCTATAACGCTAAAAATAACCCGAGGCGATGTTGTTTTTCATACAACATATACTCCTCTTAAAACAATTCCCTGTAAACAACACAGCCTATACAGGCGGTTACAACAACAACCTTACCTAAAATTAAAAAACTTTTACAAGATATCATACTATAGGATTATACTTTCATGAAGCACCCATTTCGCCACATTCTAACAGCAATGCTGTTCACCCTACCCTTAGCCGCAAGCGCTCAGCAGCAGCCGCCCCAAGCAGTCAATCAGCAAGACGAAATCATCAACATCCCGATTGCACCCGGTCAGTCGATTGACGACGCCATTGCTATTCTACGGTCAGATGATAAGTTTGAAACCAATGAATACGTCACTCAAGCAGTTGAAGTTTTTAATACGTAAGCATACGAATTAAAGCTGTTCATACAACAAGCTCTCGATCAAGAAAAAGGCGTTGTAAGAGCAGCTGCAACCAGGCCCTCAGATGGAACCGCTGCCAGGTATTTTCTCCTTGTAACAACAACACCAGAACAACTCCCAGGCATTGTTAATTCAATCAAAGAGTTGGATGTTCATGGCTTTGTAAACAGTCAAGGCCGATCCCGTAATGCAATTAGAACTCAACACCGAAGGGCCTCCGAATTAGCTACAATCATTCGAGCAACAAGGGCTACAAACCAAACAAAATTATTTGCCGATGATCTAACCAATACAATCTATTACGATGACAGTAAATTCGCCGCCGATGCCATTGGCCCCTACGTGCAGTTCTACGATGTACCAACACCGCAGGTTGAGTTTGACGTGCGCATCATTGAAGTACGGGAGGAGAGCATTGCAAAACTTGGCCTAGATTGGGACGCATGGAAGCGCACAGTTGGCGGGCAAATTGGTTTCAGCGGCAACTACTTTGAAGGCGGTGATGCCTTCGGTCGGCTGGACGCACTCCTCACGCTGGACGCCGCCGTTCTTGCAGATTTCCTGAATTACACCGTACAAAGCGGCAACGCCGAAATCCTACAACGTTCACGCCTCAACGCATCAAACCTAGAGCCCGCAATCATCTCAGATTACCGCCGGAAACCCTTCTACGCCTACGCTCGTGCGGAGAAAAGCCCCGGCATTCTAACCGAAAGAAACCTCCGGGTGGACTCATCCCGCAAATTCAATGAAGATGAATTCTCGTCAATAGACCGCGTTGTTACCATCACCTCGCCTGTCACTAATCGTTTGGTAGATCTCAGCTCGGAAGAAGAGGGCCTGCTCATTAGCATTGCCCCAAACATCACCACAGAATCCGTGCAAGCGGAAATTGATATCGCGCTGAACACAGTGACAGGGTTCGATCAACTCGATGCTCCCATCGTCACCGAGCAAAACCTAACCAACCGATTTACGCTTAAAAATCAGGAAGAAATACTGCTTGGTTCGCTAGAGCGAAAAACAACCGTCAACACCCGCCGCGGCATACCCGGCCTCAAGGATATTCCGGTTATCAAATACCTCTTCAGCGTTGAAAGCGATCAACTTGTTCGCTCCCGACTCTTCATCCTAGCCACACCAAAATTCTCCAACACAAGCTTCGATGCGAAGTCCCTCGCCGATCTAAAAACAACCCCAGTCCTTCGCCACGACTCCCGCGAAGTGACCCTAGAAGACGGCGCCTTGGATGAACCCCTTCCGCTGACTTTGACCAACGAGAACTAAGGGAGAACACTAATGTCACGCTTATTCAACTCTATCACTGATACCATTGGAAACACTCCACTGATTCGCGTCAACAAGCTCACGGCAGAGATTGGCATTGAAGCCGAGGTCTACCTGAAGGCGGAGTTCTACAATCCCCTAGGTTCGGTCAAAGATCGGATTGGCTTAGCCATAATCGAGTCTGCGGAGAATTAGGGTCGCATCAGTCCGGGTGATACAACCTTGATCGAACCGACGAGCGGCAACACTGGCATTGGCCTCGCCTTTGTTGCCGCTAAGGGTTACCGTATCATCCTGACGATGCCAGAATCCATGAGTCTTGAGCGGCGAAAACTGCTGCGCATTCTAGGGGCTCACCTAATTTTGACTCCAGCCTCCAAAGGCATGGGCGGTGCCATTGAGAAGGCGCAGGAACTGGCAGACAAAATCCCCAATGCGGTCATCCTTCAACAATTCGATAACGCAGCAAACCCTGCCGTTCACGCACAAACAACCGCGGAGGAATTGTGGCGAGACACCGAACGACGCATCGACATCCTGGTGAGCGGAGTCGGAACTGGTTGCACCATCACGGGAATTAGCCGCGTTCTTAAACAGCGCAAACCAGGCTTCAACGCTGTGGCGGTTGAACCCTCAGAATCACCGGTGCTTTCCGGCGGCTCACCCGGGCCCCACAAAATCCAAGGCATCGGGGCAGGCTTTGCCCCATCGATTC
>DAIOTT010000266.1:0-2797 GCA_036751885.1 Candidatus Sumerlaeota bacterium
GATCAAATAACATTAAGTCTGCCATAAATCCTGCTCGCTTGGGAACACGGTGAAAACTACCCGCCCCGTAATAGCGGCACAGCACTAGGATTTCATTCTCACCCTCAACCAGCGCGCTCTTAAGATCAATCACATCGTACTGGTAATGATTCTGCCAACTTCTGCAGGGCCCATCGTTAATCCACTTTCCATTAACAAAAAGCCGATAATAGCATTCTGCCGTAATAAAGATAGCTGCTTTAGATAAATTAGCATCGGCTATAATAGATCTTTTGAACCATACGAACAGGTTATATTCATTTCCCTGCTGATGAGGGTGCCATATCCAGTTGCCTATAGGTTGTTGAGTATTCACGGGTGTTCCTTTCAAATGATTGCAAGTGTTGAATCAGCGTATCAGGTTGGCTTTATGCGGAATAATTTACTCTTTAAGTGCATCAAAGGTAATTCCTTACACATTGTATTTCATCCCAAAGGCAAACAAGATTATCAACGGTATTGAACCGATGATGTAACCTGCCATTTGGGGTGCCATATCAAGCTGAGCTTCCGTTGCGAAGGATGTAATTCCCACTGCAAACACCTGTTTGTTTGGGCTTGAGATTGTAACAAGAGGCCAAATGTAATCGTTGTAGGTGCCAACAAACTGTATGATTGAAAGTGTTGCCAGAATGGGGAGTGACAGGGGGAGTGCTATTGTTCGGTAAATTCTAAACTCCGATGCACCATCAAGGCGGGCTGCTTCAAATAAAGATTCTGGCAGTGTTTCATAATATGTTTTGCACAGTAAAATACCGAATAACTGCCCTGTGCTCCAATAGGGCAACCAAAGGGCAAACCACGTATTTAGCAAGCCGCTTCCCCCTTCACCCCAAACATTATTCCCACCGGCAAACGGTATTCCGTGAATCCATTTGAACATGGGGATAAGCGATAAAATTCCGGGAATCATCATGAGGGACAGTAACCCCATAAAGAGGAGTTTCTTCCCGGGAAAGTTCATTCGTGCGAAAACATACCCCCCTAAAGATGATAAAAATAACACACCAAAAAGGGTAATTACCCCAACAAAAATGCTATTGAATACATACTGCTTCAGGGGAATTAAGGCTTGAGTGTAATATTCTGGCCGCAGCTGACTTGGCAGCCCCCAAAAATTTGTGTAAATTTCAGCATTCGTTTTCTGTGAAATTAAAAGTGTCATGGCAAAGGGCACTAACGTGATGAATAAAAGAAGCATCAGCAACCCAACAATCACCCACTGCTTTAAATCCTTATGCTGACGTTTTGCCAAAAATCGCTCCTCTAACATTTCAGTTCACCTCCGTTTTCAAAAGCTTAAAACTCAAAAATGTGCTCGCTATAATAATAACAAAAAGAATAATCCCAATGCCAGAACCATAACCAAAATGGTTAGACCGAAATGCATCGTAGAACATTTTCAACGCGGGAACCATTGTACTGGTTCCCGGCCCACCAGAGGTTAGAATTAGAATCGTTTGAAAATCCTGAATGGAGCCAATCAACGTTAGAACAATCAACAAACGTGTTTGCCCTTTCATGAGCGGAACGTTCACATCCCATATTCTGCGCAACGTGTTTGGGCATTCCATACGAGTTGCATCGCTGATGCTTGTGGGGATGTTGATAAGCCCTGCAAGATAAATCAAAAAACCAAATGCACCAACTCAAGGAAACCCAAGAAAGATAATTGAACCCAACGCTAGTTGAGGCTCACCGAGCCAAGTTTGCTGGTAATTTTCCAAACCAACGGAACTCAAAATACTATTCAATAAGCCCATTTGCGGATCATACACAAACCCCCAAATTAACAACACAACCATCGCTGGCACAACTATAGGGAGCAAAAACGCGACGCGGAAAAAATATTGTAAGTGTTTGTTCTTTAGATAAAGCACCATCTCAGCGATAATAAACGGAACAACTGTTGCCTTCAGCAAGCCTGTAATTAACAAGAGGATTTGATTTCCAATACTTCCTAACAGAATGGAATCTTGGCTCATGCGCACAAAGTTTTGGGCGCCGATAAACGTACGGGATTTACCCTCTTCCCATTCTGTAAACCCTGTCAGAAGGCCTGAGAGGGCTGGGTAATAAACAAACGTTAAAAGCAAAACAAATGTTGGCAGCAACATAACGTAGGCTTTTTTTGCGCCCGTGCGTTCCAGTTCACTTTTCGCCGAGAAGTACAGGCACGTTAGCAGAACGGCAAAACCAAGGTACATTAAGCCGATGATTACCGTGCCATTAAAGAATGAGAAACCACTCGCTACCGCCTGTCCCTGTTTGCTGGCGCGGTAAAGCTCCAGATCGTTGGTGGTAGGATCCATGTCCAACCGGTTGCGTTCGGCAATGCGCTGTTGGGCTCGCAGCATGGACTTTTGATATCGCTCTAGCATGACATCCAGCGTAATGCGATCGCCCAAGTAATCCTGCAAAAGAATAGACCATTCAAACGTTGATTCTTGTTCATCATCCAGCCCTCTGAAGTTCAACTTCTCGTAGCCTTTGCCGCCAAACGCTGCAAAGCGATCCTGTAGTTCAGGATTCAATGATACACCCTTGGCAGCGGGCGGGCCCACAATGGGTCGGTCGTTTTCCAAGGCTCGGTCAAAAATCAACTGAATGTTTTTTGGGGCTGTCAGGTACATCAAAAAATCAACAACACGGCGCTCGTGTTCCGGATCATCTTTTTTTGTTACTGTAAGGGACGAGCCGATTCCGCCAATGCCGCGCATGGAGCCCTTGGCCAACGGATCGTTCTTAATGGAGGGAA
>DAIOTT010000267.1:0-2751 GCA_036751885.1 Candidatus Sumerlaeota bacterium
TGAATCCTGATTTGTGCCTTCGTTGGCCATGGTCAATTACTCCTGAGTTCTCAATCGATCGGGGGGTTACTTCGCGGAATCCGCAGAAGCCTTACTTTTTTCATTCAGAATCGTCAAAATGCGGGCAACTTCACGCCGCTTATTTTTGATTTCTGTGGTGTTCACAAGCTCTTTCGTTGTGGCGCGAACGCGAAGACGAAATCCGTCGCGCTTTGATTCCTCGAGGCGCAGTTCTAAGTCTTCTACAGTTTGCTTGCGTAACGCTTCGGCGTTGAGTGTTTTATCTGCCATGATCATATACCCTTTCCGTTAGATGACGGAGTCTTCCCGCTGAATGAATTTAGCTTTGAGCGGGAGCTTGTAAATTGCTTTTTCAAGCGCTGTGCGTGCAAGCTCCGGCGTAACACCTTCAAGCTCGAACAAAACTCGCCCAGGGCGAATAACAGCAACCCAGTGTTCTGGGTTACCTTTCCCTTTACCCATCCGAGTTTCGGCGGGTTTAACCGTAAGAGGCTTATCGGGGAATATTGTGATCCAAAGCTTACCACCGCGTCTGAGTGTACGGTTGATGGTAATCCGTGCCGCCTCGATTTGGCGGTTTGTGATCCAGCCGCATTCCAAAGCTTTGATGCCGTAAGAACCAAAATTCAAGGAATTCCCGCGCAATGCCATGCCGCGGCGTTTCCCCTTCATGGTTTTTCGGTGTTTCGGTCGTTTAGGGAGAAGCATTCTACTCTATCCTTAAAAGTGTCAGATGATCAAAAAAACTGATGGTTTAGATTAAGTCTTTGGTGAAAACTTCACCCAAGAAAACCCAGGCTTTAACACCAATGATTCCGTATTTAGTTTCCGCTTCAGCAAAGCCGTAATCGATGTTAGCACGCATTGTGTGAAGAGGAACTCGGCCTTCGCGGTACCATTCGTAACGAGCCATTTCAGCACCGCCCAAACGTCCGGAGCAGGAGAGCTTGCACCCTAGAGCGCCCGCTTTAAGGCTTCCCTGTACTGTGCGCTTCATGGCACGGCGGAAGCTGATGCGGCGAAGAAGTTGGCCTTTAACATTTTCTGCAACGAGTTGAGCAGAAAGTTCAGGGCGCTTGATCTCTTCAATATTCACAACAATTTGCTTTTGAGAGAGAATCTCAAGCTCTTTGCGCAGAGTTTCGATTTCCCCACCTTTTTTCCCGATAATAATTCCGGGACGAGCAGTGTGAATCGTGATTTTGACTCGCTTAGCCGCGCGTTCAATTTCAATGCGGGCAACGCCAGCATGCTCGAACTTCGTCTTAATCAGATTGCGAATCCGCAAATCCTCGTGAAGGTGAACGTCATATTGCTTTGGGAAATACCAACGGGAGTCCCAGTTACGAATAACTCCAACACGAAATCCTGTAGGGTGAACTTTTTGGCCCACGAAATGCCTCCTGGCTTAGCTTTCAATCAATTTGAGGTGAATATGGCTGAGGCGTTTTCGAACGCGAACAGCGCGGCCCATACTTGCTGGGCGGATGCGTTTCATCATGGGAGCAGTTTCCACGCGGATCTCCCCCACAACGAGTTTATCTGGTTCAGGAATGACGTTGATCTGCCCTTCCTCTGCTTTTTTTTCTGCGTTGGCCATTGCTGAATCCAAAACGCGAAGCACGTAGGGAACAGCCGATGGACGGTGCATGAAGTTCAAAATCTCAAGAGCCTCGGTAACGGTTTTATTGCGAATTTGATCCGCAACTAACTTCATCTTGCGAGGCGCACAGTGAATGTAGCGAGCTGTTGCACGAGAGACAACAACCTCACCAGACTGTACGGTATCTTGTGTCGAGAGCTTCAGCTCTTTGCGGCGTATGGCGTTACGACCCATGTTCTAATTACTCGCTTTCCAGATTCAACAGGTGTGTTGATTACTTAGACGTTTTGGCAGTTTTGCCGCCGTGAGACTTGAATGTACGGGTAGGAGAGAATTCTCCTAATTTGTGCCCAACCATGTTTTCGTTGATGAAAACAGGGATGAACCCTTTGCCGTTATGAACGGCGATTGTGTGGCCCACAAAATCAGGGATGATCATGGAAGCACGTGACCAAGTCTTAATGACTTGGCGTTTCTTACTGCCGGACTCGTTGATCGCTTCAACTTTTTCAAGAAGGGCATCATCAACAAAAGGGGGTTTTCTGAGTGAACGGGGCATTATTCAATAGACTCCTAAATCTTATTTCCGGCGCTTAATGATGTATTTACTTGTTGGGTTCTTTTTGCTGCGTGTTTTGAGGCCCTTGGATTTTTGGCCCCATGGTGAACGTGGATGACCACCACCAGAAGTTTTGCCTTCACCACCGCCCATGGGGTGGTCAACCGGGTTCATGGAAACACCACGGTTGTGAGGGCGCTTGCCCATCCAACGAACGCGGCCCGCTTTACCTAGAACGATCAGGTTGTGATCTTGGTTGCCAACTTCGCCCATGGTTGCACGGCAAGAGACAAGTACCTTGCGTGTTTCACCGGAGGGAAGCTTAAGGACTGCGAACTTATCGTCGCGCCCAACAAGGCTAATCTGAGTTCCAGCACTGCGGCAGATTTGAGCACCGCGGCCAGGCTGCAGTTCAACGTTGTGAACAACTGAACCTACAGGAATTTTGGAAAGAGGAAGGCAATTTCCTAAACGGGCTTCAGCTTCAGGGCCGTTCAGAATCATTTGGCCAACAACAAGCCCGCGAGGAGCAATGATGTAGCGCTTTTCGCCATCAACGTAGTGAATC
>DAIOTT010000268.1:0-2743 GCA_036751885.1 Candidatus Sumerlaeota bacterium
CATCATCTTGAACGCCGCGAGCTAAGGATACAGGCCCCGAGTTATATATCTTTAGCCTGTTAAAATTGCGTCTTTAGGTAATAGCTTGATTTCTTTAGCGAGGGCATCAACGGTAACTTCAACCGCGCCGTTAGGGAAATTTTCTTTGAGCATTTGTTTTTTGGTTTCTGTAAGTTTCAACTCCTTACAGGCTGATTCTTTCATGCAAAGAATAAATTTTTTCATTTCTTCTTTGCTTATTTCAAACGGGTAGCGCTCCATTAATTTTGTAAAGTATTGATGAGCTTGAATGTGATCGCCTGTGAATTGGTAGTAATATGCCATGGAGCGAACTCCTTGATAAGAGTAAATCTCCATTCCATGTTCAGCCCATCTTTTTGCATCGTCGTACTTTTCAACAATGCAATACGCTTGAACCATAATTGGCGCCAAGTAGGATATTTTCAGGGGGTCTGCATTGGAACTAAAAAAGCTTTCAGCCAAATCAAAAAGCTCTTCATGCGTCATGGTTTTTAGTATAAAGGGAAACAAATCTAGATTCCTGAAAGTGGGAATCACTGATTTTCTAAACTTGTAGGTTTCATCAACTTTGCCCATAACATCGTGATTGATATAATTAATGGTGTGAATTGCATGTAGTAGCAAACGCTGAAAATAAAGGGCATACTGACCCCGCGAAATAATTTGAACGATGTCGGTATTCTGTGCGCTTACAGTAGGAAAGGGTGTTGGCGATAAATTCAAGAAGTTGAAATAAATCTCCTTCTGATCAACAGGAACATTAAACACATCGCGAAGCGTGAGATAGGTGCGTGATAATTCTAAGGCCAAGTATTTTTGGTAAGTCAAAAAATTAGCATACGGAAGATACCAAACATCTGAGGCAATCCGCGCATCAGGTAGACTGGTGGTACGGATTCTTTTCTTAGTAGAGCGTTGAAGGTTTCCTTATATTTGTTTCCGGGTAAGGATTTTTCAAGGGCTACAAAATTTTCAAGCTCCATCAGCGGGGTGCTATTTTTCCATTCATCTGCCACAGTGTACTTGTAACCACTGTTTCTGAGTTCAAATACAAATAGCCACTGGTTATTGAAGCATGTCCCTCTTAGGGTTTTTGTGAGTTCCTCTGCTTCTACCTGTCTTCCGGCAAGGGTTGAAAGTAATGCCTTTGCAAAAGTATTTTCTAAAGTTGGCTATTCGCCCTGAGTCAAATAATCTGCAAAAGCTAAATGACTCGCCATGTGGGTGAGTGTCACTTTGGGATCGTCCCATATTCCCGCGTGAGAGTGCATCTCTAG
Source organism: Candidatus Sumerlaeota bacterium (assembly GCA_036751885.1). Taxonomy (GTDB): domain Bacteria; phylum Sumerlaeota; class Sumerlaeia; order SLMS01; family JAHLLQ01; genus JANRMB01. The sequence goes on from DAIOTT010000268.1 coordinate 1,299, forward strand.
AAGGCCAAGAAGAATTGCGCCGCGAATATGAAGGCGGTGATCAGTAAAGTGTTCTTTCAGGGCTTTAGAGTATTCCTGATTGTAGCCTTCAATGGTTTCAAAATTATACTCTGCAAGCTCATCTATAAATTCAGGAAACGCAGAAAGCGCTTTCATCCATTGAGTGGATTTTACGCTCGGGGTAATGTGTGTTGCAGATAGAATTGCCATACGGATGGATTGAAGAGGGAACGACCGTTCAGTTGCTCGGTGTGTTCCATGAGGCTTGGCGAGTTCTTTGTTTTTGTTGTGAGTTTATACTGGTAACTGATTTCATGAATACCGCGAGGGATTGAACTGTTAAACTGAGCGGACTCAATTGCACTTGGTACAAACAATTGGCCAGCATCTGTTTTCAACGTGCCGGTTTGTGCAAAACGGTTCATTACGTCAAGGTTGAGTTTGATCCGTTGATAGACCCAATCATCTTGATCTTTTGGCGTTGTTTGATCATTTGGTTGAAACGTAAATTTGGTTTTTGCGAATGCGGAAGGTACAATCAACAGCACAATCGTGAAGAGTAAAAAAACGAGACGCAGTTTTACAATTTTTTCATCTTTTGAAATCCCCATTCCGTATTTTTTGATTCAGCCTTAAGTTTTATCACCCAGTGGTTCTGAGGCCGCTGGCGATTGCGTTGATGCTTAGGAGCATGGTGGGGAGGATTTGTTCGGCGCGGGGGTTGTTTTCTTCCTTTAGGGAGCGCCATTCTTTGAGTAGGCTGATTTGGTGGCGGTGTAGGCGGCGGAGGCCGGCGTCGCGGAGGCGCAGGGTGCGGATCATGCGGGGGCGGCGTTCTTCACGGGGGGCGTGGAAGATTTCGTCGATCATGCGTTGGGTGCGGGTGTATTCTTCGCTGATGATTTTGAGGAATTTTTCGCGGATTGCAACGTCGGGCACTAGGGCGGCGTAGGCTTCCATGAGTTCTACATCGGCGCTGGCGATGCTGGTTTCGGCGTTGGTGAGAACGTAGCGGAGGAAGGAGAATTTTGCGCCGCGATCTAACAGGCGGCCGTAGAGTTCGGGGGATTGTTTTTTCAGGGCTTCCATGCCGGAGCCGATGCCATACCAGCCGGGGAGGTAGAAGCGGCTTTGAGTCCAGCTGAAGACCCAGGGAATGGCGCGGAGGTCTTCCATGGTGCGGCGGCCGGTACGGCGGCTTGGGCGTGAGCCGATTGTGCTCATCTCTAGGGCATCAATGGGGGTGGCGGCGGCCCAGAAGTCCAGAAAGCGGTCCATGCCGATGAGGTCGGCGTAGGCATCGTGGGTTTTTTGGGAAAGAGCATCCATGGCCTCGTGCAGTGCGTCGTCCACTTTGTGGGGTTTGCTGTGTTTGATTGTGGTGCTGGTTACGCCGGCTATCAGGAGTTCCAGGTTGTAGGTGCCGGTGATGGCGTTGGCGTATT
>DAIOTT010000269.1:0-2730 GCA_036751885.1 Candidatus Sumerlaeota bacterium
GCCTACAAATTCTGCTTCTATTGAGATACGCCCTTGATCGCTTACACATTCAACAAATGCTGTTGGAGCCTAAACTGTTGGAAGCTGCCGAGCCGGATGTAAACCTTTTGACGACAATCATGTCACTCTCGCGCGTAATTCCGGCACGAACAAAAGATAGTGCTCGGCGCGTCGTTCAAATGGTCGAATGGCACACCTTGTTGGCTCTGGCGTACAAACAATTGCGCTTCTCGCTGGCAGCAATAGCGGTTCCCCTTGTTATGATGCCAAACTTGCTTCCAAACTTGCTTCCCTAGGGACGCCAGGTTTTGCCCGCACACCGGATAAATTTCCGGACTTAATGGCCGCTGCTATCAACCGACAAGACATCGCATTATGGGCTGCAGAGAACGATCTTGTTACAACCCGCGAGGCTAATCCCTCATGATCATCAAAATCCGAATCGAATTTCAAAATACTGAGTTCTTATACACGATAGACTTCTTGCATTTTATCCGTGCCCATCCGTGCAACCCGTGGTGAACTACATCAAATCCCCACGGCACTAAAGGTATGAACATGAACTTTCCCTACCAGAATGATCTACAAACCACGAAGCTTTTGCGCTCCATTCAATGCGCCTTTCCCATTCAGCACGACCCTTGGCAGGATTTAGCCACGGGCATTCATTGCGAGCGCCAGCAGTTGTTGGAGCGTATGGATAAGCTGTTCGCGGAGAACATACTGCTCGGAATTTCCTTGGAAGCCGACGTTGCCCACCCGGCGTTTCAGGAGTGGATTGTTCCGGCTCGCGAGGGCCAGGCAGAGGGAATCTTCACGCGGTGGGCCCTACAGCCCCGCGAGAAAAATGATGCTGAACTCTCCTTCCGTAGCGTTGCCCACCTCAAGGCTCAGGGCTCGGCTCCGGAATACCTTGAGTACGCTTGGCCCGCTGTGCAGTGGTTGAAGGTGGGAACGTTTTTCGATCCCTCCCCCGCTTCGGCAGATGCACAGCGCGAGGAAATGACGGAACGTTCGTTTTTTGTACAGCCCAAGGCCTACGAAAAATTGCAGCCGTTTGATTCAGACCAAGCCGCCATACTGCAAGCCCTGAACGCCCCCTTTGTGCCGGATACTAGCGAGCCCTTTTGGAAGTCCGTAGGGCAACACATCAACATCCCCACCCTAAACGTTGCCCGCGAGGAGGTCAGCCGGGTACTGCTCAGCAAACGCGTTCGCCGCTTCCGCGCTGCGGTAAATCCCAAAGCCCTTGGCTACACCGCCAGTGCCCTTGTGGCCTGGCAGTTAGACGACACCTCTGCCCCGCAAGCCGGTGCGGCGCTGGCCAAGCTGCGCGCCTCTGCCGATGTGTGCCTGAGAAAACCCACGCAAAAATTCCCGTTTACCCTTTCCGCAATCCTGTTTGGATTTGACGACGCGGACTTACAGGCGACGATTCTTTTTATTGAATCCAAGTGGAACCGAAAAATTGATTTCCTAAAGAAAGTGAGCTACCGTGTTGCAGAGTAAACTCCTCTCAATCGCCCTTGTGTCCCTCGCCCTATTAGCCGGGTGTGGCGGAAAAAATCACCGCCCCAATCCAACCCCTTTGGATCCCGCTGTTCAAGCTGCAAAAACAAAAGCCGAGGCCGAAGAGCAGATTGCTTGGCGCGATGCCGCCACCCTGAGGCTTGAGGGCAAAGGCTGGCAAACGGAAACCCCCTTTGTGCGCCTCCCCGATTCCGCCCAAAGCCTTGTCACCGAAAAAGTATGGGTGCAGTCGCGCTATAGCGCCGGCCTTGCGATTCACTTTACCACAAACTCCAAAACAATCGCCACCAAATGGCCCGGCGGAGGGCAGTTGAAAAACATGACCGCCATCGGCGTCAGCGGGCTTGATCTTTACATCCGCAACGCCACCGCCCCAGAAAAAAGCCAGTGGAGTTGGGCCGGCGTGGGGAAACCAAATACTGGCCCCACCACGGCCACGCTCGCCACTTTCCCCACGGCAGAAGAACGGGAATTCCTCCTCTTTCTTCCCCTGTATGCCACCTGCAACACGCTGGAAATTGGGCTCGACCCCCAAGCAACGTTACAACAACCCGCCCCAAACCCTGCGAAAAAACCAATCGTCTTCTACGGCACCTCCATCGTGCAAGGGGGCTGCGCCTCGCGCACCGGCATGGCCCACACCGCCCTGCTTCGCCGCTGGCTCAACCGCGAGGTCATCAACCTGGGCTTCTCTGGCGCAGGAGCCATGGAAATTGAAATCGCCGACCTCCTCGGCGAACTCGATCCCGCCGTGATCGTCATCGATACTCTCCCGAACACCACAACTGCCCTGATGGGCGAGCGCTACATCCCCTTTATCAACCGCCTGCGCCAGCACCACCCCACCGTGCCGCTGGTGCTAGTGGGCCACATTATGGGCGACAAACTCCCCGACCGCAATAACCGCATGGAGGAGATCATCGCCAAGCTCACCGCCTCGGGCCTGCAAAACTTCACCTACATCCCCGGCCGCGACCTGATCGCCGGCCCAGAAGAAGCCACAGTGGACGGCGTACACCCCACAGACTTAGGGTTCATGCGCATGGCTGAGGTGCATTACAGGGTATTGAAGGATATACTGAAGTAACCCCAAGGCTGTAAATGCCAACAAGCGGATGCAAAACCTTAGATGCATTGTAGCGTTTCAGGCTCGGCTTCGGTCCATTCCGGAAGTATGCTTTCTATAAACCCCCTTACTAT
>DAIOTT010000270.1:0-1548 GCA_036751885.1 Candidatus Sumerlaeota bacterium
AAACAGAACGCCGTTTTGATTTGTATGCAGAATGTGGTACTCCAGCAAACCGTGCATTAACAAAAGGGAACCCCGAAACCCGTAGTCAGACTTGATTTTCCGAGTCCATGTCCCCAACAAACCAGTCGGCGTTTTTTTCGCCTCTTGCGTAATCAAATCCACATCATCGCCTTCAATTTTGTGAGGATCCAGGGGGAGAAACGAGCCCGCCAGCGGGAGCACAAGTAAAGCGCAAAATACTGCCACAAACAACTTATTCTGAGTGGGCGAATCTTCGGGAATCGGGGTGGTTGTTTCCATGATTTTCCTCAAAACCGGTAATAAATAAACGGACTATACTGCTGTGCGGCGATTCGGATCATGCAAAGCAACAGCAGGCCTAAAAGCACAAAGTCAAAAACAATCAAAACAACTCTCGGTAAATTGCCTTCGCCGTTGCTCAAACTTGCAAGCTTACACTTAGCCCAAGCACCTACAGGCGCGGAACATACTACGCCTATGATCAATGCAATCATCAGGTCATTCTGCATGTAGCGGGCAACAGGGTATAAAACGCTTGGCTCAGCCCCAAACCCAAAGAGCGTTTGGTAGAAATTCATGATCAATTCCAAAGATTCCACCCGGAACAGAACCCACCCCATCAGGAAGATAAAGATCACATAAACGTGCTGAATTAATCTTGGAACTCGAACGAACCCTTGCAGAACGGGCAAGCGCTCAAGGGCAAGAAATACTCCGTGGTACAATCCCCAAAGTATAAAGTTAATCCCCGCGCCGTGCCACAATCCGCAAAGAAAAAACACCACAATTAAGTTGAATGATGTTCCCAATCCTGAGCCCCGATTTCCCCCCAACGGGATGTACAAATAATCCCTGAACCACGTTGAAAGCGTAATGTGCCAGCGCCGCCAAAAGTCCCGCATGGAGCGGGCAGCGTAGGGCGTGCGAAAATTTTCAGGAAAATTAAACCCGAACATTTTCCCCAGCCCAATTGCCATATCGGAATAGCCGGAAAAATCGTAATAAATTTGCAGGGCGTAACACACAATCGCCAACCAAGCGAGGGATGTTGAAAGGGAATCTGACGGGAGTGCGAAAATCTGATCTGCAGCGTAGGCAAAGGTATTTGCCAGCAAAACTTTTTTCGCAAGCCCTAGTATAAATATTCTGACGCCTAAAGCAGCCAAGCCAAGGCTTACAGTGCGGTTTTCAATTTCAGCGGCAATCGTTTGGTAACGAACAATCGGCCCTGCAATTAGTTGGGGAAAAAAACTGATGTAGAGCCCTAAATTCAGCAAATTCTTTTGAGCAGGAATTTGCCGCCGATAAACATCCACAATGTAGGAAATTGCTTGAAACGTGAAAAACGAAATCCCAATCGGCAAATGCAGCGTTGGTTCCGTAAGTTGAACCGAGTTGGGCAAAAGTAAATCATTCACCTGATGCACAAAAAAAGCGGTGTATTTGAAAAATCCCAGCAACGCAAGATTCCCTGCCACTGCAAGGGCAAGCGTGCGTTTGGCAGTATTATTTGCTGCGCTGGAACCA
>DAIOTT010000270.1:1558-2673 GCA_036751885.1 Candidatus Sumerlaeota bacterium
CACTTGCTGGTCTATTTTCTTCCCAAACTGAAAATTCCACAGAATGGAAAATACCATAATAACAATATACGCCCCTTCTCCCCAAGCATAGAAAAACAAACTGAAAAGAAGCAGTAAACCGTTCTTACCAGATTTGGGAATGATGGTATAGATGAATAGTAATATGGGGAGAAAAAAGTAGAGGAACGCTGGTTCAGGAAAAATCATTTATTGAAAGGGACGCAAATTTCCCAATAATGGAGGTATTGTGTCCCTAGTTCAGCATGCCTTTGGCCGTGCGCACAAGTTCACCCTGTGAAACGGTGCCGTTGCTGGGATCGTAAAGCATGTTGCTGCCAACGCCAGAAGCTGGTCTAGCCAAATATGAAAGAGCATTCAGAATTCCCTGATCCCCTTTAGCATCCGGATTTTTCACGTAACTGTAGGAATCAGGCCCTAAGCTGGTTATCATGTAGTTGTGCTCTTGCACATCATGAGCCTGTAAGTCTGCGTCCCCTGGTGCAAAGCCTAGGGTGGTTAAGTCCTGAGCCGAGGCGATTTTCGTATTTACGTACCCGTAGAAAAAGGGCGGCGTTGTGCCAACATCGAACGGGTCCTCCAAAATCGCTTCACTCAAGTAAGCAACGGGAGTTGTCAACAAGGGGAGAGTATTTGCAGGGTAATTAGGATCGGCAAACTTCGGAGAAATACCGAAGGTAGCAAAAGGGGGAGTAAGCAAAGCATTTGAGTCAATATAGCGGTTGTTGTCCGCAGCGTAACCTTCAAGACCCGTTGCAAGGGTGCGCAAATCAGCGCGAACCCGGGCGATTTTTGAGCGTACTTGTGCCTCTAAAAAATTTGGAACGGCAATAGCCGCCAGGATTGCAATGATTGCAACCACGCTAATAAGCTCGATGAGGCTGAAGGCTGTTTTTCTCATTTGCCTGTGTACACCAAACAAAAATTTTCTTTGTCTAAGGCTTTCTTTTTACCGACTTAGATTTTGAAATATATCGAATTTGAGGAGTGTCTTGCAAGCAAAAGTCGAATTCACAGATTGTTTAAATAGGCCAAATAACGTGATTTATTTTGGATGTTAGATGCGAATTAGTAAATCATCCAACTCTGTATGTTGG
>DAIOTT010000271.1:0-661 GCA_036751885.1 Candidatus Sumerlaeota bacterium
GCATACTCAACCCTGAGTCCAACGTGCAGTACGGCGAAGGGGGGGCCGGCACGTTTTCCGATGGCAAACTCTACAGCCAAGTCAAAGATCCCAAGCATTACGGCCGCAAAGTGCTTCAAGAATTTGTGGATGCCGGGGCGCCGCCGGAGATATTATACCTCGCCAAGCCCCACATCGGAACCTACAAACTCATCGGCATACTGGAAAAAATGCGGGCCAAAATTCTTGCCATGGGCGGGGAAATTCGCTTCCAAAGCAAAGTCGTAGACGTTGATATTGCTGAAGGCCAAATTCAGGCGGCGATCCTTGAAAGCGGCGAGCGGGTGGAAACCAACCACCTGATTGCAGCAATTGGCCACAGCTCTCGCGATACATTTGAATTATTTTTGCGCAAGGGAATTTACATTGAAGCAAAGCCTTTTTCCATCGGATTCCGGATCGAGCACCCTCAATCCTTAATTGATCGCAGCCGTTACGGCCCGAACGCCGGCAACCGGTTGCTTGGCCCTGCGGATTACAAACTTGTGCATCATGCCAGCAACGGCCGTTCCGTGTATAGCTTCTGCATGTGCCCCGGAGGGACAGTCGTGGCCTCTACCTCAGAGGTTGGGCGCGTGGTGACCAACGGCATGAGCCAATACACCCGCCACGAGCGCAACGC
>DAIOTT010000271.1:671-2634 GCA_036751885.1 Candidatus Sumerlaeota bacterium
CCAACAGCGGCATCGTTGTCGGGATTTCCCCAAAAGATTACCCCGGCGGGCCCCTTGCGGGAATGGAGTTTCAACGGTTCTGGGAGTCCCGGGCGTTTGAGCTTGGGGGCCGAACCTACCAGGCACCCGGCCAACTTGTAGGGGATTTTCTGGCAAATCGGCCCTCCACAAAATTCGGAAAAGTTACGCCCTCCTACACCCCCGGCGTACACTTGTGCAACCTAAGCACTGCCCTTCCGGAGTTTGCTATTACTGCAATCCGCGAGGCGCTCCCCGCGTTTGCCAAACAAATCGCCGGCTTTGATCTTGCCGATGCCGTGCTTACGGGTGTGGAAACTCGTACCTCATCCCCCATTTGTATTAAGCGTGACGAGGAAACCTACCAAAGCATCAACACTAAAGGCCTGTACCCCACGGGCGAAGGCGCAGGCTACGCCGGGGGGATTCTCTCCGCTGGTATTGACGGCATTAAAGTCGCCGAAGCAGTAATCCTAAGCATTCTCTCCGCGCAAAAAAATCACTAATTTCTCATTAACAACCCCCCTACCGTTGGGGTAAACTCAGCACGGCCAAATGCCAAGATGAAATGATCCGTGCAGCGCAAATTCCAAACGATAATTGCAAAGCTCTCGCATTGCATTCCGGCCTTATTCCTGCTCCCAAAGCTAAAGGTGCGCTCCCTATGGCAGCACACACAAGCAAATTGAAAATCCAACTCACCCCCTGCGGGTATTGAATCATCCAGCTAAGAATCTATCTATCTCCATGCACCTAGTTGTACAAAGTTACAGGGCCCTTAGGTCAATCGTTCGCAACGGCAATTTCCCATCGCGGATGTTGCTAATAAGTGGAGCGATTTTAATTTTGGTGGGGATTTTCCACATCATTCCTGCAATCCTAGGGCCCAGGGATTTATCAGGGCCCATTTCATTTCGTAAACCCATCCTGTTCGGCATTTCCACGGGTGTAACAGTACTGTCCCTCGGTTGGATTCTGCAACTCGTTGAAACAAAACACAAGCTCCTGCTGGCTTGGGTTATTGCCGCCACAGCGTTGTTAGAAGTCGCGTTGATCAGCCTACAACCTTGGCGGGGCGAGGCCTCGCATTTCAACAACACCAGCCCACTGGATTCATTCATACACTACACAATCGATGTTGCTGTAATTTGCTTGATGCTCGCAATTTTTTGGCTGGGGTATTTTACCTTTGTTCAAAAATTCCATGCAAATTTTGCCATGCGCTGGGCGGTTCGTGCGGGAATGCTCTTCCTTCAGTTCTCCTGCTTGTTCGGCGTTTACATGCTCATCTACGGAATCAACAGAGTTAGCCAAAATCAAGCACCCGACATCTGGGGCGAGGCAGGCGTGCTGAAGTTTGTGCACGGCGTCACCATCCACTCCATCCAAATTCTCCCCATTCAAGTCTGGCTCATGACCCTATACCGCTGGGGCGCCCCCACCCAGAATAAAGCAATCATCCTTACCACGGCGGGCCACACGCTATTACTCGCTTACGCCGTATTGCAAACTTTTCAAGGCAAAGCCCGGTTTCCGGAGACCCTGCAGGATGCGAACTTCTTTCTCCTCGTAATCGCCCTGCTAACCATGTCCCTCCCGCTGGCACCCTTGCTGATCGATTTCGTAAAAAGTAAAGCTGTCCCCTGAATTGGCCATTCACCCATTCCACCGAATTCAATACGGTTTGTTCCCGATGTATAGATGCTCTCAGCACCCGATGAATAATAATCGGTAACGGCATTCTAGGCCGCCCACCTCTTCTAACGTAAGAATGAAACAGCGCCCTTTGTTCCCGCACATGTATGCCGTTGGGCTAACAACTTCAGTAATCCCTAAATTTGTCCCTAATATCTCGTTTGCCTTGCCTTAGGACGGAATTTATTTTTTATTTATACCCATTCTCTAAAGTCCTGACGCGATCGCGCAGGTTTTTTTGTTCTGTTCT
>DAIOTT010000272.1:0-2631 GCA_036751885.1 Candidatus Sumerlaeota bacterium
AAACCCTTGGCGGCGTGTGCACCAAGCTCATCGAGCGCAACACCACCATTCCCTACAAAAAATCACAGACCTTCTCCACCGCCTCAGACAGCCAGCCCTCCGTGGAAATTCACGTTCTACAAGGCGAGCGCGAAATGGCGAAGGACAATAAAACCCTTGGCAACTTCAAGCTCGACGGTATTGCCCCAGCACCTCGTGGCGTTCCGCAGATTGAAGTAACGTTTGATCTTGATGCAAACGGCATTCTAAATGTTACTGCCAAAGACCAAGGCACTGGTAAAGAACAACGCATTACCATTGAAGCAGGCAGCGGCCTTGCAGAAGATGAAATTGAAAAGCTTGTTCGCGAAGCAGAACTCCACGCTGATGAGGATAAGAAAAAACGCGAGGAAGTAAGCCTGCGCAACGAAGCAGATTCCTTGACGTACCAAGCCGGCAAGTTTTTGACGGAAATGGGCGACAAAGTGGATTCAGCCGACCGCGCCAGCATTGAATCTGGCGTTGATAAACTGAAGAAAGCCTTGGAATCAGATGATCAGGCTGCGCTAAAAGCGGCGAAAGAAGAGCTTGAAGCAAACCTGCAAGCGGTTGGGCAAAAAGCTTACGCCGCAGCGGGTGCCGGTGCACCCGGCGGAGCCGCTGGCGGGCAAGATGCAGCTGCAGGCTCAGCAGGAAAAGCTGCAAGCGCCGATGAAGATGTTGTGGACGCTGAGTTTGAAAAAGTGGACGACAACAAGTAATGCAACCCGCGCTGAGGGCTGCCGCATTTAGCCCCCAGCAAAAATAAACCCTTGAACTACGATTCCTTCCCGATCTATATAGGGAAGGAATTGTTTTTACCACCCGAACCAGAAAGCCCGTGAAACTTATGTCAGAAAAAAACCTAACAAACCTTTCATACGAAGATTCAAAATACCTTTCCATCACGGTTATTGCCAAACGTGCAAAAGATATTGCCAAGGCCTATAACCAGCCCTCCACGAGTGAGGTTTACTTTGATCCTTTGGAAGCTGCCATTGATGATTACAACAAAGGCAAAATGACTGTTTTCCGCCGGAATGAATTCTCCGGTGAATTGGAAAAATTCTAAGCTAGCCTTACAAAATCTCCCCCACAGTTTATGGTGAGTCATCCCAACAATCCACGTTGGGATTGAAGAAAATAGAACGCGGCGCCTGAAATGCATTCATGCGCCGCGTTTTTTTATTCCTTCAGCTGTGCTGGCCCGTAGAATGCCGTGTGTTGTTGGTTGGAGAATTCATCCGTGTAGTGGGCGTTGTTGCGGGCCCAAAGTTGATCGCCGAAGTCAAAGTGCCACCACTCGGCAGGTAGGCTTGTGAAGTGCTCGGTACGCATCATGTGGTAGAGCAACCGGCGGTTGCGGCGGGCTTCAGCGTGGGTTGCTGAGTGGGCTTGGGGGAGCTCCAGGTTTTCATAGTAGGAGGTGAAGCTAATGGGGGAGGGATCATCGAACACGCCGCCCATTTCCAGCAGTGTGGCGCTGGCTTTGTGCCGCAGGGTAAGATCAATAGCGCCGCCGGTGATGTGGCTTGTCCAGGTGGTGGAATCAAGGGGGTTGAAGTTGCTGGGATCTGAGATGAAGTTGCGCAGGTGTTCTTTCACTTGTTGTTGTGAGTAGTAAGGGTAGGCTTTTTCGGTTGTGGCTTTCATCCAATTATAGATGCCCTGTTGGCATTGGATTGTTCTAAACCCATCCAACAGGTATAATTCTAGGCCAATCTCTGCAAGCCTGTGGTTGATGCGTTCTAGCTTTTCAAGCACGGTTTTGCGAACCCAAACACCGTTTGGCGCGCCGGGGATTGGCTGGTGGTAGGGGGCATTCCAGCCGTCGGTTTCGGCGTAGATGCTTCTGCCGGGCAGGCCAGCGGCAAGGGCGTTCATCAGGGGCTCTTGAGAATCAGGGTGGGTTGTGACCACCGGGTAGGTTCGGTAGCTTTCCAGTTGGGGAAGGCAGCTGTGCAGGGGAATGGGTATTTGCGTAAGTTGCACCAGGGTATGGCGCGGAGTATTGGGCAAAGGCGTTTGAGTAAACATGTTTAGAAGGTAAGAGTGAATGCAAAAATTCCAGACCGATAAGCTGTTGGCCATTATTTTTGGCAATCACACTAGAAGGTTCTTTCTTTGATGGATTCTTTTGTGGAGTTCGCTTCGGCATTGGGGGCATAGGTTGAAGTGAAAGTTTTCGTAAACTTGATCTGTTGCTTCTTGAACTTGTTCTTCGCTCATGTTGGTGAGTTGGTGAATCAGCTGTTCTAGGGTTTGTTGATTCTCCTCAGTTTCTTCAAGGGATTGGGTAAGGTCGGTTGTTTTTTCCGCGTAAATTTCCAGCTTTACTTGGTAAAGAGTTTCACGGTGATCCACCCAGCGGCCGCAGTTTTCGCATGCTCTATCGGGGGCTTTTGCGTCTTCGGTGTTCCCATCATTCTTGGGGGTCATCGTTATTGGTTCCGGTTCCGGATTCAAGGGGAGTGAAGCCAATCTTTTGCTTCATGTAGTCATCAATAAGTTTCAGGAGTTTCAGGGGCTCAAAGGGTTTTTCCCAAAAGTGGTCTGCGGGTGTTCCTACTTTCCACACGTGGGAGGGAATATTTTCGCCGGCAACGGCGCCAG
>DAIOTT010000273.1:0-316 GCA_036751885.1 Candidatus Sumerlaeota bacterium
CGGTTTCCGTTGTAGTGAATCGCCTGCGCCACAAGCTCCTTACCGGTTCCTGATTCCCCCTGGATGAGGACTGATGTATCGAGGTTTGAAACACGGGAGATTAAGCTGAAGATTTGCTTTAGGCGGTCGTCGCTGCCAATAATGTTGTGCTCTGGTTCGTTGTTGCCGGGCATTTTAGGTTTGGAAAAACTCGCGTGTTTCAGCAGGGTTTGGCTGTCCAACGAGCGGCGAACGGCTGTCTTGATTTGTTCAATACCGAAGGGCTTTACAATGAAATCCACGGCGCCGGAGCGCATGGTTTGTTCTTTGGTCGGCC
>DAIOTT010000273.1:326-2604 GCA_036751885.1 Candidatus Sumerlaeota bacterium
AATGGTGGCGTAGGCTGTAATCACAATTACACTAATTCCGAAACCCAACTTCCTCAGATTTTCAATCAGCTTGAACCCATCCATTTCAGGCATGGTAAGGTCCGTTATAAGCAGGGAATAATTGCCGTTATTATCCTCAATAAGCTTTAAAGCTTCCTTGCCATTTTCAGCACATTCAACCGCGTACCCTTCACCTGCAAGCACATCCTTCAGCATGCGCCGCATGTTTTTTTCATCGTCGCATATCAGGATCGGTAACGAGGTTTTTTGCATGGTGATTCCTACATTGAGGGAAAATAAGAAAGTGCAATACGTTCAACAGGTTGATTTAGTGTCATATTTTACACGGTAGGTGAAGGGTTTTTTTGAAATATCATAAACTGCTGCTTGATTTGCCCCGGGAATTGCATAGTATTTACACAGTTTTGTAAGGACGTGCAATTATGCCTCACTCTATATTGATTGTTGACGACGAAAAGAACACACGGGAAGGCCTTAAGTGGGCCCTTGAGAACCAGGCGGAGAAAGTTTTTCTTGCTGCAAACGGTGAAGAAGCCCTGAATATTCTCTCCGAAGAGCAAATTGGGTTGGTACTTTCTGACTTAAAAATGCCCAAAATGACGGGCATTGAGCTGTTAGAGCGTGTTCGCGAGGATCATGAGCACGTTGAATTTATTATGCTTACCGGCCACGGAACCGTAGAAACCGCCGTGGATGCTATGAAATTAGGCGCCTTTGATTATCTCATTAAACCCGTAAACCTTGAAGAGCTAAACATTCTTGTGACACGCGTGTTTGAACAGCGAGACTTGAAAAAGGAAAACGAAGAATTACGGGTTCAAGTAAACGAGCGCTACGGGTTTGATAACATCATCGGAAATTCAGATCAAATCCAGAAAGTTTTCCAGATTATTCGTCAGGTTGCGCCCACCCGAGCCAGCATTTTGATTGATGGAGAAACAGGCACCGGTAAAGAGCTGGTTGCTAAGGCCATTCACTTCAACAGCAACCGTAAGAACAAGCCGTTTGTAGCGGTCAACTGCGGGGCTCTTAGCCAATCATTATTGGAGAGCGAGTTGTTCGGCCATGAGAAAGGCGCCTTTACCGGTGCACTAAGCCAGCGGGCCGGGCGTTTTGAAGCAGCGAATAAAGGAACAATTTTTCTAGATGAAATTGGGGAAACAACCCCGGAGTTTCAGGTGAAGCTGTTGCGCGTTCTACAAGAGCAAGAGTTTGAGCGTGTGGGCGGGCAAAAAATTGTGAAAGTAGATGTTCGTATTATTGCCGCAACAAATCGCGATTTAAAGGAAGAAGTAAAGCAAGGGCGTTTTCGCGAGGATTTATACTACCGCCTGAATGTCATCAACATCAAGCTTCCCCCACTGCGTGAACGGCAGGATGATGTTGCCCTTTTGGTGCATCATTTTCTGATTCAATTTAACAAAGAAAACGGCAGAAATCTAACGCTTTCCCCCAAGGCAATGGATCTTTTACAAGGCTACAATTGGCCGGGCAACGTTCGGCAGTTGCGCACTATGATGGAAAGCATTTGCATTCTGACGAGTGGGAAGGAGATTTTGCCGGCAAATTTACCCCCGGATATTGCAGGCGAACAAGAGCCGCAGCACCATTTGAAGCTCCGGGTAGGCATGACAGTTCGCGAAGCAGAGCAAGAGTTGATTCGTGCAACTTTGGCAAAACTGAACGGCAATAAAGCTAAAGCAGCCCGTGTGTTGGGTTTAGGCAGGAAAACCTTGTACCGCAAACTAGAGGAATACGAACTTGAAGCAACCTCCGGCCCCAGTGATGAGGCTGAGGATGAAACACCCGAGATAGAATTGAATTAATCAGATGACAGCAGACCAAAAAAAATCACAAATTGAACTTCGCTTAGAACAATTAAACCATCGGTTTTCGGCTTTGGAAGGCCAACTTGCGGACCCAACTGTAACGGGCGATCAAAAGCGAATGGCAGAGTTGGGACGCGAGCACGGCGAACTTTCCGAAACCATAGAATTAGCTAAGCGAGCCCTTGATTCGGAAAAGCGCATACAGCAAGCTAATGAACTGTTGGAATCTGAAACGGATCCTGAAATGCGTGAACTTGCGCAGATGGATTTAGCGGAAGCGGAAGGTGAACTTACCCAATTTTCCGAGGATCTTGAATACCGCTTACTGCCAAAAGATCCGTTGGATGATCGGAACATCCTGCTGGAAATTCGCGCTGGAACCGGCGGCGATGAAGCCGGTTTGTTTGGGATGGATCGGTTGAAAATGT
>DAIOTT010000274.1:0-2591 GCA_036751885.1 Candidatus Sumerlaeota bacterium
ATGGAAAAGTGAAGCTGCAAAAACTCCGTGCACAAGCCCTGTATTTCTTTGGGCAAACGCTTGCAGGCGCTGGAAAACGGGGGCGGTAATGCGGCTTTTTGCACGAATGATCACATCAGTTCAGCGAGATTTTTAGTCAGCCTCGCATTGTTTAGGTGGTAAGTGTGGGGGTTGCCAGCTTTATTCACTGCGGGATTATTAGCCAATGAATCAAGGAATTACTCTTCTTCTGGTTCTTTCGCTGTTATGTCTTGAACGGTTTCTTTGGCTTGATTTGAAACAGCTTCTGCCTTTTCACGGATTGTGCTGAGGGTTTGTTCAACTTCTGCAGCGTACTCTTGATTGTACCGTGTTTTCAACTCCTGCACAAGTTGTTCCCCTTCGGCAAGTTTCACGAAAACCTCCTGCCGAACCTCGGCGGATTTACTGTCTGCCTTGCGTTCTAAATCCGCCAAAAAATCTTGAGTTTTCAATCGTAGTTCGTTGCCTGTACCCGTTTCAAACCAACGTTTCGCATCGTTCAGTTTATCCACGGATGTATTCAGAAGTGATTCTGCGGAGTCCATAATCGCCTGGGTATTCAACGAGCTTTCAGCAGCGGGTGAATCAAGGCGTGTAAGTTTCAATACGGTTCTGCCGTTTTGCTGCGCTGCATCCGCATCAATGAAATCAGGTAAAGGCAACCGGCTGCGATAAGCAGGGAAGATGCTTACCACCGCGTTGCGCTCTTCCGCGTTGGTTGAAATTACCGAGCCAACAATTTCACCTTCAAACACAACGTTGGTGTTTGCGGAGATTTGTTCAATCCCCGCAACCGGGAGGGCGTATTGCAGGGTTTGTTTTTGATTGATCACAACAACGGCTACAATAACAACAATTGCTGCAAACAATATGGAGATTATTGGTAATTTTGAGGATTTACGATGAGAGCTCACGGTAATACTCCTTCAAAAAAGTGGGGTGTAAGTCTCAGATTACAGATAAATGAGCACTTGTTTAGAACATCATCCAAACATCTAATACTTGATTTGTTTCTAAACCAAAGAACTGACTTACGCGAGCCATAATCTCATCGCGTGTTGATTTATCAATGATCGTTTCAAACGGAAAACCAAGGTAAACTAACTTTCCACCGCCCTGAGAACCATCATACAGCACGCCAGCGTTTCCACCTGTACCGCCAACGTATTCAAAGGCGCTTGTGGAACCATTGGAAAGGGCAAGCACATCCGGGAAGTTTACATCGTAAGTTGTTTCGCTTCCATCATCAAAGTTGAAGGGTAAAATGCCCTCAAAAATACTGTTTACAGAACCCCTAACCGTGTAGGTGTTGGCATCATCATTTGCATTGGATGGAAAATCAGCCCGCAAAACAGTATTCAAAAAATCACGATCCCCAGCTGAAGGGCCGGAAGCACGATCCAGATCCCAAGCAATTTCAGACCCGCTAACAAAAAGGTTTTTGCCCGATTCTAGATACGACCTTACCAGTTGTTGTTCCACAACGCTGAAGGTTTCATCGGCAGTGGATTCTTCCCCCAAGACCCAGAAAACGGAATCGTAATCCTGAAGGTTTACGTTTTCCCGCTCAACCCATTCGTTCGCCACGGAATCAATATTCACGGCGCTAAGGCTATCAGCATGAATGGGGACAAACGCATGGAAATTGCGCTCGGGATTATCCGCTTGTGTACGATCCCAACGGTCGAATCCGTCCACAATGAGCGCCTTAGAAAGACTTGCATTATTTTGCCGAGTAGAGAACTCGTTCGATTGTTTGCTTTGAAAACCCCTGGGGCCAACCGCCCGAACAGAATAGTTGGTCAAACCTGAACCCACGGGAGCGTTGACTTCAGCAAATAACGGAATAAAACGCACCGCAGCGGGGTTCATACGATCGTTGGAGCCTGTGCTTGTCTGGGTGGAATTTGAAAAGCTTATGCTGTGCCCACTACCCGGAACAAAATCAATTGTGCCTACGTTTCGCCATAAATCACCCGCCGTTTGATTGGTAAGTTCAAAGCGGCCTGTTTTGGTAATATTCCCGCCGGTTTGATTTCTCTCCGTAATGGAAACCGTTACATTGTGCGCATCAGCACTGCTAAAATTGAAGCAAGTAACATCAACTTTATAGCGCCCTTCAGGAAGATTGCTTGGGGTGAACGTTGCTATTCCAACACCGGAAGTTGGCACAATAAAGCGTGAACCAAGCTCGGGCGTAAGCCCCGGGGCGGTGCTGTGAGAAGTACTATTGGCAAAAGCCCCGGTATCGCTGTAATCGCTGTTATTCAATCCTAGGGACGTTGTGCTTACACCCGATTCAATTATGTAAGTAGGCCCCACGGTAAGGATATTCAACGCTGGCAAACCCGCAGTTGCTTGGTAAACAGTGTACTCATTGGTGGTAAAGGCGGGATCAGACCACTCTAAGCGCACTTTGTTATTGGGAACAACTTGGGTGGAAAGTAGATCAACCCTAAGCGGCGGATAAAAACTGGCAAAGGCATTCAGGCAAGCATCCATTCCGTTGCGCGTCAGGGTGGTATTAATTGCCCCAGTGGAACCCGATAGTAATGCATCGGTATTGGCGT
>DAIOTT010000275.1:0-2563 GCA_036751885.1 Candidatus Sumerlaeota bacterium
AGAATCATGAGTTTGAATTTTTGGGCTAACCCAACGAGAGGTGCGGTTGCTGTTCGATTGAATTTCAAGGCCAAGATCACTCACCCGCAACAAATCATCGGCAGAAGCCAATTCTTGAGACCAAGTGGTTTTCATTTTAAGACCATGTTCAGAGGCAACACCGTTCTCGTCAATCACGGGTTCAGCCGATGCCAGTGAAAGGCTGTTTACAACTAAATTACCGTAAGCATTGGTATCACCTTCAACCAATGCATTATAGAGAGCAAAAGTGTTAGGCCGCAAATACTGCGGAGCCTTGTTGAAAGCGGCTGTATCCACGCCAAATTCACCACGGGGCGTAATATCGGTAGCGAATTGAACAATGGGCGTACCGTCATCACTCAGGCCTGAGGTATCTGTAAGCAGCTCAAGCATCCGTTGTGGCGGAAGCTCAGGAAAACGCTGGCGCAATAACGCCGCATAACCCGCAATGTGAGAAACAGCACTGGAGGGGCCGGCAAAACCACGATCACCTGTTACTGCGGTTGTTACAGAACCATAGCTAATGACATCAGGGCTTGACTGGTTTTCATACCAACTAAAGAAGGATGTTTGGTGTGGCGCACCGGGAAGCAAACCGGGGATGACATCGTTGGTAAAGCTGAGGTTAGAAATTGAATTTGCAATATCAATGTGCCCAACGCTGATGACTGGGGCTAATGCATCGGCATTATTTACCGGCACACCATGAGTCAAATACTGGCTATCCAATACCGTTGCATTTTCAATCAACAGCGTAAAGAACGTCTTAGAACCAGTGCCGGTATTGCGGTCTACAATCATAACACCTAATTGCCGTTCTGCTAAAGATGCTTCTCCACCTATGCTGAACAGAATTTGTTCAATCGGATTTGAGGCACTACCATTTTGAGTTCTTGTACTTGAAGCAATTGCATCGGAAAGATCAACGGGACCTGAACCACTTGTACTGACTAGGTACATATCAAAATCCAGTGTTGCCCGGGCGCCAAAATCGTCCCAGATGTCATCCCATATCAACGTTAATTCAAGCGTGGTTCCAGGAACTCCTTCGATGTCCAAAATCTCATCACGATCGAAACTCGTATTAGGCGACCAGCTATGAATTGCGGAACGAGTGGGACGAGGGTCTGGGTTGAAGTAGGCATTCACGAAAAACGGAAACAAACCCGGTTCAGATCTTGAACGGAAGTCAGTGGAAGTTTGCCCCCCCACGGAGACGAAATATGGAATATTACGAGTGCGGGAAAGCCTGCTCGCCTGCCGTGAAATAGCACTGCTGCCATCAAAACGGCCTTCACTGAAGAACACCAAGTTATCAACAATCACATCCACGTTTTTACTATTTGTAAAGCTGGCTTGTTGGTTGATTGAAGGAACAAGAAATTGCCGCGCCCGTTCAAGGTTTAACGATGTTCTGCCATCGGCATAAAGTTTACGGGCGCTTGGGGCAATATCGTGTACAACTTCAAGCATTGCAGCCCCTTCTGGGTAAGGGCGAAAAGGCTGAACAGGTGAGTTAGCAGATGCACCCGGAATGCGGTGGGACTCCATGAAGTCGGGGAATATGTCAATCGCCCCGAAAAAACCGGAATCCTGATTGTTTTGTGCAAAATCTGAAGCATTAGGGCAATTGTAAACGACGGGATTGCCAAATTGATCATAGTAAACAATTGGAAGATCCGTTGCTAATTCTGGAAAAGGAAGTTCATCTTGAAGGGCATTTCTTTGAAGGTTGTTACATTGGCCTTTAGCTGTTACACCTGTCTCATTACCGACTCTTGCGAACAATGAGTTAGAAATAACACCAATCGTTGTCCCAAACCCATCAATTGAATCGAGGTTTTGAGAGAAAAACGTAAACCCGGATCGAATAAAGTTCGTTCCTTGAATCAAGTCCCCTTCAGTAATATTAGGGCCTGCGGTTGCCAGGGAGTAGGACGGACGAGTAACCTCCGCTACACCTGCAATACTTGCGACTTCGTTGAGCTTCGACAGTGGAACATAGGCCTGAATAATGGGTCGAAGACTAGAAATAACATCAATTTCCACCCCCAAGGATTCTAAAGTGGAAATTAGATCGTCCGAAACTTCATCCACCCGGATGTAAACTTGAATGCTTTCATAGGACTTTGAATCAAGTTGTACAATCTGTTTGGCGGACATTGCATTCATGGCATCCATCGTTTGAATGCGGAGCGCTTTGGAACTTTTCCCCGAAAACTGTTTCACAACATAATCCAAATCACTGGATATTTTAGGGTGTGAAGCGGAGGAAAGCGCCTTTGCTTGTGCCGCAGCGACGGAATCATGGTTGACCAATTCACCAGCAGAAATAGCCGTGGGAATTATACTGACAATGAAACCAGTTGCAGCCGCACCAAACAACATTCTCTGAAAAGGAGATGTTGATTGGCAAAGAGCGGGAAGGGCGAAGTGGTAGTCCTTATTTATGCGGTTCATAGAATTGTCCTTAGTAAGCAAACATTTGCCATTCGTCAAATTCGACAGAGGCTTTAGGATTGATCAAATCAACCCGGAAAGC
>DAIOTT010000276.1:0-2544 GCA_036751885.1 Candidatus Sumerlaeota bacterium
CCGCCAAGGAAAGCGGCAGCGCCTCGTTCCTCGACGCCAAAACAAAGCAATCGGCGTTTGCGAGCACAGCTTCTGAATCTGCCCGAAACCCCAGAAAACGAACAGCCCCTAAAATGCCGAGGCCTTTGGCCAAACGCTTTAGCTTACGTTCATACTTACCGGCGGGGTCGGGATCAGTTCCAGCAATCCAAAGCCGTAATTTGTTGTTCTTTTGGTAAACGAGGGCAAATGCCTTCAGCAAAAGATCAAAGCCTTTTCTGTGGCTTAGGAAACCCGTGGAGAGAATGACCAAATTCTGCGGCGAAGCTCCCAATTCGCTGCGAAAGGCAAGTGTACGCTTTGGCGGGGAGAAATACTTGGCCTCAATTCGGTTGGGAATCACCTGAATTTTAGGCTTATTAGCAAACCGCAGAAAAGGTGCTGCTGTAGGCTTGCTTACGAATACAAGTTTTGTGGCCAGCGTGCTGAGCAGCAGAATTTTCACCGTGGAAATAAACCCGGCGTGGGAAAGGTGCTCGTGCACGTGTACGATTACAGGTGAGCGGGTTACAAATGCGGCCAATACAACTTCAACTAATACGGAGCTGCCGGCCCAAAAAAGAGGTTTTTGCCCCTTACATTGCCAGGCTAATTTGCAATAGCCAAAAAACGCCGTAACGCGAGCTTTCAAGAGGGAAGCTTTTTTCAGAAGCCGAGCCGTGGCAATTGCCTGCGGCGGGTTTGCAACCACGCGCACGGGCAAGCCCTCCGCTCGGGCTTGTGCTTCAAGCCCCCCTTTAGCGGGGAATACAAGTGTGCACTGCAAGCCCGCCGCAAGCAGCATGCGGGCAACATCCACCGTAACGCGCGGCGCGCCGGATGCTTCCACATCATGGGGAACAAGATAGACTTGCCGAGTTTGTAACGAACGGGGTATATTCTGCATGGTAAGAATACTAGCAATTACGGTTGTTGCTTGGTCGAGAGATTTTCTTTATTTTTTTCATTTTTCCCTCTTGACGACTAGCTTCGATTTGACCATATGTTTGCTCCCTCATTTGCAGGGCCTCTGAATAGAGTGGGTGGTTAGCTCAGCTGGTTAGAGCGCCAGCCTTACAAGCTGGATGTCACAAGTTCGAATCTTGTACTACCCACCATTTTATTCAGTCGTTTTGTGACACATGCGGGGGTGTAGCTCAGTTGGTTAGAGCGTCGGCCTGTCACGCCGAAGGTCGCGGGTTCAAGTCCCGTCACTCCCGCCACTTTTTTGTCCTTATTTTCCACAAAAATTTACCTATTTTCTGTTTGCGCTTATTGATTTCGTTCATCCATGTTTGATACGAATCTATAATTCTGAAAAAACATTAGATAGGAAATCCCAGTGCCGCTTCCCAACATACCGAGAAAAGAAGACGATATTTTGTCTTACTGTATAAGTATCTTGGATTTTATTGAAAAGCATGAAGAACTTGAGCTGAAAAAAGAAAAAGACGAACTCGTTCATTTGCTCAAGGAATACCAGAAAAAGCGCGACGAAAAAGAGTTAGCCCATAAGGCCTACCAAAAAAAAACCTACAGTAAAGATCAATCCCTTGCCGAATTGATTACAAAGCTTCGTTCGGTGCGAAAACGCGTTACGCTGTTACCAGCTCCCCAAAAAGAGCGGCTTCGGAAATCCATTCCCATTATTGATCGGCTGTCACTACCGCCCGCAGCGGCCCGTGAACTGGTAGGCGAACGCGTTGCAGCGGGCCAAGTTAGCCTAAGCTGGAAACGCCCCAAAAGAGGAACCGGCGGTCGGGTGATATTCTTTGAAATTCACAGCAAAGAGAGCAACAGCACCCACTGGACAATCTTAGATACAACCGATGGCGTTCGCGAAAGCACGGTCATCCGTAATTTGGCTGAAGGAATTGAGCTGGATTTCAAGATCGTCTCCAAAAACCAAGTGGGCCGCTCAGAAGAAGCCTCTAACATTGTTCGCCTGATTTTGTAGATTGCGGTACTATTAGGGTAAAAGCGTAAAAATCGACTTGATACTTAGCTTGAGGGACTAACCAGCTGAGCTAACCCTGGGGGCGACGAACTCCGATTCGTCGTAAGCTTTCCTACCAAGTCTAAATTCACCCAAGAATTAAGCAAACGAACTCGGATTAATCAGCACTTTATTCATCCGAGTTCATCCGCTATCATAACGGTGATTTAAAACTTACAGTTTCCATAAAATTGGTGCAATAATGAGGCTTACAATGGCCATCACGTTGATCAGGATGTTCATGCTTGGGCCGCTGGTATCCTTTAGGGGATCGCCAACTGTATCGCCCACCACGCAGGCTTTGTGGCTTTCGCTCCCTTTACCGCCCATTTCGCCGCTGGTTTCAATGTGCTTTTTAGCGTTGTCCCAGGCGCCGCCGGCATTGCTCATCATCAGGGCCAACAGAACGCAGCCTAGCAGTGCCCCGCCCAGCATGCCACCTAGGGCACTAGCGCCTAGGATGAAGCCCACTGCTACGGGAGCGCCCACGGCGATGAGTGCAGGAAGTACCATTTTTTTGAGGGCTGCAG
>DAIOTT010000277.1:0-2527 GCA_036751885.1 Candidatus Sumerlaeota bacterium
GATTCCGTGGGAAGCTTGCAGGAGCCTAGAAGCAGAATACTCAAAGGGACAGGGCTGGATTCTGTTCGCGTTGTCACCGTCCCTGTGGAATCGCAGGGTTCCGCTCCCACATCTATAATAGTTTACGTTTACGCCCAACACGGTAAACCCGCGCAAGAGTTTCTGATAGGAAGTAAAGAAGTCTACATTCCAACACCCGGTTACCCGTTAAGCATTCCAGTTTTGCCTCCTGATGGTACAAAAGCCTTACGCGTGGTTGCTTACGCGGTTTCTGGCAACGGTGTTTGGCGTTGCAATATAAATGGGCAACCCTTGGTGGAATTAGAAAAGTACCGAGTAAATGAAAAGCTCGCGAATCAATCGTCGTCGAATTCAGAAGCCACAACTACAGTGACGCTGAAGAAAGATGCGCATGCAAGTGTGGAATTTACGGCTTCGGAACCCTTCACGGCGATTCACATTCCGTTGCGTCAAGATGTAAACAGCCTGAACGCCGCCGGGGAATCGGACTTCAAGGTTGTTGCTTCCCTCAAAAAGAAGCTTCCATCAGGTAGATGGAGTTCACCCATTTTACAAAATACCTTTGAAGTTGCAGATCATACTGCCGAACAGATTTTTCAACATGAACCCCAAGGTGCAGGCACCTACAAGTTGGAGCTAAGGGTGTTTGAATCGAACCTAATCGCTAATCTTGTTCAAGGCGAAATACCCGTTACCCATTCAGCACTAACGCGAAATACTATTCCAAGAGTTGCACAACTGCTTCAATCAGCCAAGCCCGTTGTGGAATGGAATTATCATGAACTTATTGAGCGTTCAACACTAACGGGTTTAGCACATGTTACAAATTTAGAAAAAAAAACCGCAACGAAGTTCCAATTAACTTCGCCGACCGCCCACCTTTCTGTAAACAACGCTGAACCCTTTCAAGCGAAGCCAAATCAATATGTTTCCGTTAAATTGAAAAACAGCTCCGGGGCAAACCTTGCCAAGATTGCTTGGCGCGTTGGGGAAAATGATTTCACCGAAGCAAACTCAGTCCACTTTCCGATTGTTGAGAACGATTCCGTTCTGCGGGAATACCAATTTCCCATCGGCTGGGAATCCGGTTGGCAGGGGCGTATTTCAGGTTTTCGTATCTCACCCGCTTTCAGCAGTGAAACGGGTTCGTTCATTGAAGTTTCAACCTTTGGAATTTATGATTACCCTGAGCTGATCTCAATTGATTACGAGAAATCATCTCAGGGGCTTTATGCAAGAGCTGGCGTGCGCTCTGCTGAGAACAGGGGCGGCAGTTGGAGTGTTGTGCTTAGTGGTGAAGAGGATGCTATTTTGCAAATCCCGGATCATGAATTTGCCTTTGTAGCTCATCCTGAAGATGTGTTGGAAATCCTTGTTGCAAATGCCACGGATGTCACTTCGGGTGAGATTCGGTTTTATTCTCACGAAAACGGAAACTCTGCAAAAAGCTCCATACTAGAGCAATCAGATGAGCACATTCCTTTCCAGATTGATCCATCAAATTCAAACCAACAAAAGATTGTAATTGAGTTGGGAAAATCGCCTCTGTGGCAAGGTCATATAAACCACTTGGCAATCGTGCTGCACTCCTCCGGGGCAGAGCCGGGTAGTGGATTTTCAGTGGATCAAGTTTCTTTGGTGAACACCTCAATCCGCGGAGATGTTCCCTAATGAAAAGCAAACTCCTTCTCTTACTCATGTTAGTGTTTTTGCTGCTGCAACACTTTATGGCTTCGGCCCAAAAGCAAAAGGTTATTGTTGCAACATTGCTTACAAATTACAAAGAGGGTATAGAAGAAGTTGCAGCCAATTACGAGGCATTGAATCCCGATGTTGAGATTGAGATGATCTTCATCAAACTCAACTACGAGACTTGGATTCGCACTCAATTTACGGCCGGAAATACCTTAGCACCAGACATCTATAACGGCAATGTTACAAACAGCTACGGCCGCCAAGGAAAGTGGGTTGCACTGAATGAATACCTCAATCAGGTGAACCCCTACACGGCTCAACCTTGGTATGAAACCCTTGAAATGAACTTAGTTGAAAAGGGTAAAGAGGCCGGCAGTTATTACCCATGTCCATGGATTTTATTGAGATTGGGGTTTCTGCAACAAAACCCTATTCAAAAAATATGGGTATAAAATCCCTGAGACTTGGGATGAAATGATGACACTGGGGGAACAAATACAAGCCGATGGTTTAGTCCCCTTTGCCGTGCCAGGTTCGTTGAGCAACATCTGGTCGGATCAAGTGGGCTGGATCTCTCGGATGTTAGGCGATATTTACTACAGAGAACTCCTGCCTTCAATCATGCCACAGCCTGGGGATTGGGATTATGATCCCGATCGGGACGGAACATTTGTTCAAGATTTATCGAATCCTTACGATGATATGTTGGTGGGCGTTAACCAGGAGCGAACCCACAGGGCGATTCTTTCCGGTGAAATTGATTTTCGCGCTGAACCAACACGCCGCATTTACGAACGGCTAAAGCAGTGGT
>DAIOTT010000278.1:0-2507 GCA_036751885.1 Candidatus Sumerlaeota bacterium
AATGATAAGGAGCTCTACTTTTTTTTCAACAGTTGGAAAGGGTAAGTTGAAAGCGTTGTTATTCTTAGAACTTAGGAAAAGCCGCTGATTACTGCTTGATTGCTTGCAAACTAATCTGTAGTTCAACGTCCGGAGAAAGGCCTTCCGGCTTACCTACGGAGTAGGTGTTGCGGTCTATTTTGAAAGTCGTGTTTGCACCCACCCGTGTGGAACCACGTCGATCCGTAATCACTTCGCTAACATCAAAGTCAAACGTGATGGAAGTTGTTGTGCCCGCAATGGAAAGATCCCCCGTTGCCTTGAAGGTATTTTCATCCACGGCGGTAATTGAGGTGCTTTTGAATGTTGCAAACTCATTTGCTTCAACCTTCAAGTATTCACCATCCTGAATGTGCTGATCCCGACCGTCGTTATTTGTATCAACCGAGGAAGTTTTCACGGAAATTTCGATGCTGGATTGCGCTAAATTCTCTGGGTTGAACTGAATGGTTCCGGAGAAATTTTCAAAGCTGCCGTACACGCGGGAAATACCGTTGTGCCCAATATTGAACACAATAGATGAGTGAACGGGATCTACAACCCAACTAGCAACGGCAGATTCCGTAGTTTGGGCCGCTAATTTTGCCTCTTCAATTTTGGCTGCTCGGTCAGCTTGGCGATCATCCCGCGTTCCGCGCAAGCTTGGGCGCGTTTCTGCCTGTTGAGCTGAAACTAACACTGGTGCGGCGGAAAATAATACGGCTGATGCAAGGGTTGTGGTGATTAGTGTTGAAAAAAGTTGTTTGGTCATTTCGAGTGAAACTCCTGTGAACGAATAATAGTTGTTACAACATATGTTTAGCTTTTCTTGTGCCGAAAAATCGTTGATTGACCACCAACTAACCAATGGAGTGAATACATCACACAACTAACGAGCGCCCTCTTTATGTCCGATACAATTACAATACAAAACACCGTTCTACACTTAGCACAGCCAGATGAATTGACTGTTCAATGGATTGGCAACGATTTAGTTGAAGAGCAATTAATCGCCTCTTGGTTGGTTATTGATGATTCCGATGTTCCCTTGACCCCTAGGTTGATTGGAAATCCCGGCGTGGGCAAAACAACCTTGGCCTACCATGTGGCAAAAAGTTCCGGTAAAAAAGTTTATATGATGCAGTGTACCATGGACACTAGGCCCGAGGATTTATTGGTTACACCTGTACTGGGCGAAAACGGCGGAATTAGTTACCATGCTTCCCCATTAGTCACCGCTATGATTACCGGGGGTGTTTGCATATTGGATGAAGGGAACCGCATGAGCGAAAAATCCTGGGCCTCATTAGCGCCCTTGCTAGACGCTCGGCGCTATGTTGAAAGCATTATTGCGGGAATCAAAATCAAAGCAGAACGCGACTTCCGCCTGTGCGTTACCATGAACGATGATGCATCGACCTACGAAATTCCCGAGTATATTCAGTCGCGTCTCAAACCTCAAATTGAAGTAACATTCCCTTGTCGGGATGAAGAGATCAAAATTTTATCCTACAATGTTCCCTTAGCGAGCGAAAAACTCCTGCAATACGTTGCAGACTTTCTGCAAAAAGCCCACTCAATTAATTTGCCGTTCAGTAGTCGCGATGGGGTTCATATTTTGCGCTACATCTTGAAGATGAGCCATTTGAAGAAAGCGGCGCCTGAAGGGTATTTAGCTGAAGGTATAGAAGCAATTCTTGGTGATGACGGTCGTGAATTTCTTGAAGGTGGAGTACCAGGCAACCGAATGCGAGGGGCCATTCGTGATGAAAATGAAGACTTATTTTTCGACGACGATGATTCTGATTTCTAATGCGTGCCAATGGTATTGGTTCAAACGTGTTGTAAGTTTACATTGCCTAATCTTTATTATTCCTCTCGGCTGCAGCGCTCCCCCGCAAAACGATTCCACAACAACCCAAGATGCACCCATTGAGCAAATCCCTGTTGAAAATGAAGTTTATATTGAACGGGAACTCAGCGAATCAATCCCCGCACGAGTGCAAAAAATACTTCAGCGCGCCGCCGAAACAACTACCCCTAAATCCATTCAATCAGCAGAAGGAAAAGTAGTCGTAGTCCTTGTTCCGAAGATTGATAATCTAGATTTGGGAACAACAACTGAATTTACATGGAATCAATTGAATGACTACTACACCCCAACACCGGGTGAAGTAGTGATGGAGTTTGGCAAAGAAACGCCCCTCCCAATTGAGGCATTAGTTTCGGACTCTGGCGTTGTTTTCGTGTTATTCAACGAGCGGTTAATCACTCTTAAACCAAGCAACGGAATATGGGAAACAACAGCCACCGTTGAAGGCCCATTCAAGTCCATTCAATGGAATCACACAGCAGAGCGCTTACTTGTGGTTACAACAACGAAGATCGAAGAGTATGGTTGGCAAGAATGGAAACGTGTACGCTCGAAAGAGCTGAGTGACACGGTCGGCAGAATTCAATACGCACCAAGTTCGCCTGATGCACTTTGG
>DAIOTT010000279.1:0-881 GCA_036751885.1 Candidatus Sumerlaeota bacterium
TCTAATCAATAGCATCATGATGTTTCGCTCGTCATTTCACCATGATTGAGTCCTCAACTCCCTTATTTCACTCTTGCTGCATCCTTGCCACAGCAAGAGTGAAATCCACCATGTGCACCGAAATTCTTGAAGCCGATCCAACCGGCGTTCAGCTTACTCAAAATCCTGCGAAATTTCTCAAGTCGTTCAATATTACCCCTGCGGTTCAAAAGAAAATCTTGGACGAGCATCAGCTGATTACCAAAAAACGAACTCAGCGAAACGACGCATTACATGAGCCCAAAATTTCTGCCATCACACAAGCTTCACCGAATTACCCTGCACCCCTTTTGGACTTACCAGAGCCCCCCGCCATTCTATTTGTTCGCGGAACACTGGTTGAATCAGATGATCCCGGCGTTGCGATTGTGGGCCCGCGCGCTTCCACCACCTACGGCCGTGAAGTTACGCGGCGAATTGTTGAGGTTTTAGCCCCATATGTCTGTATAATCAGTGGTTTAGCATTGGGCATTGATAGTGTTGCTCATGAAACTGCGATACAAAGCGGCGGGCGCACAATAGGGGTTGCAGGTTGCGGGTTGAATATTAATTACCCGCAGGGAAACGAAAAATTGCGGTCAAAAATCCCCGACCACGGCGCACTGATAAGTGCCTACGCTCCAGGAATTACCGCAAGCAGGCAGAACTTTCCCGAACGCAATGCAATTATTGCAGGGCTTTCACAGCTTACAATTGTGGTTGAAGCATCGGAGAAAAGCGGCTCACTGATAACAGCCCGTTTAGCCGGTGAGTTTGGTCGTGATATTGCCGCTGTTCCCGGTGATATTACCCGCCTAAACAGCAGAGGAAGTAATCAATTATTAGCCGATGGAGCTCAAATC
>DAIOTT010000279.1:891-2504 GCA_036751885.1 Candidatus Sumerlaeota bacterium
ATTAGAACGTTATTTAGAGCTGAGCCCACCGAAATCGGATCTTTCTAGCAACAAGGCTTCCGCCAAAAAAGCACCCAATCTTCCCCATGAGCAAGCAACGATTTATTCCCTGATTTGCCATGAAGCAAAATCCTACGAGGAACTTCAATCCCATCTTGTGCCAGAGCAACTTACCATGGGCCAATTTACCTCAGCCTTGCTGATGCTTGAAATGGGCGGGCATATTTTGCAGGCTCCAGGGCGTGTTTTTCATCCGAAAGTGTAATCCGCAGTAGTTGAGTGAACCGCATCATTCAGTCGGCCTAGGAACGAAAACAGTCTTAGTTCCGTTCAAATTACTCTCCAAATCAAACCGAACACCTAAGATTCAGCTTCAATTGAATTCCACAAATCTCATTCGTGTAGCACTTCCACCTTGATTTCCTTGTCATTCAAAATAAAACTTCAATCACGGATTACATAACCATTCCAATACAACAAGCGTAGGCAAAACTCATGATTGAAATCTGCAACGTTTCAAAAACATATAAAGACCTTACGGCCGTAAACAACCTTTCATTCTCCATCGATAAAGCTGATATTTTTGGCTTCATCGGCCCTAACGGCGCGGGTAAAACGACTACAATCAAAATTCTTGCAACATTGCTGAAACCTACCCAAGGGTATGCATTGGTGTGCGGGTACAATGTTTTAACCCAAGCGGACGACGTAAAGCGTGTGATGGGTTATATGCCGGATAATTTTGGCGTTTATGACGATATGAAAGTTTGGGAATACTTGGACTTTTTTGCTGCTGCCTATAAAATTGAAAAGGCCCGCCGGAAGCAAATTATTGACGACGTATTAGAACTTACTGATTTGACCGAGAAAAAAACTGCCTACGTTGAATCGCTTTCCAAGGGGATGAAACAACGCTTGTGTTTGGCGAAAACCCTTGTTCACGATCCCCAAGTTCTCCTGTTGGATGAGCCGGCCTCAGGCCTAGATCCCCGGGCGCGAATTGAGCTTAGGGAGCTTCTGAAAGAACTGCGCAACATGGGCAAAACAATTCTCATCAGCTCCCACATCCTTACCGAGCTTGCAGATTTCTGCAACAAAGTTGGCATTATGGAGCGCGGAAACCTTCAATACGCTGGTGATGTAAGGGAAATTACCGAGCAGCTACGTGGGGCGAAAATCGTTGAAGTGAAAGTGAAAGCAGGTTTTGAACAGCAAGCCGAAGAAGTGTTCATGAACAGCGGAAAAGTAACCGAGGTTCAACGAGATGGTTCCGTGTTGCAAATTCATATGCCGCTTGACTTCGACGACGATGATTTTGTTTCCGATACATTGGTGGCAAACGGTATTAAGTTCACCAGCATTCGCGAGCTTGAGATCGATCTGGAAGACGTATTCATGAAGCTTACCAAGGGCATTGTTCAATAAATGCCCTTTCGTGTTTGCTCGTTTGCGTTGTTCTTACTGGTAGCATTTAGCACAACAGGTTGTATTCGTTATTACGCCGGTGCACCAGCTCCTAGGTACAATTCAACCGCGAAGGCAATTGATACAACACGGTCAGCAATTCCCCATAAGAAAACGAACATTTTCTTTCCTACTGAGATTGATCTGTT
>DAIOTT010000280.1:0-2460 GCA_036751885.1 Candidatus Sumerlaeota bacterium
GCACTTCGTGAAAGTATGCGTGAACAGAGCGCAGCAGCTTATCAGGAATCGTTTTCACCTCAAGCAATTCTTCAAGGGGTGCTTCCTTAATTGAACGCAGGCTGCCGAAGTGTTCCAGCAGAACGTTCTGCCGTTTAGCCCCTAAGCCGGGAATCTCTTCAAGGCCGGTTTTAAGAGCGGTTTTCTCGCGAAGCAAACGGTGGTATTTCACGCCAAAGCGGTGGGTTTCATCGCGGATTTGTTCAAGAAGCCTTAGGGCCATATCAGAGCGGCGAAATGTTACGGGGTTTTTTCTACCGGGAAGAAAAATCCGTTCCTCTGTCACTGTTTTTGTTTCATGGGGTGAATGGCTTGAGCCTTTGATTCTAGATTTTGCCATTCCCACAACGGGGATGCTTTCCAGCAAGTTGAGTTTTCGAAGCACTTCAACCGCAACGTTTAGTTGGGCAATGCCGCCGTCTATTACAATGAGATCAGGCTGATCCTCAGTGCCGTCTACCACGCGTTGGTATTTGCGGCTCAATACTTCGTTCATCATGGCAAAGTCATTTTGCCCTTCAACTTCTTTTATGCGGAAACGCTTGTAACCTGCTTTGTAGGGTTCTCCGTTTTTAAAGCAAACCATGGAACCTACGGAAAAACTTCCCTGAAAGTTGGAAATATCAAAGCATTCAATATGGCGGGGGAGGCGCGGAAGCCCAAGGGCTGTTTGCAATCCTTCCAAGGTTTCCTCCATGGTTTTTTGGCCGATGAGGGAGCGCTCTAACGTTGACGTGGCATTTTTTTGTGCAAGCTCAATTAGGCGTTTTTTTTCTCCCCGCTGAGGGACGCGAAGATGCACCGGCCCGCCGCGTTGTTCGCTCAATAGTTCAACCAGAAATTCTTCATTATCCACGGGAAAGGGAATCAAAACATCCAACGGTACGTTGCGCGTTGTATCGTAAAACTGGGAGAGAAAACCCTCCAAAACCTGAGCATCAGGTAGGTCTGTGTCCCTCACGGTGAAGGAGTTTGAGTTTTCTAATCGGCCCCCAATAAAGCTTAGAACAGAGAAGCACAGCTTTCCGCCGTCGCGAGCAAACGCCACAACATCGCGGTTGAACGCCCGGTGACTGTGGGTGCGCTGAGTTTCAACGGTTGCGCGCAAGTTGTTGATTTGGTCTCGAACAAAGGCGGCTTTTTCAAACTCCATGTTGTTGCTATAATCAAGCATTCGGTTGGTCAAAAGTTTTAGAACTTCCTCTTTACGCCCTCGTAAAAACATCAGCGTTTGTTGCACGTATTCCTGGTAAAGGTTTCGGTCCACCGGTTTTACACAGGGGGCACAACAACGCTCAATTTGGTGCAGCACACAGGGGCGGGCACGGGTGGTAAGTTCCTGATCAGAGCAGGAGCGAATTGGGAATAGCCGTTGCAGAAACCGAATGGTTTCGTACATAGAAGCACCGCTGCTGTATGGGCCAAAATATTCCGCCTTGTCCCCCTTGCGCCGCCGCCGCGTGGGGTGAAGCCGAGGCCATTTGTGGCTTAGATCAAAACGGAGTGACAGGTAAGTCTTATCATCGCGAAGCCGTATATTGTAGCGCGGCTTGTGTTTTTTGATCAGCGTATTTTCAAGCAGTAAGGCTTCTTTTTCTGTATCTGTAAGGATTGTTTCAATTGTTTCTACGCGGTTGCGCAAAAAACTTACAACGTAGCGGCCGTCCCCACCTTCACGGAAATAACTTCTCACGCGGGAGCGCAGGCTTTTTGCCTTGCCGATGTAAATGATTGTTTCTTTGGCGTCCTTCATCAGGTAAACGCCAGGTTTTGTGGGAAGATTACTCAGAAATTCGTCGGTGATTTCCACGGGATGATTTGCCAGTTAGGTTGAGGATTTTAGCTTACGCATTGCTGACTCTATTGCGAGCGCTTTGATTGCTGCAACAGGTTGATTCAGGGCTGTAGCAGCAGCTAAGCAATCATCGTGCTCTGGTTTAAGGCGTAGAAACTGTTCTTGAAGATAGACTGCCTTGCAGCGAATTTCACAGCCTTGAAGCTCCACAAGCACTTCATTACGTGGTAGGCTAAGGCGTTCTACTTGCAGCACTCTGAAGCCAATTGTGGTGGTTTGTGTAAGGAGCATGGTTTGGAAAAACTCTGCTTCCTCTGGTTTGCAGAGGACTTCGATGCGCGTGCCGAGGCGATTTTTTTTCATGTAAACGGGAAGCAGTGCGCAATCACGGGCCCCTGATTTCAGGGCGTTTTGTTGAAAGCACGCCAAGTTTTCGGCGGTATCATCGTCAATATCGCATTGAATTACGATCAACTGTTCTGAAATCATGTTTGGTTGAATGCTCAGCTCGATTTAAAAGTGCTTGAAGGGAATAATCTCGTTCAAGGAAATCGGCCTATTATCTTCATCAACAACAAGAAAGCTTTTGTCTTCCGTTAGAAAACCGATCTGGCTTATGGGTGTAT
>DAIOTT010000281.1:0-2439 GCA_036751885.1 Candidatus Sumerlaeota bacterium
GAACCAAGCAGGTGCCCCGCAGGGTGAAAAGAAACGGAAACGCCCTGTATATTCAGGGGCTTGCCGAAGGGCTGCGATTCAATGATCGGGGCTTTTGGCAAACGAATTTCCAGCAGGGGTTTACAGGTGGTGCTGCATAAGTAACTCTGCGAGCCCCAACGGGCGTGATCGGCGTGGGCGTGCGTGATGATTGCACGGGGAACGGCGCGCCAAGGATCAATGTAGAAATCACCGGCCGGGCAATACAACCCGTACTCGGTTCGTTGAAGAAGTTCAGGAACGGACACAGCTGATGATTAGCCGAACAAGTCCTTATTGGCAAGGCTTTCACCTTTGGTAAGGGTTTCTTTTACGGAGAAAAACACGTCTTCATCTTCCTTGCGCTTTGCTGATGAGCGTTTCTTTAAGCTGCTGTAGGGCATTCTTAGCCTGGGGTTTGATTCCAGCTTGTCCTGATGACGAGCAAGGAAGGCCCAGTACAGCTTGGTGATTGGGCAGGAGTTTTTGGGATCAAACCGGCACTTTCCACAATAATCGCTCATTTTATCAATGTAAGCAGCGCCGGAAATGTAGGGTTTTGTCGTCATGAGCGGGCCCACGCCGTAGGTTCCCATTGCCATGACATTGGGTTCAACCACCCAATCCCAAGCATCGGAATAGGCAACCCAAAACCAATCGGTCAATTCTCGGGGAGAAACATCCAACAAGGCCGCAATATTGGAGAGCACCATCAACCGTGTGATGTGGTGGGACCAGCCTTCATCCCAAACGTTTTTTACCACGGAATCCAAACAGTTCATTCCTGAAGTCGCACCCCAATAAGCAGGGGGAATGGATTCATGGGAATCTAGGAATGAAGCGTTTGAGCCACCATCCAGCGATGGGGGGTTTTTACTGTGGTTCCAATTTTTTCCGCTCCAAGTTTTGTAGCCTCCATCGCCGGGTTCATCTACAACGGGTGTTAATGTGGTTTCAAGATTTCTGAAACCCTCTGTTTCACGGTGAATGTGCCGCACAAATTCTCGCCAACCTAGTATTTGCCTGATAAAGCCTTCACGGCAATTAAGTGGGACGATGGAATTTTCAACATCCTTGATTAATTGTTTGGGCATTAGGCGAGTAAGGTTCAACAGCGTTGAAACTTTGGAGTGAAACAACGCCGTGGAATGAGTTGTCATCGCGTCTTCATAATCCCCGAAATTCGGGAGTAATTTTTCTACAAAAAAATCCCAGTAGGCTTCAGCATCGTTTAATGTTGTAGGGAGTTGCTCGGGATTAAGCTTTCCGGGATGATGGGAAAACTCCTGCTCGATGGTTTCGATTACTTCCTGGGAAATCGCATCGGGCTGAAACTTTGGCCAATGCGGGGGTTCTGGATCTTTGCCTTTGATCCAGGGCTTGCGGTTGTCGCGATCAAAACTTACCTTGCCACCCACGTATTCGCCGTTGGGTTCCATCAAGATTCCCGTTTCTTTGCGAACAATCCGGTAGAATGAATCCATTAAATAACCTGATTTCGGGGTTTTGCTTGATTCAAACTGCTGAGCCGTTGTTAGCCAACCAGCGTGGGGGTGAACGATCATTTTACTGGAATCGATGAACGGCTTCAACTCCTGTGCAAGCTCGCGTTCGGCAGGTTCAATGATTTCTAGGGCAGGATTTTTTTTGAGTGTATCAGAAATGAGTTTTCCAAACGGTGCATTCACAAACTGATAATCCACCCACGCGCCGTTCCGCGCTAATTCCAACGCGAACTGCCGTTGATTTGCCCAAGTGCAGGCAAGCTTCATTTTGTGGTAGGGCCGGCGAGCAGCCCACCAGCGGTTTTCAAAAAATATGACCGCAATATTTTTGAGATTTTCAGCGGAATTCGGAATCAACTGAACGTTCAGTTGATCGTGGGCGAGAAAGACGCAGCGACGATTTTCCGGCGTTCTTTTTTTCATGAGCTTTTCAAGCTCAGCTGTAAACTTAGTATTTTCAATCATTGATTTGTCCCCGTATGAACCCATTTGCAGGGGATGTGCCAACACAGGGGAACAGAATTAGGTGAAATCCATCACAGATTCCGGCGGAATGATGCGCTCTTCGTAGCGTGTTAATCGAATGGGGTTTGTTGCGATCCACAGTCGACGATCCTGCCAAACTTCGGCCCGGTACACGCCGGGGCAGGGTGCGGGCGGGTTGAGTTCTTGTTCCGTTCCCCAAAAAAACGGTTCGCCGTTGCGACGAAAAATGATCTCACAGGAAGCAGGCGCCAAAAGGCGTAATCGACCTCCCGGCCGGTAGGGAATAGAATCACCGGGAAAATAAGAGTTTCGTTCGCAATCAATAAACCGGAAGTCAAACTCGTTGGTTTTACCGATGGAATGATTGTACAGGTAGGAGCGCCCCATACGCAACGCGCGCCAAATTGCTCTGCATGCCGTTTGGCCGTTC
>DAIOTT010000282.1:0-1449 GCA_036751885.1 Candidatus Sumerlaeota bacterium
TGCAGGTTTCGGGCGGAGCGGGTTTCGCCGGTGGCGCAGGCATATAGCCGCACGCCTTGTTCGCCTACCCAGGCTACGTTGCAGCCGTTGTCGCCAATGGCTTTCATGGCGGCTTGCGTTACGATTGTGCCGGGGCCAAGTAATAGGCAGTTTAGGGCGGCTATGGGGATGGGGGTGATGCCTTGCATGTCCCATGCGGCAATGGCCATGGAGTCCTGTTCAATGCGGCAGTGTTCTAGGTAAAGGAAGGAAAGGCTGTCCTCCAGCCGGGGGAGTTCTTTGTAGTTTTTGGACATGGTTCTCATGTGCCTCCTGTAGGGTTAGCGGTGTTTGGGGTGGAGTGTTAGTTCGTTGTTTACGAACGGGGGGTGGCTTGAGGCATGAAGGTTTTTTTTTGAGGTTCACGCTTCAAGTTCACGTAAAACACCCTGTGCTAATTTCAGGTTTTGCGGTTGCCGTGCTGTGGGTGGGCTTATGTGCTTTGTAGGCTGGTGCAGGTGATTGGATTGCTGAGCAATGCTTTATGTATCGGTTGCGGGTGCCTGTAGAGTTGCCCTTATGTTGCGGTGCGTGTGCTGGTGATTTTGGATTCAGCGGTTTTTAGGGTATTGTGGGAAATGGCGTGTACAAACACGTAAGGGGGAAACAGGGGCATAAGTCTGTACACGCCTAAAGGATATTCTCTTCAGTTGAGAAAGAACAATCGCTGCAGATTTCCAGCGTCTGCAACCGGCTCAAGTGAATTCCCATAAATCTGAGGGACTTCAGGTCCCTAGTGTCCCTTAAGTCCCTCAGAGCAGTTCCCTTCAACCAACCCGCGCCAAGGAAAGCAGGCCAAAGCCAAGGCCGCGCCCGCGCCCGATGCCGTGGCAGAGAAGGTGGCGCATCTTTTCCGCATCGGTGACTTGCAGTGTCCCTTCAAACAGGGCTGAACAAAACTTGGCGGGCTGTGAATCCGCGCGTTTATTTGTCAATGTGCCTTCAGGGATGATTCGGTATTCGTACAAGGTGGCTGCAGGGGAAAGTTTTCTTTCAAGCCAAGCCCGCTGGTCGGGTTCTTTTACGAGCGGGATAACCTTGCCCCGGGGCTTCTTTCCGTCTATAAGTTTTGCACTGCTTGACTTTGAGAACGTTGGGTTCCCTCGAAGCCGAAACCGGTAGGTGTTGCCAATGGTTGGTTCAAAGGAAAAGGGTTTACATTCAGGCTCACAATGTTGAAGCAAAAAATCCGGGGTGTTTTTCAGGAAAGTCCAATCGGGCTCTTCAGTAGATTGGATGAGGATTACCGTAGAATTAAGGCTGCTTTCCCGTGCCTGAGGGAGCTCCGCACGAAATAAAAGCCCCCGCGTTAATCCTTGGTCTTTTTCCTTATGGTGCGTAAATTCGCGCCCGTCAAAGGCTTGCAATAGAAAGCCGTACAGCGCTGAAGGATTTCCGAGCTTTTGCCGT
>DAIOTT010000282.1:1459-2401 GCA_036751885.1 Candidatus Sumerlaeota bacterium
AGTTGATGCTTGTTTTGCCAGTGTTCAATGGGGACACGGGTAAACTGGGTGTAAATCGTTCGTTCCTCAAACTGTCGGCTTCCTTTTGTGAAGGAGCGCGGTTGGTCTTTCCTAAGCGAGGCAACTGAGGTTACTAAAGAGGCGCCTGTTGCTGCTTCTTTCGTAAACACGAGCCGCAATTGCTTTGGCGCAATGTTCGTTTGTTTTGGTGAACTGTTAGGGGGTGTGGTTTCGTAGTAATGGGGCTGCCATGGCGTTGATTCAAGAATCGCCACTAAGGACTCCCCTTCAACTAGTGGCTGTGTTGAGTTTAGAAGCACGGGGGCAGAAGGAACAAAGGATTTGCGGCCCAAAAAAAGGGGAAATACCGGTGAACGAAGAGCTGCCGCGTAGGCAACCAACTCCTCTTCCGAAACACCCCCAAGGGCCACAGTAAACCGTGCATCCGCCAGATAGGCTCTGCGGGAAAGAGCCGTATCCGGTGAACTTCCATTTGCTTTGGAAACGCCATATTTTCGAAGCCCGTAACGAGCGAGGGCTTCGTCTGGAATCGTTCCGCCGCCAACGGTGTGGTAATCTGTGAGAACAATTCCTTCCTGATCCACTCTAATCGCAAGTTCAAGATCATTGAACCGATCTAGCGGCAGGTCTCGCGTGTGCCCGAGCGCTGCGCACAAGAGGCCGACGATCCCGCTCTTCGAGGGCTCCAGTTGAGTGTCCCTCTCCGAAAAACGACTCATCGTTCCCCAAGATTGAAACGGCCCTTCAAGCCGTATAAGGAGCGCCTTCATGGGGTAACTCCCAAGCTTGTAGCAATGGTTGAAAGCAGAGGTTTGAGGCCAGCTTCTCGATGCGCATTTGCCAACTGGCACTGATCTAATTCCGGTGCCAGAGTGTAGAAGGAAGCGGCAAGGAATTCATCGGTAAGATAGGCTTTCGTCA
>DAIOTT010000283.1:0-2361 GCA_036751885.1 Candidatus Sumerlaeota bacterium
ACTAATTCGCAAAATGCTATAGTCAGCAAGGTCATGAGTTTATAGTATTGATTAATAATCAGGGAAGTACATCTTCCTTAGCATCCGCAGGCTTTTCAAAATGCCCGTCTGGAATTGCCGGAAGAACTTCCATATTGCTAAGCTTAGCTTCACCCTTTAGCGCTCCGAAGGATTGAGTCTGTTGATCCCAAGCATGAAAGGTCCACCGTTGGGGAATGGCAACTCCGTTCACCGTGGTGTAATCATGGTACCGAATGGAACTAGGGGTGGATTCTTCAATGGCATTGTCATCTTTTCCGTAACTCACGATGTACGACATTCCCTCTAGTACATTGGTTTCGGTGTTGGTGAACAGAACATACCAATCTTTCGGCGCATCACCAACGTTCTCACCGAATGTTAAGCGAGCAGTTGCGTATTCAACTCCATCAATTGTTTGCAAACCAAGGTCCTCAAGGTGTGTTCCTGGATCCTGAATTTTGAATGGAACAGCAAGGAAGTAGGGCCAAGTAAGCAGGTGAAACCGTGCCATACCGAAGTTAGAAGAAGCCGGTGAAACCCACGCATTAGAACCATCCCAAACAAGGGACTCACCGGACTTTTGGTCAATCCTTGTGTGGCTGGTACTCGGTGTCATCGTCATGGTGCCGTTGATGCGCTGATTACCGCCAAAGCTAACCACAAGGTCGGTTTTGAATACTGGTACAGCGTTCCATGCTGAGAGATTGTGCGCTTGTTCAATCGGCTCGGCATAGGCTTCATGAAAGTCGTCGTCGTGCGTGTGCCCCGGGTGGGCCGTTAGTGAGCCCGTAATGAGTCCTATTAGGACAATTGATCTTAGAGGATTGTTAGACATTTTATGTGGAGTGCTCCTGTTTTGTAACAATTCGATGCAGGTAAAAACATTTTGTATAAGTTGAAAAGGGAAATTCCATAAAGAGGGTGAAATTACCTGCTAACTAGAAATAAATTGTCCCTCTTGCAAGAAGTTGCGCAACATCAAGCAATTCGTTGGGTTACTCAATCGTTGAAATATTTCAACGATTGAGTCCGATAAGGATTAGATGATGTTTACGAAAGATTGCATAAAATTGATCCTTGGGTGGAGCTTGCTGGCCTTAGCAGTTCGGTTTGCCTACCTTTTTGAACAGGGAACAACCTCCGTACTCTTCTATCAACCCTTGCTTGATGAGCTTGAAACCTCGTTGCTGGCAGATCAACTGTTGCGGGGTGAAGGCTTTGGGCCGGAGCCTTTTTTCAAATCGCCGTTCTACACCCTTTTTGTTGCAGCGGTAAAATTTGTAACGGCGGATGGTTGGTTTTGGTTTGTACGCTTGATTCAACATACTTGCGGGGCGCTGTTTGTTGCCATTACGCTGGATTCCGCCCGTAGAATTCTTGGGCCGGGCCGTGAATCGCGCTGGGTATTACACCTGCTTGGGGCGGTGTTATGCTTTTACGCGCCAATCATACGCCTGGAGAATAGATTAATCTTGGATTTCTTCGTCGTATTTTTTCAGTCGTTGATGGTTTGGGCCATAATCCGCGCGTTCCTCAGTTCAGACGCTAAAAGTCGGTGGTACTTGGCAGCCTCTACCTTTGCCGCAATTGCTTGGCTTACCCGTCCGACCTTGACCGTTGTAATCCCCTTTTTGATTTTGATGATCATCCTTTCAAATGGAACCGCCTTCAATACGGCGAAGCAAAAAAAACGGCTAATAAACAGCCTTAAGTTTGCGTGTATATTCGCCCTAATGCCCTTGGTTGCAGCGTTGGTGTTTGGCCTAAGAAATCAGTTTGTTTCTGGCGAATTCATGATCCTGCCTTGGCAGGGTGGTTATAGTTTTTACGTTTCAAATGCTGATGATGCCAACGGCCGCTATTATCTTCAAAAAGATATTGCCGATAGCAGCAATGCAAACCCAACCAAAACCATTATGTTGAATCAGTACATACAGAATACTCAAACGCCGCTGGAGGAAATTTCCTACGCAAAAGTGAATCAATGGTGGAACCAAAAAGCGTGGAAGGAAATTTCAGAGGAACCCGGAGCGGCGTTCAAATTGCTTGCCTTGAAGGGGTTGTACTTGGTGAACGAGCGTGAAATCTTCAACTTCGAGGAATTCAGGATTCACAAAAATCTTTCGGGGATCCTGTGGCTGTTGCCCTTTGGGTTTGGCCTTATTTGGCCGTTCGCCTTTGCCTCAATCGCCGCAACACCATGCGTTATTCGCAAAGGGCGCCGCAAGTTTGTGTATCTTTTATGGTGTTACGCATTATTCTTAGCCGGCGGAATTGCTCTGTATTTAGTAAGCGGAAGGCTAAGAATGCCGCTGATTTTCCCGGCTATTTTACTTGCTG
>DAIOTT010000284.1:0-2344 GCA_036751885.1 Candidatus Sumerlaeota bacterium
CAGTGCCCGCGCGCAGCTGAATGGTTTTCAAGCCATTTTCAGGCGTGAACATAATATCAAAACTGTAGGAGCCGTTGTTCCCTTTTAGGTTGGAAAGCACCATGCCAGTAACATCGAAATCCGATAATTCAAGCCCTGTCACTGCCTCGGTGAAGGTAATGATCATGCGGTCATATTGGCGTTGATTGGTCAGCTCCGGAAGCTGCTTCAACGTGGCATTGGGGGCAACGTCATCTAAACGCGTAAAGGCGATGTTGGAAGCAGTGTTCGGATTTCCCGCAACATCAATCACGGTGCCCGCACGAAGTTGAATGGTTTTGTCGCCGTTTTCTGGAGTCAGTGTTATATCAACACTGTAGGAGCCGTTGTTCCCTAATAGGTTTGAAAGCGTCATTCCCTGAACATCAAAATCGGAAATCGTTAGCCCTGTCACTGCTTCGGAGAAGGTAATAATGAATCGTTTGATCACCAAATCCGTTGCAACCACTGGTAAATCTTTAAGCAGTACGCTGGGGGC
Organism: Candidatus Sumerlaeota bacterium; assembly: GCA_036751885.1. GTDB lineage: Bacteria > Sumerlaeota > Sumerlaeia > SLMS01 > JAHLLQ01 > JANRMB01. The sequence continues at coordinate 518 of DAIOTT010000284.1, forward strand.
TTTGTTATCTAGAATGGTTGATTTTTTTGCGGAGGCATCGTTTTTATTTCCCACAAGATCGCTGACGGCATTTGCGGAGAGGGCAATTTCTTTTGTTTCATTCGTGGGGGAAAAATTCAGGTCAATAGTGTAGTTTGCACCAGAACCTTTGAGATCCGATACGAAAAGGCCTTTTGTAAGAAAGTCCGAGACATCAAGCCCAGTAACAGGCTCAGAGAAAGTAATCTTGTAATCATTGATCAGCGTTTGGGTTGTATAGGCCGGCAAATTAGCCAGTGTCACTGTTGGTTTTATTGGATCGTAAAATGTTGTTCTGAAGGGTGTTGCCGCATTTTGATTGCCGCCAATATCTGTTACAGCATTTCGGCGTAAGGCGATTTCTTTCACGCCGCCTGCCCCGGTAATTGTGAGATCAACCGTGTAAGAACGCCCACTGCCTTGCAAATTTGATACAGCGAACCCGTTCGTTTGAAAATCGTTGAGCTGCAAGCCCGTAACATTTTCAGAGAACATAACACTGAAATTGCTGAACATGTTGGAGTTTGTGTTTTCAGGAAGTTCACCTAACTGGGCGACTGGAGGGACACTATCGGTTCCGGTGCCGAGCAAGCGAACAATCACCGTTCCACTAGTGGTGTTGGTATCAATGGAAAGCTCCCCCATAATAGGCCCTATTTTCGTAGGCAGAAAGCTAACCTCAAGCATGCCTGAAGCACCGCCTGCCAGTGTTGTTGGGTGCGCCTGAACCAGTTCAAAGCTCCCTTCCCCTGCATCTGAAATGCGGCTGCTGGTGAGCAGATCCCCTTGTCCCCCATTCGTCACTAGCGCCGTCAATGTACCTGCAGAAGCGCTGATTTCCCGCGAACCAAAATCTAGCGTGAGGAACGGCGACGGGGCGGAATCAACAATCATGTAAGGCGCAACAAGCGCCAGTTGGTTTGCGTACCATGCAATTTGGTTATCGAACGTTGAAGCGGAAAGAACATCTTGCGAGCCATCAGAATTGATGTTTGCCACAAAAACCGATACAGCCCCATCCGCTTGAGTGGTGATAATTTGCTGAGGCGAAAAAGTCCCCAAGCCGTCAATATTTTCGTACCAAGCGATTGTGTCATCAACTAAAGAAGCTGACACAACATCCTGATCGCCGTCGCCGTTTAAGTCGGCAGCATAAACAGCGTAAGCCCCCGCTGCTGAGGTGGTAATGATTTGCGGCAAGCCAAAAGTCCCAAGGCCGTCGGTGTTCTCGTACCAGGCGATTTTGTCATCGAAAGTAGACGCGGAGATTACATCAAGATCTGAGTCGCCATCAATATCCACGCAGATTACACTCAAAGCGCCAAACGCTGTGGTGGTGATCACTTGCTGAGGCCCAAAAGTCCCGGTTCCGTCGTTCGCGTACCAAGCGATTTTATCGTCACCGAAAGAGGCAGAAACAACATCCAGAAACGAATCACCGTTTAGATCCGCAGCGTAAACAGAGGAAGCTCCCGCCGCCAAGTTTGTGATGATTTGTCGCGAGCCAAAACTCCCGGAGCCGTTATTCTTAAACCAAGAAATTCGGTTGTCCCCCATGGAGGCCGCCAAAACATCGGGGAAGGAATCGCCATCCAAATCCGCAACAAATACAGCGGTAGCCGTGGTGACGGCGGTTGAAATTGTTTTGCGAGAACTAAAGTTCCCGTTCCCGTTATTTTGGTACCAAGCAATGCGGTTATCGTTTTGCGTGGCGGCCACAACATCCAATCGCCCGTCCCCATTTAAATCCGCCGCCTGTATGGAATAAGGACTACTGGTAGCGGAATTCGCCAAGAATTTCGTTTTTCC
>DAIOTT010000285.1:0-1838 GCA_036751885.1 Candidatus Sumerlaeota bacterium
AGCTGCACCAACTTTGATCACGGCAACGCCGCCAGCAAGTTTAGCCAAACGCTCTTGAAGTTTTTCACGATCGTAGTCGCTTGTAGAGTTAGAGATTTGTGACTCGATTTCTTTTTTACGGCCGTCGATCTGTGCACTGTCACCAGCACCATCAATGATTGTTGTATCATCTTTAGTGATTGTAACGGTTTTGGCATGACCAAGGTCTTCAATTGTAGCGGACTCAAGCTTGCGGCCTAAGTCTTCGCTCACAACGGTTGCGCCTGTAAGGATTGCAATATCCTGAAGCATTGCTTTGCGGCGATCGCCGAAGCCGGGGGCTTTTACAGCGCAGATGTTCAACACGCCGCGAAGTTTGTTTACAACGAGCGTTGCAAGGGCTTCGCCTTCAATGTCCTCAGAGATGATCAACAGGGGCTTGCCTGATTGAGCAACTTTTTCCAACACCGGAAGAAGATCACGCATGTTGCTGATTTTTTTGTCGTGAATCAGGATATAGGGATCTTTTAAATCAGCGACCATTTTCTCTTGGTCGGTTGCGAAGTAGGGTGAAAGGTACCCTTTATCGAACTGCATGCCTTCAACGGTTTCAAGTTCTGTATCAAGCCCGCGAGCTTCTTCAACTGTGATGACGCCGTCTTTGCCCACGATTTCCATCGCTTCGGCAATTTGGTTGCCGATTTCAGAATCGCCGTTTGCGGAGATTGTGGCAACCTGAGCGATTTTGGATTTTGCGCGTGTATCAACTTTAGCTTTGTCAAGCTCCGCAACAATCAGCGTTACGGCTTTATCAATCCCCCGTTTAATTGCCATGGGGTTGTTGCCTGCAGAAACTAGCTTCACGCCTTCGCGGAAGATGGATTGTGCAAGAATTGTTGCTGTTGTAGTGCCGTCGCCCGCTGTATCGCTTGTTTTGCTGGCAACTTCACGAACCATTTGAGCGCCCATGTTTTCGTAGGCGTCTTTAAGTTCGATTTCTTTGGCAACGGTAACACCGTCTTTAGTGATAGTTGGTGAACCGAATTTTTTGTCCAAAACAACGTTGCGACCTTTAGGACCAAGAGTTGTTTTTACAGCTTCGGCGAGTTTATCAACACCGCGAAGAAGAGCTGCACGGGCGTCGCCGCCGTAAATGATTTGCTTAGCCATGAGAAATTACCTCCTGAGATGGCTCAAAAAGAAAGTAGAGTTGAATATAAATTCAAAAATCTTTGGTGTACTTATGCTTGGTTTTGTCCCTCGCGGTGAACGCGAGAGAATACATGTTACTTGCTGAGGATGGCGAGAATTTCATTCTCACGCATGATCAGGTATTCTTTACCTTCGATTTTAACGTCGTTCCCGGAGTATTTCCCGAAAAGCACTTCATCGCCCACGTTAACGTCGAGTTTGTTACGATCGCCTTTGTCGTTGAAAGCACCGTCGCCAATGGCAACTACTTTTCCACGTTGAGGTTTTTCTTTTGCAGTGTCAGGAATAATGATTCCGCCTGAAGTTGTAGTATCACTTTCTTCAAGCCGTTCAATGACAACACGGTCGTGTAAGGGTTTAAGTTGCATGTTCAATATGCTCCTTAGAAATAAGGGTTAGTAACTAAATTAGTCAATCTGGTAAAGGCAATGGAAGTGCCACAGCAGAAAAAGACCACACAACACTGATAATTATATACTTATACAAAACGGCGGATTCTGTGTCTAGGTTTCCCGTTTCCTTCCGACACAGGTTGAAAATTAATGGGCAATTGTAGTGTGTCGAAGTAAAAATACCGCGTGACTCTTTCATTAAGAAACCACAAGCTAAGCCAATCATTCACCCTGTACTAGAAACTCAAACGCCCA
>DAIOTT010000285.1:1848-2328 GCA_036751885.1 Candidatus Sumerlaeota bacterium
GGAGTATGCCCATGAACTTCCCCAACCATAGCCAATTGCAGCAGCGCATACAATTAGCCTTGCGAGAAGATTTGAACGTTGCCGGCGATATTACATCCCTCGCAATTTTTGCCGCCGATCACCATTCTACCGCCCGCATTGTGGCAAAACAACAAGGCATACTATGCGGCGCACCCCTGATTGAAGCCGTTTTTGCCGAACACGACCCCTCCGTTACAATCAACCTGTTAGCGGCGGATGGCGACAGCCTGCAAGTGGAGCAAGTTGTTGCCACGGTAGAAGGGCCCACGGTTTCCCTGCTCTCCTGCGAGCGAACAATCCTGAACTTTCTGCAACACCTAAGCGGCATTGCAACCATGACACACACCTACGTGGCGGCCGTGGACTCTAAAATCAGCATCTGCGACACACGCAAAACAACCCCCCTTTGGCGTGATTTGGAGAAATACGCCGTTGCAACCGGGGGCGGCACAACCCACC
>DAIOTT010000286.1:0-2263 GCA_036751885.1 Candidatus Sumerlaeota bacterium
TAACGGGTGGGAATGAGTGTTCTTTGATTGTGATGGATTTCATATTTTGTACCATCGGCTAAAACAAGCGTTCCTTCCGAATTTGAAACGGCTGAACCATCTGACGTTCTGAGTTGATAAAGCATCAAATCCACGTTGTTATTCAGTTGAATGGCAAACCAATCCCATCCGGCTTCATTTTGGGAAAGCCATGAACTGCCGAACTCATGATCCATCCAGCTGAGGCCTGAAATGGTGTAGGCTTGATCATCCCATGTCACTGTCCCGGTGGTTTCCAGATTCGTGTAGCTGTAATAATAGGAAGCTTGGTTTGGATCGCTTGACTTCACGTGCACCCCATTGGTTCCGTTCAGCACGAGGGGCTTGTTCGGTTTCACCGTAAGATTCACGGAAAACTGTTCACGCTTTGCATGGGCAATTAGCGTAATGGTTTCATCAGCCGATTGAATCACACTCCAATCGTTTAATTTCAGGTTCATGCTTTCATTGCTAACAAATGCTTGGCCTAATTCAGGGCGCGCAAGGCGCTCGGCGTGGCGATGTTCTTGTTCTGTAATATTGCTCACGGCAAAGTGCGCTAGGTAGATGTTGGGTGTTGTAAAAAGTGATGTTGGTGATTGATTTGCAGATGGAGCAAGCAGTTGATGGCGAAAAATGGTGAACTGATAACCAAACTCTGTTCCTTGTTCATCTTCCATGTTCCCTGTAAAGTACCACCATTCGGTTTTGTAATTTTCATGAGCACCATGGTCTCGGGGAAACTGAAATTCATAGCCCGGCTTAGCCAGAAGAAAGCCCTCTTCTATCGGATTTTGACCCATTGCTAAAATTGTTAAGCTGCATAGTAGAATAGTAAAGAGTGTACGCATTTTATGAGTTCTCCAATTGGGCAGCTTTGCGCGCAGGAATAATGCTTCCTACAAGGACGGCCGTAAAGATGATCAATGCTATTTGAATGAGTACAACGAAGTTGATGCGAAATGAAATCGTCCAGCCAAAGCTTTGCAACATGACAACAGTAGTAAGAATGTAGGAGAGAATTAGCCCTGCAAATATTCCCAAAATGATCCCTGTTACAGCAATAAGCCCGGATTCCGTAATCACAAGAAGCCCCACACGTTTGGCGCTTGCACCAATTGTTCGCAGGGTAATCAGATCGTTCTTGCGATCGATAATCTGCGCTAACAAGGTTGTGATGATTCCGAGAATTGCAACAACAACCGCAATGATCTGAAGGGCAAATGTAATTGCAAACGTACGATCGAACTGTTCCAAAGCGAAGTCGCGAAGTTGGCCAGAGAGGTTTACGTTTATGGCCGGAAGATTTGGTTTTGATGCAAAATGATCGGCAATTTTTTGCCGCACCAAGGTTTCATCAGCCCCTTCAACAAGGTGAATACTCATGCTCTCAAAATCCGAATCACCGTAAAGGCGTTCAAAATGATTTCTCGAGAGCAGTACATACCCTTGTGGGGAACTGTAATCCGTATAAATACCTGCAATTGTAACTTGTTCATTGCCAGTTTGGGTGGGTAGGTAAATTTCACGCCCAATCGTGAGTTGGTGCCTTCGGGCAAACGCTTCGCTCACAAGAACATTGTTTTGCTGTAATGCAGTGGTGAGCGCTTCCACCGATTGAACTTCTTTGAGCGTCTGTCCCCATCGATCGGTGTTGTAATCAATGCCAGAAATTTTTGCCGGAAAATCTTGAAATACAAATTCTCTTGATTGGAGTGCATCGATTGATTCAATTTCGGAAAACGCCAAAAGCTCGGACTCTAAATCGCGGGCAAGCTTTGTGCCTTGGGCGTTGTCCCGCGCAATCACGTACACATCAGCCTGTAACACTTGATTCATCCAAATGACAACGGTTTCACGAAAACTTGAAACCATGACAGAAACTGAAACACACATTCCCACACTAATAAGAAGCCCGCTAATAGCAACGCCCGAGCGGCCTAATGAACCTTGTAATCCGGCACAAGCAAGCATGCCTGAAGCACCAATCGTTCGCGACAAAACAGGGCGCAGCACTGCAAGTGTTAGCGCCAGCATGGGTTGAGTAAGGAGAACAAATCCCAAAATAAATACCGCAGAAGCAACATACCCAACATAAGGAATACCCGGCCGTAAGGGCAGTTGCAAAATAGAAAAACCGAGGGCGAATGTAAAAAGACCTAATACAAAAAGCACTGCAAGTGAACGTAAGCTGCGGGTTTGTGAGCCTGCTAAGATTGTGTTTGCCGGCGGAGTAGCAGCGGCC
>DAIOTT010000287.1:0-2243 GCA_036751885.1 Candidatus Sumerlaeota bacterium
AATTTTGAACGGGGCAAGTCCCTGATCGTGGTACATGGCAAGCACGGCATCGTACAAGCCAGCGCGGGCTTCAAAAAAGGCTGTATCGCCGGGTAAGGGGCCGAATAGCTTAGCGGGCGCGTTAGCACCAGCGCTGTTCGTTTTAGTGGCTGAAGGAGTAAGTGCTGCATCATCAAGTTGGCTTTGTTGAAAAGCCCGCATGCCGGGTTTAATGAGGCGTTCTTCTTCATCGCCAAACATGCCGCCTTCGCTGGCGTGGGGATTTACGCCGCACACGCCAATCTTTGGCGCGCAAAGCCCTAATGCTTGGCAGAATGCCGCAAGGTGTTTAAGGCGAAGTTCTATGAGTGGCGCCGAAAGGGTGTTGCAAACCTCGCGGAGGGGAATATGAGTAGTTGCAAGGGCTACAATCAAGCCCGGACTGTGGAATGCCATGGTTGTTTGCTTGGCACCTGAAAGTTCACTTAAAATCTCAGTTTGGCCCGGAACGCTCAACCCTGCAAGCTTCAGTGCTTCCTTGGAAAGGGGTGCAGTGACAAGGCTGTGGGCATTGCCGGCTTGTATTTGGCGAACCCCCTCGGCGATACATTCGTAAGCAATGCGGCCGTGTTCCGGATTGATTTTCCCAATTTGGGGTTCTGCTTGGGTGGTTTCAATGGGTAGATTCTGCGCCTGGCTGATTAGGTCGGCAAGGGGCACGGCCAGTTTGGGCTGAGTTTTGGCAAGGGAATTTGCGTGAAACTGCCAATGGTGTTTTGGCCCACAAAGTATAAAGTGGGGTTCCGCTGCACTAATCGCGCGCGCTTCTGTTTGGTAGGCTATTACGGCCTTCAGGGCAACTTCGGGCCCAACGCCGCCGGAATCCCCTAAGGTGACAATCAACCGCTTCTTCACAGGGACCTCATTCTGGGGTAAGGGTGAGTTTGGCATATATGCATTACCTACGCAGAAAAATCTTTAGTCCCAAGGGTTGCCCGTTGGCGTTATTTGTGCCTTGAGTGGTGGGGTAAAACAATCAAAAAAAAAAGACGTAAGGACGATTGGTATCATGACTCAAGAGCAATGGTATAAGATCTTGGTAAAGCTGGAAGTATTGTTTGAGGGGATGAGCCAGCAGCAGCGGGATAAGTTGATTAAAATTGCCCACCAGATTCGGCCTGATCTTTCCGAGGATGATTTGCGAGATCCCCACAGTTTTCCTGAGGTAACAAATAAGCCCCATTATGCCTTTGAAGATGGAATACTTGCGGGGATAATCTCCGCCCAAATGGCAGTGCTGAGCGAGTTCCGTAGCCTGATGCCTAAGGATTCAAGCGAGTTGAAAGGTGAAGGTTGAAAACTTTAATCCTTGTGCTTGGCATTCAATTAAGGTAATTTAGGTTAAGGTGCGCTTTGAAAGCCGCGGCAATTTGACTGTTGAGCAGCTTGCCCAAGCAGATAAGGCCTTTCACCACTATGATGCTGGAGAAAAAATTCAAGCGCGAGGCGTTGCCAAGCACGGAATCGTTGATTGAGTATGCCGAGTGCAACGGAACGTTGACGCTGAAAATCGTGGTTTCCAGCGGGCCAAATTCTTTTCGGTCGCAACTCTTCATTGCCGAATGAGAGCGCTACCATCCGCGATACAACATACGCATAGCTAACGATGGAACAACTTGGGTTTTGTTGGAACTACAAAATGCGCCCCACGGGTTGGCGCGAATTCCGTATTTCTTAGAAAAAGAATCTGCCACCGAACTCTTTTACTGGCACGCCTTTACACTGAATAAAATGCTCCCAAGATAATCGCTCGCCAGTTACAAGTGCTTGATGAGATTGAAGGGGAAATCGTGGCCGTGGAAAATATGCAAAAATCCGGCACGCTGATTCCGCTGGATTTTGGAAGCGTGGGAATCTTCCGAGATAGGTACACACTTCGAGAATTGATTGGCGAAACACGAGATTTGTACAAAGAATTATTAGCAAAATTGGAAGACTGATTTACGGTGTTTCAAAGCGGTAAATTGCATTTATTTATTTTGCCTGAAACTGAAGTCGTAAGCCTCAAATAGCATATCGGGTTGAATCTTAAGTATTTCACCATCCCTATAAACAATCATTGAATAGTGATAGGGTCGATTGATTAGCTTTGTTAGCAAAAATTGCTCTTTGTTGGAAATTCGAATATCGTTTACGGCAAGATTTAAGTCATCATCTTGAACGCCGCGAGCTAAGGATACAGGCCCCGAGTTATATATCTTTAG
>DAIOTT010000288.1:0-2238 GCA_036751885.1 Candidatus Sumerlaeota bacterium
TGAGAAGTTCTAACTACCTGTTTCAAAACCCAAGCAAAATCAGTTGAACTCAAAAGCCCTCCTCGATAAATAGGAGGGCTTTTCATTTGGATGAAATCAAGATGCAGCAAAATTCCATTGATCAACAAATCCAACGATTTTGGTATGCACCGGTTGTTGTTCTAATCCTTCTATCATTCTTACTCCTGTTTCCTATTCTGAATACGGACGCTTTTTTGGAACCTGATTCACAAAGCTACATTGATGCAGGCAGCGCGTTTTGGAGCACGGGGTTTTACTCGCGGGATGGTGTTACGCCAGAGCTATTTAGAACGCCCGGCTACTCCCTGCTAACACCTTTGGCGATTTTCCGATGGGAGGATGGGCAGTTTTTTTCCATCATGCTGTTCATCCTTCAAGTGGGGCTGCGGGCAGGGGTGGTGTTGCTTGTGCTAAATTTTGCAAAGGGTCATAAAATACTGCTTTCAAAACGCGGCGCATGGTTAGCCGCTTGGCTAATTGCTACGGACGTTCCCAGTGCGATCAGTTCCCTCATCATTCTATCGGAAAGTCTTTCCGCTTCGTTCCTATTCATCGGTTTCTACTGCTTTTACATGTGGGGCACGCAAAGGGACACAGGCCCAAAATGGCTTGTCGCATCGGCGCTTATATTGGGCTATGCAACGTTAATACGCCCGGGGAATTTGCTTGTTCCGTTTATTCTCACAGCAGGGATGTTACTCGCCTACTGGCTTATTTACACCGTGCTTCAGCGGAAAACCTTTATTCGGCAGCTGGCGATTTTTTTACTTATTGCAAACCTGCTTCCAGCCCTGTGGATTGCCCGCAATTACGCCCACACGGGTGAAATAATTCTGTCCTTAAAATCCAGTGAACTCCTCTACTTTTACCGCGCCGCAAGCATAGAAGCACAGCTAACTAACCGCACCTTTACGGACGTCATTACTGAGTACCGAGCTAAGGAACACGCCTACCAGCAGGAAAACCAAAAAACCATTTGGGTGCACGCCGAACGTTGGAGCAATAACGGGCAGCAAATGATTTTAGCGCACCCTGATGTAATGCTAAAGCTCGCCGTAAAGGGTTTAGCCATGAACATGCTAGGGACAAGCCTAAGCAAAGCCCAAGAAATTGAACGACACTACAACTGGCCGGGAAAGATTTTTTCAACCACGCTTTCCGTCTTCATTCTGGGAACGCTTACTGTAATGTACGCTTCAATCCTAGTTGCAATCTATCGATGCAGGGGGGACAGAGAAGCACTTTACATCATTGGCCTCTGCATTTTGATCACCCTTGCGCTGGTACTCCCCTCCTCCGGGATAGAAAGCTATAGTCGGTTTAGAGTTCCAGCAATGCCGTTCCTCTGCTTAGCCGCGGGCTTTGCACTAACCCGCTGGGAGCGCGACAAAGCACCCTGTAGTATTGCCTAGGGCATATCATGGGGCATATCATGGGGAATTCCTTGGGGCATTCCCTGGGGCATTCCCTGGGGGCGACGAACTCCGATTCGTCGTAAGCCTAGGCCTACTTATTTTGAATCAAACAATAATTGTGGTATCTGTTCGTTTTTTGTAAGCTTACGACGAATCGGTGTTCTTCGCCCAAGGGGAGTTCGTCGCCCCTAGGGGTTTTTACAAAAGAAAACACCCCGGCTTGAATCGCAGCCGGGGTGTTTTGTGTGGTTCAGTTGAACATGGTGCCGGGCAGGGCAATTACATCATGCCGCCCATGCCGCCCATTCCGCCCATATCCATACCGGGGTGACCAGCACCGCCGCCGTTGCCTTCTTTTTCAGGCTCTTCGGAGATCAGGCATTCTGTTGTGATGAGAAGACCTGAGATTGAAGCCGCGTTTTGAAGCGCAGAACGTGTTACTTTTTTAGGATCGATCACGCCTTCTTCAAGAAGGTCAACGTACTCGCCAGTTGCAGCGTTGTAGCCGTTGTTGCCTGTAAGAGACTTGATTTTTTCCACGATGATTGAGCCTTCAACGCCAGCGTTTTGGGCAATCATTTTAGCGGGGTATTCGCAAGCGCGCAGGATAACTTTAGCCCCTGCACCCTCTTCGCCCGTGATTGCTTCAATTGCAGCTTTAGCCGCTTGTGCCGCGCGGATAAGTGCAACACCACCGCCAGCAACAATGCCTTCTTCAACTGCAGCGCGTGTTGCGTGAAGAGCATCTTCAACGCGAGCTTTTTTCTCTTTCATCGCCACTTCAGTAGCTGCACCAACTTTA
>DAIOTT010000289.1:0-2208 GCA_036751885.1 Candidatus Sumerlaeota bacterium
TCAAATGCAGAAGAAATACTTGCTTGTTGCTCTGGTGTTAGAAGATCGCACTTGTTTAGGGCAATCAGAAAGGGCTTCGTGAGCATGATATCGCTGTAACATTTGAGCTCTTCACGCATCAGGTTGTAGGCGTAGATTAGGTTTTCCGGCGAAGGATCAGCCAAAACGGCGTTGCCATCGTCGTCCATACAGCTCTCAGGGCTAACAACGTGCAGCAGCACGCGTGTGCGCTCAATGTGCCGTAAAAACCGATGCCCCAAGCCTGAGCCGGTGTGTGCGCCTTCAATTAGGCCGGGAATATCGGCCAACGTAATGCGGCGGTTGTAATCGCTTGTTTGAAAAACCCCTAAGTTTGGGGAAAGGGTAGTGAACGGGTAAGGGGCAATTTCCGGGTTGGCATTAGTAAGGGCTTTCAGCAGGGTAGATTTCCCTGCATTCGGAAGGCCCACAAAACCTACGTCGGCAATAATCTTAAGCTCAAGGTAAACGCGGCGTTCTTCACCAGGCCAACCTTCGTAGCACCGGGTAGGGGCTTTGTTTGTAGCGCTGGCATAATGCTGATTACCGTTGCCGCCGTCGCCCCCTTTCACAAGGAGCATCCGCTGACCGTCTTCCGTTATATCGCCTATTTCACCGCCCGTGGATTCATCCACCACGCAGGTTCCTAGAGGAACGTAGATTGTGATGTCATCGCCGCCTCGGCCGGAGCAGTTTTTACCGGCGCCGTTTTTCCCCTTTTGCGCTGCAACGTGGGAATTTGTTTTTACGTCGATCAATGTCATCAACGATTTACGGCCTTCCAGGTAAATGCTGCCGCCGCTTCCGCCATCGCCGCCGTCAGGGCCGCCGAATGCCGTTTCTTTTGAGCGCAAGAAGGAAACACAGCCGTTACCGCCGTCGCCAGCCTTTACGGAAAGCCGAACAAAATCTACAAAACCCTTCATCTTTAACGCCCTTTCGCGTTGTACTTGTTCAACTAAATCAGCCCCGGGGTGCGAGAAACATCTAACACCACAACACTGCCGCCGTAGCCTTCAACTAAATCGCGGCCTACAACGTTCTCCCCCATGTTCCCTTTTACAAGTACGTCTGGTTGAAGAGTTTTCAGTAATTCTTCGGGAGTATCGTTACTGTACACCGTAACATAATCCACAAAGCCCAAGGAAGTCAACAGCTCCACTCGTTCGTTTAACGGGAGGTGCGGGCGCCCGTTGCCCTTCAGGCGTGTAACGGATGCATCGTCATTAAGCGCCACAATTAGCACGTCGCCCAACGTACGCGAGCGTTCCAGCAGGCGAATATGGCTTGCGCTGAGAAGATCAAAACAGCCGTTCGTAAACACGATTTTGCGCCCTGCCAAGCGAAGGCTGCGGCTCTTTTCTTTTAAGCTGTCTGGCGAAAGCCACTTCTGCATTGGGGCGGAGTTTGAAAGCTGCTGCAATAAATCCGAGGCGCTGATCACTGCCACGCCGCTTCGTGCTACGGCCAAGCCTGCGGCCAAATTGCCGAGCTCAACACTGCGCACGAAGCCCGCACCGGAGAAACGCGCTAATGCCATGATTGCTAGGAAAGTGTCACCGGCGCCTGTAACATCAAACACCTCTTTAGCAGAAGCCGCAACCCGTTGGGCGGGTTCGCCTTTGGGGTATATTGCAACACCCCCGGCTGAAAGTGTAATACAAATTGCTTTGCCTTCCACAATTTGCTGCAACGTGGAAGCTGCTAGGGCGGCGCTTGCTTCATCCCGAATCAAAATACCGCTGGCTTCCTCGGCTTCTTTTTTATTTGGCGTAACGCAACTTACGCCCTTATACTTCGCGTAATCTCTTCCTTTGGGATCAACTAAGATTTCAAGATTCCTGCTTGCGGCAAAGGCAATCAGCTCTTCCACCAACTCCCGAGAAATGAGCCCTTTTCCATAATCGCTGATGATAATACCATCAATGTGTTGTTGTGTGGCGTTTAGCTTTTCAACAATTTGCCTGCGCAGCGCAGGGGTAATGGGCTCTGCTTTTTCCCAATCAACCCGAAGCATTTGTTGGCCCTGGGCTACGTAGCGGGTTTTTACGGTTGTCGGTCTTGAGGGGTCTTCAAGGAGAACGGGGGTAATTTTGGGGTCCTCCTGAAGAAGCTTATTTAATCGCCGAGCGGGTTCATCGTCGCCAACCACCGAAAAAAACAACACGTTTGCCCCTTGGGCTGCTAAGT
>DAIOTT010000290.1:0-2194 GCA_036751885.1 Candidatus Sumerlaeota bacterium
AAAGCAACCGGTGATGTCATTATTTTTCAAGACGCCGACCTAGAACTTGATCCCGACGACTACCCAAGCTTGCTGAAACCTATACTTGATGGCGATGCGGACGTTGTGTTTGGCTCGCGCTTTATGCGCGGCAGACCAAACATGACGTTCCTGCAATACTGGGGCAATATGGCCGTGAATTTTTGGGTGGACTTGCTTTACCGCAAAGAACTAAGCCGCAACGGAACAGTGCTGACCGATGTGGAAACGTGTTATCAGGTTTTTCGCCGCAAATGCCTTCACGGCATGCGGATCAGAAACAACAATTTCGCCTTTACGGTGGAGCTTACGGCGCGCCTTATTTTGGCAGGGCACAAGATTATTGAAATCCCTATTTCGTACTTTCCCCGTGGAAAAGCCGAGGGCAAAAAAGTGTACTGGGGGGATGGTTTTGCATCCCTTTGGATTCTGCTCCTCGTTCGGCTTGGTCGGTAGAATTCTAGCCCTACAAGAAGTTTCTTGGGGCTTGATGTGAACGTTGAATTGAAATCCCAAGTGCAGACTATACCGTTGAAAGCGGGCGGAACATGACGAATTTTCAGGCATTTATATTAGGCTTAGTTGAAGGCCTAACGGAATTCCTACCCGTCTCCAGCACGGGGCATTTGATTCTAACCAAAGCAATCATGGGCCTCGGAACCGAGGTAGATCATTACCTCGTCACGATCCAACTTGGTGCAACCTTGGCTGTTGCCTTGTTCTACCGTATCCAAGTGATTAGCCTGTTCCAAGGCCTTACCGGGACAAACAAAAGCGGGCGTAAACTCCTCATCAATCTGCTCATCGCCTTCTGCCCCGCTGTGGTGTTTGGCCTAGCGCTGAGCAATCTCATTGAACGGCATTTTTTCAACCCCACAACCGTTGCTATCGCCCTGATGTTAGGGGGCGTGATTATGATTGCAGCGGAAAAACACCTCCAAAAAAAAGGCCCCCGCTTGGACTCGCTGGACGACTTGAACTGGAAGGACGCCCTTACAATCGGCTTTGGCCAATGCGCCGCCCTTTGGCCCGGCATGAGCCGCTCCATGAGTACAATCGTCACCGCCCAGCTGCGGGGCTGCAGCAACAAACTCGCCGCCGATTTCTCCTTCCTTCTCGCCCTTCCCACCATCGGCGCAGCAACCTGTTACACCTTGGTAAAGTCAATCCTGAAAGAACAAAGCCAAACAATCCCCACCGGCGTTTCCGTAACGGAACTCCCCTTCTGGATTGGTATGCTCACCTCGTTCACCGTCGGTTGGTTAGCCGTTGCAGGCTTCCTGAGCATCCTCAAAAAATACGGCATGAGCCCCTTCGGCTACTACCGCATTGTGCTTGGAATTGTAACGCTGGTTTATTTTTGGGGGTGACCAATTAAACATTAACAATATCAAAAGCAACTTAATTTGTGATTGAGCCAAGCTCTTGAGTTAAAGTGAACAAATAGTTCGAATCTAGCAGAATATCCTCTGCACTGGTGAAAAGAAATTCTTGGTAAAGAGAAATATTTTCATTATGATAAAATCTGCGAATAATTTCATTAGGAAACCAAACACCTGATTCTGTCTTCAACGAAAGATCGAATTTGTATTCACAAGATAAGCTTGATGAAAATTTGTTTTCTTCTAAAAGACCAAACTCAAATTTATCCGGAATTCCTGAAAGAATATTTATTTCTATTCTGTAACATTTTCCAAAAGAAGAATTAATATCAGTACCTGGATTGAAAATGTAATAAGTTTTGATCACATCAGTCGACTCTTTCTCTGATAAGAATGTTGAAGACAAATGACTATCTCTAAATGGTAGGATATAAAACATCCCAACTCTTGGTTCATGCGGGGCCATTTCATTTTCACCCACTGTTGTCGGAAAAAATCTAAACGTAGATTCAGTGGCATTGGAGGTTGAAAAAGCAGAATGAAATGTATTGGAACCATCATAAGCTTAAATAGTTGTCGCTAAATGATCTCCTGAAACTCCATATTGCTTTTTAATGATTTCATATTTATAGAACTACCCATCACATATTAGGCTTACCGTTTGTATATTATTGTAATAAAATATAACTCAAGAATTATTATTAAAAATATTTTAAAGATACATACTATACGTCACGATATGCGCAGTATTGTTATTCTCTGATAATTTTAATAATACTAGAATATAATATTTT
>DAIOTT010000291.1:0-1090 GCA_036751885.1 Candidatus Sumerlaeota bacterium
TCTACTCTTGAGCAAGATTGTAAAATACCGTCACAAAACGGCGTGTTTTTTGATATTGATCAGCTAGTTTGTGAAATAAATCACAATGTACCCCGGAGCTGAATTTTGAACGTTCTACCCCTAATGGCCAATACTCCCATTTCCGAAGCCTACATTCCCATTATTTTGATGTTCTGTGTTGCCGCAGGCTTCGCCGTTACAAACATCATCTTATCATGGGTGTTGGGCCGAAAAAGACCCAACGTCGTCAAGTCAGAGCCCTATGAATGCGGGGTTCCCAGCATTGGCAGTGCAAGGTCCCAAATCAACGTTCGGTTCTACTTGGTTGCCTTGTTATTTCTGCTTTTCGATATGGAATTAATTTATATCATCACTTGGGCATTAGCCCTGCGACAGAATGCATATGTACCCGGTTTTGTTTTCTACGGAATGGGCCTTATGGGCTTTTACATGATCATACTTTTCTTGGGTCTGCTATACGAATGGAAAAAAGGAGCTCTTTCATGGACATAACAAATGAAGGCATTATCGTTCAGCCTGGCGTCATCACCGGCGAAGGCGTAAAGTCCGACGTATTGACAATGCAAGCGCCGGAAAATGCGCTGACAAAAACGCTCAGCGAGGCAATCAGCTACTGCCGACGAAACGCGATTTGGCCCGTTATGATGGGCTTATCCTGTTGTGCGATTGAAATGATGGGCACCGCAGCTTCTCGTTACGATCTTTCCCGCTTTGGGGCTGAGGTGTTCCGCGCCTCGCCGCGCCAAGCTGATCTCATGATTGTGGCCGGCACCGTAACAAAAAAAATGGCGCCGGTTGTACGCCGTATATACGATCAAATGATGGAGCCTAAGTGGGTTATCGCCATGGGGGCGTGTTCCTCTTGCGGTGGCATGTACAACGTTTACAGCGTTTTACAAGGTGTGGATGAAATTGTTCCTGTGGATATTTACGTCCCCGGTTGCCCACCACGTCCTGAAGCGTTGATTTATGCAATCATGCAGCTTCAAAAGAAAATTCGCCAAGAGCCCGTTTATCTTTTTGACTAAAAACTCTGCAAACTAACTGAACCCCAAGCTACTTCCCACTC
>DAIOTT010000291.1:1100-2166 GCA_036751885.1 Candidatus Sumerlaeota bacterium
TTATGGCTGTCGATTTAGAAAACTTACAACAACTACTCAACAATAAGCTCAAAGAGCATTTTGGTGATTCAATTATTTCCCTCACTGAATCCCATGGTGAACTCACGCTTGTTGTGGATAAACAACCCATTCTTCAAATTATGACGTTTCTGCGAGATGATGTGGACTTCAAGTTCAACTTTCTAAGTTACGTTACAGCGGTTGACTACAGCGCTCAATCTCGGGATGTTCGTTTTGATGTTGTTTACCACCTCTACAGCATCCCCAACACACACCGGCTTCGGGTTAAAACGGCTGTCACTGAAGAAGACGCTACAATTGATTCCGTTTATCCCGTATGGCAAACCGCGAATTTTCAAGAGCGGGAAGCGTATGATATGTTTGGAATTACCTTTAAAGGGCACCCAAACATGAAACGCATCTTAATGCCTGATGATTGGGAAGGGCACCCACTGCGTAAAGACTTTCCCCTTGGCGGCGTAAAAAGCTTTTACTTCAAGCGTTCAACAGATCCGCATGCAGGCGAACCCAAATCCCTGGTTCCTCGCATCCGTGTTCAGCAATCTGATATCTAATACTTCTCAAGGAACAACCTATGGCGACTCGCATCGTTGAACATACCTATTCCAACTTAGAGACCATGACAATCAACATGGGGCCTCAGCACCCGTCTACCCACGGTGTACTCCAGTTGATTCTTGAGCTAGATGGTGAAACAGTTACCGAGGTTACGCCAGTGCTGGGTTATCTGCACCGGGCGAAAGAAAAACACGCGGAATTCAAAACCTTCCACCAGTTTATTCCCTACACTGACCGAATGGATTATCTTTCCCCCATGAGTAACAACACGGCCTATGTTATGGCTGTGGAAAAAGCCCTTAGTTTGGAAATTACTCCCCGCTGCAAATACTTGCGCACGCTTCTCTGCGAGCTTGCCCGTATTTCTGCCCACTTGCTTTGGTTGGGAACAAGCGCGTTGGAGCTTGGCGCAATGACAATTTTCATGTGGGGTTTCACCGAGCGTGAAAAGCTTTACGATATTTTTGAATTCATCTCCGGCGCCCGC
>DAIOTT010000292.1:0-2155 GCA_036751885.1 Candidatus Sumerlaeota bacterium
TGCGCCTAATCCTTCGACTTTCATATTATGGCCGATAAATCGAGGGAAAGCCTTTTGAGGAAGATTGGAACGCTGATGAAACTTACACAACAAGTTGAACTTTTAGGGCAAACAGCGGAAGCGATTCTCTCCCACAATGATTTTGAATCAATGTTTCAAGGGGTTTGTGAGGTGATGACGTCCAACTTTTCCCAAATGGACGACTTTGGCATTGCCGAATATCATGAGAAAAAAGAACTTTTCAAAATCGTTGCTGCTCACAAGAAAGATGAGCCCACAAACCTGGGGGCAAAAACAAAGGCCGATATCAGCGCTCCTGGCGGCTTTTTGCTGAAGCGAAATTCCACCTTGATGATCAACGATTTCGATGCATTCAGCCAGCAATCTGGTCATGATTACCGCGGATTGTTTCAACGCCCTTTTGAATCCATGGTGGCGGGTTTACTAGAACGCCCCGGCGATCATGTTCTGGGCTTTCTGTACATTACTAGCCAAAAGAAAAATGCCTTCTCCTTAGAGGAACGGGATTACTTTGACACATTGCGCTCTTTGATGGCTCTTGCGGTGGAGAATGCCCATTCCTTTGAGCTAATTCAAAAGCTGAAGGAACAGGCGGAAATGGAAGGCGCCTACCTTCGTGAGGAAATCAAGGATTCCTACCCGAACGACGGCATGGTGGGCACTAGCGCTTCTTGGAAGAATGTACTTTACCAAGTTTCACAAGTGGCAAATACTGACAGCACGGTACTGATTCAAGGTGAAACCGGCACGGGTAAAGAGGTTGTGGCCCGTGCGCTGCACGATAGAAGCCTGAGAAAAAATAAGCCGCTAATTAAGATCAACTGCGGTGCACTGCCAGAGAACTTGGTGGAAAGCGAATTATTCGGGCACGAAAAAGGAGCCTTTACCGGCGCGTTGGGTCGTCGCGTTGGGCGCTTTGAACTTGCTAATAGCGGTACAATTTTTCTGGATGAAATCGGTGAAATGCCGTTGAGTACCCAAGTGAAACTTTTGCGTGTTCTTCAGGAGCGGGAGTTTGAACGGGTAGGAGGCGAAAAACCCATTCGCGTGGATGTTCGTGTGATTGCCGCCACAAACCGGGATCTTTCCAAAGAGGTTGCAGCGGGTCGGTTTCGCGCTGATCTTTATTATCGACTGAACGTATTTCCTATTCCTATTCCCCCGCTGCGAACTCGGCCAGACGATGCCGTAGAACTGGCAAAATACTTTCTTCAAAGAATTTGTAGTCGCATGGGTAAACGCCCCATGTGCCTTTCCGATGACAGCTTACAGGCGATTCAAAATTATTCCTTCCCTGGTAATGTTCGCGAACTTGAACACCTTGTTGAGCGGGCTGTTATTTTAGCCAACGGAAGTGTTGCCGATGTAAAGTCCCTGTTATTGCCGAACCCTTCGGCATCTGCTTTCCCGGATGTTGCAAACCCGGCGTTAGAATTGCCAACCGTTACTACGCCTAAGACCAGCAGTTTCAATCTTAAAGATCAGTTTGAAGAGGCAGAGAAAATTGCCATTGAAAAGGCCCTAAGCGATTGTAATTATGTGGTTGGCGGCAAGAACGGCGCCGCTTCCCGGTTGGGACTGAAACGGCAAACGCTTCAATCTAAGATGAAAAAACTGGGGATTGATGTGCGCGAAATGAAAGACGATTCCTCTGAGGAAGAATGACTTAGGGGCTTACATAATGCTTCATCGTTGTACGTTCGCAGAGTATTCTGCCGATAAATTTCTAAAATTCCCAACGTGCTGTACAATTATTTGGCATGCTTCCCGATATAATTCTGAAAACTTCAAACGGTAACTTTATCCAATGGCTCCTACACCTAAAGACCACCTTATCTCCCGCGTTTCAACTTGGTGCGGAATTCAGGTACACGACGAAGAAGTTCCCAGAATTTCCGTGCGGGATAAAACAATAGCGCGCTTTCCGACGAATGATTCCATGGAAGCAGCAGCGTGCGGCTCCATTCAACAAAAGCTAAGCGAAGAACCGGAGTTTTTCCCAGACGGCGTTTGGGAAAATAACAATGCACACCACATTATCATTGATCTTAGGCTTCCCGGCGGCATTGAGGAAGCAGTTCGTGCGTTGCTGAATGCTTACATTGAATCCCAAAATTCCCACGGGGAAAAATGG
>DAIOTT010000293.1:0-2122 GCA_036751885.1 Candidatus Sumerlaeota bacterium
CGGCTTTTGGTTTTGTAGTAACGGGGGCCTTGAGCGTACTTTTCGCCGTAAAGCTCCTTGATTGTATTCTGCGCTTCACCAAGGGCACGGTTGGAGAGCGTGGTGCTATCCGTACGCATGTAGGTGATAACCCCAATGCGCTCGTTTCCGCCAAGATCAATCCCTTCGTACAAACGCTGGGCAATTTGCATGGTGCGTTGAGCGCTGAAGTTAAGCTTCCGGTTAGCCTCTTGTTGTAGGGTAGAGGTGGTGAAGGGCGGAGCCGGACGTTGTTTGCCGGGTTTTTCTTCCAAGGAGGCAACACGCCAGGGGGTTTGTTGGCCAAGTTCCTGTACCAACGTTTTGGCCTCGGGGCCCTTTAGGTGGTAAACTTTATCGTTTTGCATTTTACCCGTGTTGGCATCAAAGTCCTTCCCTGAAGCCACACGTTGCCCTGCAAGGCTGCGGAGCGTTGCCGTAAAGGTTGTGGCGCCGGTTTGCCCTTCGCCTGCCTGAAAAACAGCCTGCAGATCCCAAAACTCTGATTCCACAAAGGCGCGCCGTTCTTCCTCTCGCTCAACAATCAGGCGCACCGCCACGCTTTGCACACGCCCCGCGCTGAGGCCTGTTTGCACCTTTTTCCACAATACAGGGGAAAGGGAATAACCGTAAAGGCGGTCCACAATGCGCCGGCTTTCCTGCGCATGAACCAAATCATAATTCACATCCCGCGCATTCGCCAGCGCATCCTTAATGGCTTCCGGCGTAATCTCATGGAAAACAATGCGCTTTACCTGAACTTTCGGCTGAAGCAACTCAAGCAAGTGCCAGCTAATGCTCTCCCCCTCGCGATCCTCGTCCGTTGCCAGTAACAACTGATCAGCTTTTTTCAAGCTCTTCTTAAGCTTATCAACATGCTTTTGCTTATCCGCCGGAACCACGTACACGGGTTCAAAGTTGGATTCCAGATTCACCCCAAAGCGCGACCATTTTTCCTTCTTAATCTCCTCGGGGATTTCATCAGCTCGGCCCGGCAAATCACGCACATGCCCAAAGGACGCCTGAACATCGTACTGATCACCCAAAAACTTACTAATCGTTTTCGCTTTAGCAGGGGATTCAACAATTACCAATATGGTCATAAGGAAAAACAATCTTTATCAAATAGAATAGAACAACGGGTCAAAAATGATCCACTTTTGGCAATCACAACGCCTTCGTAGTCATCGTGCATGCAAAACACGGAGCAATGCGCCTACACCGTTTTTAATCTGAGGCAAGCGAAATTCCTGCCCTCCCCTTTTCGTCAAGGCCAGAAATTCCAGTGAATGCAGGTGTTGAAGGGGGAGAAGGGATTGCTTTTAAGTCAAATAAATTCAACCATGAGGCGGTAAGTAACCCCCCATCAAATCATCGTCATCATCGGGGTGTTTTTTCTCATAATACTTTTTCGCCATACGCCGAGCCTCCTCCACCGAACGCTGCTCCGGGGGAGCCCCTTCATCCGTCTCAGAGTGATCCATCTGGCGCAATTCCTCCAGCTCCTGCTGAAGAGATTTCTCAAGCGATGAACCCCTAGGGCGTGGCGGCAACCCTTCGGCCCCACGCGCCGCTTTGTCTCGCTGAACGCGGTAGTATATATAGCCGACGGTCATGACGAACCCAAACACAGCAAACGAAATCACGGCAGGGGATTGTAGTTCTTGGCTTAGCATAAGGTGAGAACCTGCGAAAAAAGAGATGCTCGATTTTTCCGTGAGAGGCTAGCAGGCGGTTTGGGAAAATCAAGGTGAGGTTTGAGCTGGGGTTTGTGGTGGGGATAGGCAGAACTTTTAAGAACAAGGAGTGTGCTTGGAGGATTAATCATAAAATGTGAAAAGATCGTATGGAAAGCCGCTTTTTAGTGGGACTTAACACGGAATTCTGAAATACATGCTCTAAAAAAGCTGGTTATCAGGTCAATCGTAAATAAGGTTAAGGGAGTGCTAAGGGTGCTTTACCAGTGGGTGGTGAATGGGGGGAGGGCTTTTGTGGTTTTTTGGGAAAAGCGAGTATTAAGAGGATAGGGGTGCTCATGTAGTTTTGCACAATTATATCTTATGTAATGACCGCGAGGGGACGCAAAAAGAAAAGACGTGACTTG
>DAIOTT010000294.1:0-2104 GCA_036751885.1 Candidatus Sumerlaeota bacterium
CCGATTAAGAATACGTCGCACCGGAAGTTGCGGCTGCACGCCCTGCAGATTGTTGAAAAACACGGGATTACTTTCCCCTTTGTGGCTAAACCAGATGTTGGGCAACGGGGCGCCGGTGTTCAGTTAATCCGCAATCAGCGGCAATTTTTCAAATACCTGAAGCTGTTTCCTGCCGGGCGTAAGATTATCTTTCAACAGCTTGCTCACGGGCATATGGAGGCCGGTGTTTTTTATTATCGAAATCCAAAACACCCCACAGGGCGCATTCTCTCCATTACGCTGAAGGAGTTTCCCGCACTTGTGGGAAACGGCAAAAGCACGGTGGGTGAACTTGTTCAACAAGATGCAAGAGCCCGATTATTTGCCAAGGTTTACCAAAAACGCCATCAGGATAAATGGGACGATGTTGTGCCCGCTGGTGTTCGGTTCCCGTTGGTTTTTTCCGGAAATCATTGCCAAGGCTCCATTTTCAAAAATGGAAAACAGTATATTTCTCCACAGCTTGAGTCAATTATTAATGAAATTGGGGGTAAAATGAGGGGTTTTTACTTCGGGCGGTTTGATTTACGCTACAATACCCTTGAGTCTCTGGAACAAGGAGTAGATTTTCAAATTATTGAAATCAACGGAGCGAGCTCAGAGTCTACCCACATTTGGGACTCAACTACAACCATTAGCGAGGCGTATAAAGCACTCTTCAAACAATTTGAACTCTTATTTGAAATCGGCCTTGAAAACCGACGCAGAGGTCATAAGCCTATTTCAGGCATCCGGTTTATACTGGATTTAATCTCGTACAATAAAACATCAAAATGTTTTCCCCCTACGAGTTAGTAAGGAACTACCACCCACAAGATGAATCATTCCAGCTTTAGTACTACGAATCCCGGCAAAGCAGAACCACGCCTTATTATTCAGGAACTGGATCCTCAATTTGGTTTGAATAAAAACTGCGGCGCGGACTTTCTTGTTATGCCACAAAAGGGCCGCAATCAGTACCAAATCGGCTTTGCTGTTTCCCCCCGCGGAGTTGATTTAGCCCTGCGACTTCGCTATGCAATCTTCAACGTGGAAATGAAAGAAGGGTTGCTGAGTTCACAATTCACGGGCCGAGACGAAGACCCGTTCGATGTTCAAATGACGCATCTTGTGCTGCTGGAAACAAAAACACAGCACATAATCGGAACCTACCGTCTGCAAACTGCCGCCTACGCTTTGAAGAATCTAGGATTGTATTCTGCCCTGGAGTACGATCTTTCACCCATTATGCCCCTTGCAGATGAACTGCTAGAGTGCGGCCGTGCGTGCATTTTAAAAGAGCACCGTTCACTCCTTACCATTACCATGCTTTGGCGGGGTATTAGAGCCTATTTGAAGTTGAACAATCTGCGCTATTTGTTTGGTTGTTGTTCGCTAACAACGCTTGATCCTGACGATGGCTGGCGGGCGTTAAAAACCATCCGCGAGCGAAATGCCCTACACGATGAATACTACCTTCAAGCCGTGGATTCCTGCAAATGCGGTCTTCCCGAGCGTGAATTACATCCGGAAAACGGGGAAGCAATTCCACTCCCTAAGTTGTTCAGCGTTTACCTAAGCATGGGGGGGAAAGTTATTTCCGAGCCCGCAATTGATCGCGCATTCGGAACAGTGGACTTCTTGATTTTGGTGGATGAAAAATCCGTGGGTACACCCATTCTAAATATGGTTCCAACTTTCAACACAATCACACCGCCTGAGTCCTCAGCATGAGGAAACCCCGCGCGGGCTTCTTACGTCGCGTTTTCAGGCTCGTCTTACTCCTCCTGTTTACCTTCTGGGGATTCAGCCTAATCCTACTTCAAAATTTGTTCATCCGTGATTCCCGCAAGTGGACAAAAGCAACCTCCATCGCAACCCATAAATGGGGGAAGCGTTGTTGTTGGGCCTTGGGGATTCACACGGTTCACCACAACGTTCCACCGAAAAGCTTGGTTAAGTACTTTACGCCAAACCACATTGGTTATTGCGATATTATTGCCATTGCAACCCTTTGCCCCGTGCTTTTTGTAACCCGGGCGGAGCTTTACGCCTGGCCCGTGGTGGGTGTAATCTTACGCAGAAT
>DAIOTT010000295.1:0-2071 GCA_036751885.1 Candidatus Sumerlaeota bacterium
TTTGGGTAATGTAATTTGAACCAACAGTTCCATTGAATGCGGTGAACGTCAGAATTGCGTTCGCTGTTGCGGTGTAATTCCACTGAATGGCGTGCGTGGCAAATTCTGATCTGCTTTGTAAATCACGGCTTAAGCGAAAAGTTGCCGGCGCATCTGTATTCTTGGATGAAAGGATTAAGCTGCCGTCCGCAACTGTTGCATTTTCCCAACTATAATCGCCCTTTACTTGGGCTAACGAAGAAGCATTTTTGGCTGGAATTTCAAAATCCTCGAAGAATCCCTGCCCTACGCGCCTGACTTGATTGGGTTCCTCAAACAACCAATTCGGTGTATTATTAGGCCAAACATGGGCTGTTGAAAGGCGTACATCCAACTTTTCCCCAACACTGCCCCAAAACTCAAGATCACGATCTATGCGGCTCCAATCAAACTGATTGTCCTGTGGCTCAACCTCAGACCAAAACAAGATCAATTCGCCTCCATGCACCCACGGATCACGGGCGCCTGTTGTTGCCTCGGTGGCGGTATTTTGAGTGTAAAATAAAACCAGACCAAGATCTTTTGCTTCTTCAAAAGTTTGTTCTGCATGCAGGCTGAGTTGAAAGGCGCATGCAGAGAAACCCATCACGGTGGTCTTTGCTAAATTGTGAATCCGTTTTGGTTGCAGCCGATGCAAATCTCTAACCCAAAGCTTAGAATGATGGGGGCTGATTGTTTGAACCCCAAAAGCAAGCTTAAATATTTAAGAGGCTTTTGTGAAAGAGAATTTACCTTCTTACGACTATGTATGAGCCGATTAAATCACGATTTACTGAACAGACTTCATGGAATTACCTAAGCAATTCACTGTAAACTACGCAACAACCAGCGGCCCAGAGGATCTTCTGATGATAATATCCTCATTTGTTACAAGCGTCCGCATTTGGCCTGAGGTTTCGCTGTCAATTAAGCGCAGCGCGGTTCTTGCCGCCTGGCGCCCCACCTCTTCAACCGGCTCTCGGGCGGTGGTAAGTTCAACCAACGGCGCAAATGCCAAATCACCCATCCCAACCACCGCAAAATCCCCCGGAACGGTGTACCCTAATCGGTCTTTAATCACATGCAGCGCTGTCATTGCAACAGCATCGTTCATCGTTAAAAAAGCATCCGGCAAATCATCCTTTGGGGTATTCTTCAGCATCTTTTCCAGTGATTCCCCAAAGTGGCTTTCCACTTCGCTTCCCAGCGCAATCGCCTCCCGTTTATCCAAGCAAATCCAGTTTGAGTTCATCTCCGCCCCCGCTTGGCGCAAGGCTTCTTTATACCCTTCAAGCCTCATTTCAAGCCAAGGAGTAAAGTGCTGCACCCCTACAAAGCCGATCTTCTTTCTACCGGTGGCTAGTAAATGCCGAACTCCCGCCTTTGCGGCTTCACGCGCATCCCACATGCAAAAGCTCACATCAGGGCATTGAACCAATTCATCTTGAATAAACACCACGGGAATACCCTGACGGTTAATCGCATTGTAGAAGTCGGCATTTTCAATCATTGGTACGGTAATAATGGCTTCCATGCGGCGTTTCACCATGAATTCCAGTTCGCGGATTTCACGGGCGGGATCCCAAAAGTGAATTGTCATATAGGGCACATACTCCTTTTGATCCAACACGGAGAGAACCCCCTTGATCAATCGTTCCGCCCAGCCTTGTTGCAAGTCTGACAATAGAATCCCGATGGAGCCTGTTTTTTGCCGCCGTAAGCTTCTCGCCAAATCGTTCGGCACATACCCCAACCGCTTCGCCTCATTCCTCACCCGCTCCGCCGTTTTCTCCGGAATGCCGTTTTGTTCTACCTTTCCGTTCATCACATACGAAACAGTAGCAACGGAGAGCTCAAGATTTTGTGCGATTGAAGTAATGGTGACTCGTTTACCATTCGCCATAATAATCATTTCCTAGAGTGTAAGGCGTTGAAAGAAAGTGAAAAAAGAAAAATTGATTAACGACTACTTATAGCGATGCTTAAAACTCCTGTCGTGAACAGCAGTCTTGGACGATTTTCCTTTTAACTCTTCTTCAGGTGTGGTTACTCT
>DAIOTT010000296.1:0-2065 GCA_036751885.1 Candidatus Sumerlaeota bacterium
CCGCAGACCGAACACCCTGCGGCGTAATGTGGTACTCATTGCAGTGAATCACATCGGGTTGAAACCGACTCACAATTTTCTTTAGCTGGGGGATTTGAAACAACGTTGCGCCAACCCTACCGCGAAGTTTCCGCCAAGGGTGTTGGTCTACAACTTCCGTTTCAACTTGGCTTTCTCGCAGCTCCTCCGTCAGTTCCCCTTCACCAGAGCAAACCACCACGGGAACAATATGATCCGGAAGGTTCTTCACCGTGCTGAGAAGACTTTGCCTAGCCCCAAGCAACCGAACGCTTGGGGTCAGAAATAACACTCGCAAAGAATTTTTGGGTTCAGTTTCGCTCATTCGTTCACCATACTAATTGTTTGCTTAATTCCATCAGATCATCAAAACGGCACAAATGTTTGTTCAAAAAATGAACCCCAAAATCCCCATATCAATGCTCTTCTGCCTGTCGCATCTTACCGTAAGGGCTGCGAATAGCGTCAACAGCATCTTGTACATCTTGCGGCGGTGCTTTTGTGATCAAGCTTACAGTAATTGTTACAGCAAAGCAGATGAGCATCCCCACAGTACCGATGCCTTCAGGGCTGATGCCAAGGAAGTAATCCTCAACACCCGGCAACCGATTGTTCCAGCCTGTAAACAGCATTTTGAAGTAAATAATGTAGCAAGCCGTAAAGGTAATCCCCGACAGCATACCACTAATAGCCCCCTCCTTAGTAGTCCGCTTGCAGAAAATCCCCAGTACAATCACCGGAAAGAAGCTGCTCGCCGCCAAACCAAAAGCAAACGCAACCACCTCTGCCACAAACGCCAGCGGGTAAATCCCCAGCAACCCTGCTCCCATCACGGCAAACACCGCTGCACCACGAGCCCAAAGCAATTCCTCTTTTTCAGGCATTTGGGGCTTAATCATTTTCTTCAATAAATCGTGGGAAATGGCCGAGGAAATTACCAGCAACAACCCCGCCGCCGTGGAAAGCGCCGCCGCAAGGCCCCCGGCAGCAACCATGCCCACCACCCAAGCGGGAAGCTTCGCAATCTCAGGGTTGGCTAGCACAATAATATCGCGGTCAATATACAATTCATTCGTGCTAGTGCTCGGGGCATTTTCAAATAGCGGCTCACCAAACTCGCCACGGCTTCGCACTTCACCGTTCATCAACGGTACAAGCTTACTCTCATTTTCCATCGCAGAGCCCGGGTAATAATCAATCTTTCCGTCCCCATTTTTATCAACCCAAGCAATCAGCCCGGTTTCTTCCCACGTATTAAACCACGTCGGCGCTTCCACGTAGGAGGTTTTACTAAGGGAATCCAAAAGGTTCACCCGCGCAAACACCGATACCGCCGGCGCTGAAAGGTAAAGAACCGAGATAAATAGCAACGCCCAAAATCCGCTCCAGCGAGCCGTGCGTACGTCCTTCGTTGTGTAGAAGCGAATAATCACGTGGGGCATTCCTGCGGTGCCAATCATCAACGTCAACGCCAAGCACAACAGGTCAATCATCGGCTTTTTCCCAGTCACAAAGGTTGCCGTGTACTCAGGGAAGCCTAAATCCGTATGGATTTGGTCCAAAACCGTCAGCAACGCCTGCCCAGCATGGGGCCCCTCCTGAAACGTCCCTCCCATCCCAATCATGGGAATCGGGTTTCCACTCATCCTCAGGCTAATCGCAACCGCCGGAATCATGAACGCCACAACCAAAATCACATATTGTGTCGCCTGCGTGTAGGTAATCCCCTTCATGCCCCCTAGCACCGCATAAATAAATACCAACACCATTCCCGCAATTACCCCGTGGGTAATTTCAATTTCCAGGAATCTGCTGAACACAATTCCCACGCCGCGCATTTGGCCTGCAACGTAGGTAAAGCTCACGAAAATCGCGCACAGCACCGCAACTAAACGGGCAGTTTGCGAGTAGTATCGGTCGCCGACAAAGTCCGGTACGGTGAACTTGCCGAACTTCCGGAGATAAGGGGCCAACAACAACGTCAGCAGCACAAAGCCGCCCGTCCAGCCAATCAAATAAACACTGCCATCATAACCAGCAAAGCTGA
>DAIOTT010000297.1:0-2031 GCA_036751885.1 Candidatus Sumerlaeota bacterium
AGCAGCCTACTCGCAACTCGGCATTACAATCGCCCTTGTCTTTATTGGTTTGCCTTTTGTTGTACGCACCGTGCAGCCCGTAATCGCTGATCTTGAAAAGGATGTTGAGGAAGCAGCCGCTGCGCTGGGAGCAAATCGGCTTCAAACGTTCTGGCGGATTATTTTGCCCGGGCTTTATCCCGCGTTGCTTACAGGTGTGGCCTTGGCCTTTGCCCGTGGGCTTGGCGAGTACGGTTCCGTTGTTTTCATCTCAGGGAATATGCCGATGCGAACGGAGATTGTGCCCCTGTTAATCATCACGCAGTTGGAACAATACAACTATGCAGGTGCCACGGCTATTGCGCTTGTCATGCTCATCGCCTCTTTCGCCCTGTTGCTCTTAATCAATGTGCTTCAGTGGTGGTCTCGCCGGCGGATGCAAAGGGAGAACAGGTGATGAAGAACCTTATATTGAACCCCAGAGTAGGCGTCTCGTTGAACGAGGCAACAACTGAACCGCTGGTGGTGCGCTGGCTACTCACGGGTACGGCTATCGGCTTTCTGTTTCTCTTTCTTGTGCTGCCCTTAGGGGTTGTCTTTTTCGAGGCATTCTCAAAAGGTGTAGGGGTATATCTTGAATCCCTTCGCGAGCCAGATGCTTTAGCAGCTTTGAAACTCACGCTGCTTGCGGCGGGCATATCGGTTCCCTTAAACATTGTGTTCGGTGTTGCGGCAGCGTGGGCAATTGCGAAGTTCGAGTTTGTTGGTAAAAGCTTTCTCACAACGTTGATTGATCTTCCCTTTGCCGTGTCACCCGTGATCGCTGGCTTGATTTTCGTGCTCATGTTTGGCGCTCAGGGTTTCTTTGGGCCTTGGCTGGCAGAGCGCGATATTCATATAATCTTCGCCGTTCCGGGTATTGTGCTTGCCACAATTTTCGTTACCTTTCCCTTCGTGGCACGGGAGCTTATCCCCATCATGCAGGAGCAAGGTATTGAAGAGGAAGAAGCGGCCCTAATCCTTGGGGCAAGCGGCTGGCAAACCTTTTGGCGTGTTACAGTTCCAAACGTAAAGTGGGGCCTTATCTACAGAGTTATTCTGTGTAATGCCCGCGCCATGGGGGAATTCGGAGCCGTCTCTGTGGTAAGTGGTCATATTCGCGGGCAAACCAACACACTCCCCCTTCACGTGGAAATACTGTATAACGAATACAACTTTGCGGCGTCATTTGCCGTTGCATCGGTCCTTACGGTACTTGCTTTGCTAACCCTAGTGCTAAAAAGCCTAATTGAATGGAGAGCCGCAAAACAGCACCGCGCGTCCGAAAAACGATTTCAGGAGATACCGTTCAAATGAGCATTCAAGTAAGCAATATTACAAAGCGATTTGGGAATTTTACCGCCCTGCAAAACGTCTCACTCAAAGTAGAAACCGGCGAACTAATCGCTTTGCTGGGGCCCTCCGGTTCGGGTAAAACAACTCTGCTTAGAATCATCGCGGGTTTACAAACACCTGATGCAGGGGAGGTGCATTTTCACGGTGAGGAATTCACCAACAAAGCCGTAAAGGAGCGTCGAGTAGGGTTTGTATTTCAGCACTATGCCTTGTTTAAACACATGACTGTTTTTGAGAACGTTGCATTTGGGTTGCGAGTACTCCCGCGGCGTCAGCGCCCTGCCCAAGCGGAGATTCATGAGCGCGTGATGAAGCTCCTCAAGCTGGTACAGGTGGATTGGCTTGCAAACCAATATCCTGCCCAGCTTTCTGGCGGCCAACGCCAGCGCGTTGCCCTTGCAAGGGCCTTAGTGGTGGAACCTAAAGTCCTTCTGCTTGATTAACCTTTTGGCGCCCTTGATGCCAAAGTGCGTCGCGAACTCCGAAAATGGCTGCGCCGCTTACACGATGAAATACACGTGACAAGCGTCTTCGTTACACACGATCAAGAAGAGGCTCTTGAAGTAGCCGATCGGGTTGTGGTGATGGACAACGCCAAGATCGTTCAAGTTGGAACGCCAGAGGAAGTTTACGACAAACCCGCCACCCCCTTTGTGT
>DAIOTT010000298.1:0-1982 GCA_036751885.1 Candidatus Sumerlaeota bacterium
CACCTGAATCTGCGTCACACCGGGGATTCGGTACTCGATTGGGTCTTCAATCGTAATGATCTTGCGCTCCGGGCCGTTGAGCTCGGAGAGCGAGGCGTAAAGCGTGGTTGATTTCCCGGAACCCGTTGGGCCGGTGATGAAGATAATCCCGTGGGGCTTTTGAATCATCTCCCGCATAAGGCCCTTGTGGTATTCGGAGAAGCCCAACTTATCCAGCGTGGAAAGCTCGCTATCGCGGGAGAGAATCCGAATCGCGCTGGATTCACCATAGGGCGTGGGAACCGTAGAAACCCGGAGATCGAACTCCTTTTCGTGCATGCGGATTTTGATTTTACCATCCTGCGGCAAACGGCGCTCGGCAATATTCAAATCCGCCATAATCTTGATCCGGCTGATAATCGCCTGCTGGTACCGCTTGATTGCAGGGGGAATGGGGGCCTCGTAGAGGACGCCGTCAATCCGGTAGCGAATGCGCAGGTCTTTCTCCATGGGCTCAATGTGAATATCCGTGGCACGGTCGCGAAAGGCTTCTTGAATAATCTGGTTCACAAACTTCACGATGGAAG
The DNA here is from genome assembly GCA_036751885.1 of Candidatus Sumerlaeota bacterium. Lineage (GTDB taxonomy): Bacteria > Sumerlaeota > Sumerlaeia > SLMS01 > JAHLLQ01 > JANRMB01. The sequence goes on from DAIOTT010000298.1 coordinate 567, forward strand.
CATCTTCGGCGGCCAGTTCGTCATCGATCTCAAGATCGCCGTCCAAATCAATCTCATCGTTGTCCTTATTGCGGCTCCCCTCAAGATCCATCATCGTGGCGCCGCCAATGCCGTACATGCGGTTGCGGGCCTTTTCAATTTCCTCGCGGGTGGCAACAACGGGTTCAACTTCCACGTTCAACACACGGCGAAGATCATCCAGGGTGTGAACATCTAACGGATCGTTGATCGCCACGAACAACTGACCGTCTTCATATTTGTACGGGATAATGTGGTAGTGCTCGGCCACTTGAGCGGGAACAAGGCTGATTAACTCAGGAGTGGGGGCAAAATCTAACAGCTTCACGAACTCAACGGCGCTGGATTCCGCCACAGCGCGCATCACGTCTTCCTCTTCACAAAGGCCTAAATCCACCAAGACTTTGGAAAGCGAAAGGGATTTTTTCTGGCTTTCGCGAACCGCCATTTCAAAATCATCGGGATCAATCATCCCCTTCTCAATGAGGGCAACGTAACGTTCGGCTTCCAAACTAACTGTCATATGAATCTACTTCCTTGTTTTAACACGGTGGGCGGTGCTTAGTCTTGCACAATTACCAGACAAAGCAAGGGCTGGATTTGTTTGATTTTTCGGGCGTTATAGATAACCGTAAATTTACGGTTTACGAGCCGTAAATGAGCGTAATAATCACCCTTTTCAACGGTTTTTACGCACCCTAAATACCTACACGGCACAGATGGTGCCAACTCCCCATCTGCTCACTATGTTGGGCATTTTAGGAATACATTCCATAGGCGGGTTGGATCACATCCTATGCGGGCTATAAGTTAAATTAAATATTCAGTTTTGCGAAAACCATGAACAGATTCTTGAAGAGAATAGGACCGTAGCAGTTGACTCTTCTCGTATTCAATGAAACGGTTTATAGACTCCGGGCTCGGAGTTTCTTTACTATTTTACCCTACAAGGCAGGTTACCAATGGCAAACTCAGCAACAATCGAACTGCACCCGGACGTCGTGAAATTCCTGAGCGGCGGGCCTAAAAAGCTGTTCATCAATAACCAATGGGTGGAAGCCGCCAGCGGCAAAACCTTTGAAGTGCTCAACCCGGCAGATCGGTCGGTATTGGCTAAGTGCGCGACCGGCGATAAAGAGGACGTTGACCGCGCCGTTGCCGCCGCCCGCAAGGCGTTTGATCACGGACCCTATAAGCGCATGAGCGTTCACGAGCGCGGAAAGCTGATCTACAAGCTTGCCGATGCCATTGAAGCCCATGCGGAGGAATTTGCCCAGCTGGAAACCCTTGATAACGGCAAGCCAATCAACGTTTCCCGCGCGGCAGATATTCCGCTGGTGATTGAGCACTTCCGGTATTTTGCGGGTTGGGCGGATAAAATCACCGGCGAAACAATCC
>DAIOTT010000299.1:0-1854 GCA_036751885.1 Candidatus Sumerlaeota bacterium
CCCCTTCACAATCCCGAAATGGAAATGCACGCCCTTTCCGTGGCGTTTCAACTCCTCAACCTTGTGGAAGAAAACGCCGCCGCCCAAACCCGCCGCCTCCGCGAAACCGAGGAAGGCCCCATGCGCGAACCCGGCCTTTGGGGGCAAAACTTTCGCCAGCTTAAAGAACAAGGCGTTACCGAGCAAGAAATCACCGAAGCAATCCGCAGCGTGCACGTGGAGCCCGTATTCACCGCCCACCCCACAGAATCCAAGCGCCCCACCGTTTTAGGTATTCACCGCGAGCTTTACCTGCTTCTTGTTCAATTAGAGAACCAAATGTGGACGCCGAACGAGCGCCGCGAAATTCACAACCGCATTAAATCTACCCTTGAACGCCTGTGGCGCACCGGCGAAATCTACCTCAGCAAGCCCGATGTTGCCAGCGAGCGCGACAACGTTCTCTACTACTTGCGCGATGTATTCCCCCCAATCATCGAGCGCCTAGATCAACGCCTTGATCAAGCTTGGGAAGCCGCGGATTTCAGCACCAGCCTGCTGCGAGAGCCCAGCCACTACCCCACCCTGCGCTTCGGCTCATGGGTTGGCGGCGACCGCGATGGGCACCCCTTCGTTACCCCCGAAGTCACCAGCGAATCCCTGAAAAAAATGCGCGAAGCCAGCATCAGCGTCCTCGGCGACGCCCTGCGCAAGCTCAACACAGAGCTCTCCATCACCAGCCGCCACCAAGAACCACCCCACAACTTGCGCGGCGCAATCATTCGCCTCAGCGATGATCTTGGCCCCACAGCCCGCCCCATTCTGCAATGCAACCTAGATGAACCTTGGCGCCAATACATTAACCTCATCATCGAAAAACTTCACCAACCCCTCACCACAGATTCCTCCCGCTGCTACCGAAACCGCGCCGACTTAATGAAGGACTTAAAAGTTGTTCGCGACTCCTTAGAGCGCGTCGGCGCCCACCGCTTGGCCTACACCCTAGTCTTCCCCGTGGAGCGAATGATCGATGTGTTTGGCCTGCAAATGGCCTCCCTGGACATACGCCAAAACAGTGAATTTCACGATAAAGCCGTGGAAAACCTGCTAGAAGTTGCCGGCTTTCAAAAAACCAACTTCACCGATTGGCCCGAGGCTGAACGCGTAGCCTTTCTCAACGAAGAACTCAAATCGCCCCGCCCCTTCGCCCCGCCCCACGCTGCCCTAAACCGCGAAGCCAGCTCTGTGCTAGGCTGCTACAACGTCCTTGCCCAACACCTGCGCCTAACCGGCGGCGAGGGCCTAGGCTCCCTCATCATCAGCATGACACGCCAACTCTCCGATCTGCTGGTTGTTTACCTACTAGCCCGCGAAGTTGGCTTAGCCCAATCTGAGGGCAACGGCCTAATCTGCCCCCTCCCCGTTGTTCCCCTCTTTGAAACCGTGGACGACCTACACAACGCACCCGCCATTGTAAACGAATTCCTCAAGCACCCAATCACCCAGCGCAGCCTGCGCCGCTTCACCGCTGAGGACGGCAAACCCGTGCAACAAGTCATGGTTGGCTACAGCGACAGCAACAAAAGCGGCGGCATTTTAGCCGCCCAATGGAACGTGCACCAAGCACAACTACGCCTAGCAACCATTGCCACAAACCACGCCGTACACATCCGCTTCTTCCACGGCAAAGGGGGCACTACCAGCCGCGGCGCCGGCCCAACCCACCGCTTCCTTGAAGCCCTCCCCCAAGGCTCCCTTACCGGCAACTTCCGCCTCACCGAACAAGGCGAAACAATCGCCCAAAAATACGCCAACGCCATTACCGGCACCTACAACCTGGAACTCCTGATAGCCGGCGTAACCAGCACCACAATC
>DAIOTT010000300.1:0-1808 GCA_036751885.1 Candidatus Sumerlaeota bacterium
TTATCGGTGAAACTCAGGCTCCATTCTTGCCTGAGTCTACCCATAACACTCGGCTCATTTATTCAAAAAAAGAGTTTGGCCTTGATCAACCGTCTAGAACAACGTTGGCTTACTTATACTTGATCGATAATTGGTTTTTGAACATTCTCTACGCAACCAGTGATCTTGAACTCACAGAAGCAGAATTTGAGGCCGACGACTTTGTTCGGAAGTTTCTCTCCGCCACACCTTAGAAATTAAGAGATAAAGCTTACCACATTATGGGAAAACGTCGTTTTTCGCGGGAATCCGCGTTTCAACTCCTTTACAGTCAGCAATTTACAAATCATGATCGGCATGAAGCAATTGCCTTGTTCGGTTCCATGCAAGACGCAGAAACACGACCACCGGATGAATTTACCGCACGCCTGCTAGAGGTTCATGATACCAATGAAGAAGCGATTGTTTCAGCCCTAGAAAAGTGCTTGGAGAATTGGACTTCTGACCGGTTGACTGTTTTTGACCGCTCACTGCTTCGCCTAGCGGCAACGGAAATGCTCTATTTTCGCGATGTACCCCCCCGAGTCGTAATTAACGAGTATTTGGAAATTGCAAAAGACTACGGTACGGAAGAATCACCGAAATTCCTAAATGGTGTGCTTGACCGCCTTTATCATGGTTTAGCGAAAGACAACCCCGATATTCCGCCGCCGAATTTCAACTCTCGGCGCTCAACAAAAAAAACGACTTAATCAGAAAGACAATACACCCGCATATGTCAGCAATCAAGCCCCGCGAACGTTACATTCACAAGCTCATTCAAGAGCCCGAACTCTTCGGTTTGTCCGGCACTAAGTTCATGTACACCAAGAACATTGTTCTCTCCGGCTGTTCACGCATGCGGTGTAACTTTGATTGCTTGTGCGACAAAAAAAAGTATTTCCATCCTCCCCACACTCCCTCCGTGGATGAATGCCACGCACTCTTTACGGAATACCGATTCGGCCTTCTTTTTCGGCAGGAGGTTGAGGCAAAACCCACCCCAAGCCTAAGCAAGTGGACGGAATTTGCAGCCCACATTCGCGGTATTGAACGCCAATGTTTTTTGGATGGTTATCCGCGGGCGCTAGCAATTGCCATTGGCACCTGCCAGTATTTGCACAGAACGGATGATTTTCGCCCCTGCGACTACCCCGAAAAACACCGCCCCACTTTTGAAGCTTTAGGCATTGAGTTGTTGAATACCTTAGAGTTTGTTGCTTGGCACGACTTCGCCCACCGAAATGATGATGAGCCTTACCAGTTGTTCGCCCTCCTAATGTTGGAATAGGCCGGCAGTTTTTCTCATTCTTCAACAATCGGTTCAGCGGGTTGAATTTTGGCAAGATCATCTTGAATGATTTTTTGCTCTCTTGCTGAACGGGTATTACTGATTTCTTTAATTTGGGCAAGAACGTTCTGCTCACCTGTTTTCCCTGCTAATACTCCACGAGCCCCCAATGCTTCCGCTGCCCAGTTTTCTAACGGAACGGCGTTCGGTAATGTTCGAACAAACTGGCGAGCTCGCTCCAAATTTCCAGTCATTGCGTGGGATTTCAACGCACCCCAAGCAGCACGTGCATGCTGGGAATCTCGTCTCAATGCAGCCTCGTAGGCAGTTGCAGCGGCGGGGTAATCATTCAGTTCATCAAATAATATTGTGGCAAGGTTGTACAGGGGCGTTGCCTCCAAAGGGTTTGCAACGGCGGCGCGTTTAAATTCTTCCGCAGCTTCTTTGTATTCGCCAACTAAGTACAACGCCTGAGCCCGTTGTTGGTTGATTGTGGGGT
>DAIOTT010000301.1:0-1802 GCA_036751885.1 Candidatus Sumerlaeota bacterium
TTTCATGAATTTCAAGCCCTACGCCGTGCCCAAGGCCGTGAACAAAATACTCTCCAAAACCCTTGCTGGCAATAATCTCTCGGGCAACGGAATCCACCTCTTTGCCCGCAACGCCAGCCCGGCACGCGGCAACACCGGCAAGTTGTGCCTCCAAGCAGGCACTATACATTGCTTCAAGTTGATTGGTGGCTTTGCCGATGACCGGGTTGCGGGTTAAATCCGAGCAATACCCTTGGTAAACGGCGCCTAAATCAATCGTCAGAAAATCACCACTCTGCAAGGCTCGTTTACTGGGCTTGTGGTGCGGGCGCGATGAATTTGGCCCAGAAGCAACTATGTTGGTGAATGACTCTCCAGAGCCCCCAAGCTCTTCAGAGGCAAAACGAATGCGTTGGCTTAGGCTGGCTTCCGTTGTGCCGGCAAGCGCGTACAAGTGCGCCAAGTTCATCATCTTGTCGGCAATAACTGCAGCTTGTTGAATTAGGCTAATCTCCCCTGCATCTTTCACGCTGCGCAACGTATTCAGCAGGGAGGAATCAGCCTTTAAGCCCTGTGACGCTGAGCCTAAGTAGGAGCGCAGTTTTTCCACACGACTATGGGGCAAAGTAGCTTCAAATAGTGTTTTAGCGTAGGATTTAGTGTTGAAGTGTTCACGGAAAAACCCATCAACGTTGGTTATCGGCTGTGTAATTACGGGTAAGCCTTCAACCATGGATTGTGCAATTTCCGTGTAACGCCCATCTGTAATCAGTACAGCAGAATCTTGGTCAACAATCAACACTCCGTAAGAGCCAAAAAAGCCTGTCAAGTACTGAATGTTGACAGAATCGTGGATGACAAATGCTTCCGCTTGTTCCTCTTGTAGGGCTACTTGAAGGCGTGTTCTGCGCTCGGCGTAGGGGTGCGTAACTGAACTCATGGATTTGGAAAACTCTCATTTCACGCTGAAGGTGTATGCTCTAGCTGAATGGTGGTTTTGTGTGTTGCGCGTAAGGTAAACGTTAAGTGGTGGTAAAGCGCAAGCCTATCGGCGACTTTGCCGACGGAAGTTTTCAATTTCACCTTGGGCGAACCGAAGTGTTGCGGCGGATTTTTCAATTTTCCCCTCAATAAACTCCTCTTCCGCGCGGATTAGGTAGTAGAGTGCCAACTTCCCGTGCTCCACGTGATCAGCTTTCCCCGCTTGAATAATCACAATGGGGGTAAACTCTTGATCGCTGTTTTCTTTTCGAACGTTGAAACTCAAGCTGTAAATATCCGTGGGGTTGTACAGGTGGTACACATACCGCCTTGGTAAACTATGGCGAAGAACTACTTCGCCGACAAAGTTATTCAGTTCTTCGCCCTGTTGATTCTTAATCTTCAGGTTCCAAATCACCGCATCAGCGGCTTCAACTTCAAAGGACAACGCGGTGATTGATTTCTGCCGGCTTACTTCATCGGGCCAAATACGGGTAATTTCCTGCTGCTGAACTTTGATTCGGTCCATCGGCGACCATTTATAATTCACCAGCGTGTAGTGCAGATCGTCCCGATCCCGCAGGTAATCCATGATTGAGGCAAATACTTCAACCACGTTGTTGTTCTCCAGTTTCCCCTCTTTTTTGCTGGCTTTATCTAGGGTTTCAATCAGCTTTCCAACACCGTTAATGCAATCCGTAAGGCTGAAGGGTGTTTCCACTTCGATCGCCAAACTGGGAAGATTGCTAGCTGTAGTACTTTGGGCGGGCGTTGTTGGGGTTGCAAAAGAATCTGTTATTGTGGCATTTGCCAAGGCCGTTTCAGGCAATTTAGCTTCGGAT
>DAIOTT010000302.1:0-1802 GCA_036751885.1 Candidatus Sumerlaeota bacterium
CTAGTGGCCGATACGGGGGACTTTCGTTCGATTGAGCAGTTTCGCCCTCGCGATGCTACAACGAATCCCTCGCTGATTTTGGCGGCGTCGGACAAGGCGGACTACGCCGATCTGATTGAAGAGGCCCTTGCCTTTGCAGTCGCCTGTGCCGAGGGGGGCATTACGCTGATCTCGCCTTTTGTGGGCCGAATATTCGATTACTATAAAAAAGAGCGCGGCGTGGATTCCATCCCCTCAGCAGAAGATCCGGGCGTGCACTCCGTTCAGGAGATCTACTCTTTCTTTAAAAATTCGACTACAAAACCGAGGTCATGGGCGCCAGCTTCCGCAACACGGGTCAGATTTTGGAGCTTGCCGGCTGCGATTTACTCACCATCAGCCCCAACTTGCTGGAGGAACTGGCAGCCCCCTCGGCCGATACGATTCCCCGTAAGCTTTCGCCCAGCAAGCTAACGCACCCTAACATAGAGCGCCTTGCCGTAACGGAAGAAAACTTCCGCTGGTTGCTTAGCGATGAGCTTATGGCAACAGTAAAATAGCGGAAGGAATCTCCAAATTCAACGCCGATTCCGTGAAGCTGCGCAAAGTTGTGCGGGGGCGGTTAGGGTGATAACGAGTTAGTGCACAAGTGATACTGTTTGGTAATGGTAATATTGGGAATCCGCTTTCATCATTCTCCGAGTTTGTTTAATAGGAATTATATTTAACATAGTAGATCTAATTTTTACTTCGCAATAAATGCAATATAATATGTTATAGCCTAAAGAATAATTTAAGAAAAATTCCATCTACTTACTGATTTTAGCTTTTCAACAAATTCCTCATTACCATTTGCCCAATCCTCATCTTCCATAATTGTTTTTCTGAAGTAGAGTTCGTACAGGGTATTGTATTCTTTCAGGTGATTTAGGTAAGCGCGAAGTTGATTCATCCAAATTCTGCGGAAATTACGGTAGAAGTGTACCATGTGGTGAATCAGCAGTAAATTTACGGCAATCAGGAAAAGTATAATGTAAGGGGTGAACGTTGGACTTGATAATAAATTCAAGATTTCGATGAAAAATGAGCCTGATAAATCCAAAATAATGTAAAGGAGAAACAATAAAATTTGGCTGAGAAATAAATGATTGAGTAATTTCTTCCTAATCGTCTCGATTTGTATTGAGCGATAATTCTTAGAAAATTCAACAGGTAAGTAATAGAGTTTGAAGACTAACAGAGATAGGTTAAAATACAAAAGGATTAAGAGAGATATTTTAGGAGAAATTATTCCGGTATTGGTATATGTAAATAGGGCGTAAAGGATTAGCAGAGCTTGGGAGGAATAGAATATCAACTTACAAATTATTTTCCTTTTACCAATGTATTTTGAAGCGGATATTAGGCTTAGCTCCTGAGGTGTTACGCCAGTTGATAGTAAATCTTTGAGCACGCTTTTTCGGTCAGCAGATGTTGTGTCCAATGAGTTGTGCTGCGTGATTGTTTGGTAAATGAGTTTCTTCCTTTTTGCGTTTGGGGGCTTTATGCTATACCTCATTAGAATGAACATAAATACCATTACTTGAATGAGGATTAGAAAAGACAAATTTTTTAAAGGAACGCCCGCGTTTTGTAGGAATGTTATAATCCCAACATTTGCCAGTATAATCAGCAATACAATTCCTGCGGCTTTAGCGCCGATACTTTTGGCTGAGGCGTATTTTGCACGCACCAATCCATCAGCGGGTGACGTTGCGCGAGCGGCTTCAGGGGATTGTCTCTCAATTCACGTTTGGTGCGCTTTCGTTGGGCGGGCATTCTGT
>DAIOTT010000303.1:0-1801 GCA_036751885.1 Candidatus Sumerlaeota bacterium
CCGCTTACCATTAACACCCGGTTCCCAGCCATTCGGTTGTAGCGGGCAAAAATATCTGGCGGAAGATAAGCACCAGCAATGTGGCCAATGTGTTGTTCGCCGTTGGCATAAGGCCAAGCAACGCCAATAAGGATTGTTTCCATGGGGTAATGAGAACTCGTTCTAAGTGAAATTCTTACTTTGGGAGTAAGTGTTTGCGGAATAATGCCTTGGGAGTCTAGCGGTGTTTTTCAACAATTAGGGGAACACCCCCCGCATTCGTGAAGCTCCTTACGCCCTAAACTCAGCATAGTATTGAATGATCGCCCACTTTAGCGTTCCCTTATTGAGCAACGAATGGGGATCGAATTCCCAAGCAAGGTTGATGCAAAAGCAAATAAGGGAAGATTTCTTTTGACAGAGCACCCCGGGCAAAGGCAACTTTCCTCCCCTTATTGCGAAAAAGAAAAGGTAGTTAAGACCATGGCTAAATGCGAAGTAACAGGCAAAAAACGGACGACTGGTAATAACGTGAGCTTTGCGCACAATAAAACTCGCCGTGTTTTTGGTGCAAATATTCAAAAAATTCAAGTCATGCGCGAAGACGGTACCGTTGAACGGATGGCAATTTCAACCAAAGCGTTGAAAAAATCCACCCTTCTTAAACCCGCTCCCCGCCGCGTCATTCTTGAAGAACTAAAAAAAGCACAATAATCTTACGCTAGATTATACGTTTGCAGCTTTGCCAACACCCCGTGCAGGCAAAGCTTAATAAATCACTTGGGTGAATCAAGTGGCTGGATACGGTACGACGGACAACAGCGAACCTGGTCAGATTCGAAAGAAAGCAGCCATAAGTTTTTTGTTCGGGTGTGCCTGTTATCCGGCCTCTTGATTCACCCAATTTCATGTACTCCCCACAGTGGGAGTTTTTCTGATTTAACGCAATTCCTCTTGCCGTGCCAAAACATTATCGATAATAAAATATTATAACGTTATATCGTGTGGCTCAGGATGGAGAAATGCAAGGCAGCATCAGCTTTATGGGCGAACAAGGCATTATTCGGCTAATACAGGAAGTGGCGGAAATTTGCCATGCTGCTATTTCCCCCCAGCTCGGCGTGGATGATGTTGCAGTTACATCCATGGAAAACCACCGCCAAAATTGCCAGCTTGTATGGACAAGCGATTCCATGCAGGAGGGAACCCATTTTCGCTTTTGGCCCCTGTTGAAAAGCACGCCCCTAAATTGGCTGGGGCAAAAGTTAGCCCTTTGCAACCTCAGTGATCTTGCGGCAAAAGGTGCAAAACCCCGATTTGCACTCCTCAATCTTGGGCTTCCGAAAAACGGCGACATTACCAAGCTGAGAGAATTCTTGGAAGGAATGTTCGCTGTTTTTGCCGAAAACCACATTACCCTTCTCGGCGGCGATACATATGCCTGCACCAGCTGGAATGTTTCCCTTACCATGGTTGGTGAGCTCCCCCACAATCTTACCGTTCCTTCCAGAAATTACGGCAAACCAAACGACAACCTATACATTACCGGTGCATTAGGCGCCAGCCGCCAAGGGCTGAAGCTGCTTGAAGAAAGCATTGCCTTGCAGGCGGAAGCCAAAGTGGAACTCCCCCAAACCGTGTTGGCGCACCTTTACATTCCCAATCGACTGAAAATTGGGCAGGCTTTAGCCAAGATTTCCCCCTGGTTGGCGACGCAACTGAAGGTCTCTTCCGGGGTGAGGTTGCGGATGTAGAGGTGGCTCCCGCTGCGGGCGGAGCGGATGCCGTAGTGCTCGGATCCGTTCTGGATGCCGCGCGTTGT
>DAIOTT010000304.1:0-1730 GCA_036751885.1 Candidatus Sumerlaeota bacterium
CCGACATTATTGTAGCCGGGGAAAAACGGGATGAAATTCTAATATACCGTGAAGATAACTTCTTATTTAATCAACTTAGTTCTGACAAGGGTGGGCCTGAGTTCTTCTTTCAAAAAACCTACGTTACCGCAAACTTTGAAGCGAGCGGGCGCCCTAACGTTGGTTACGCAGACCGCCCATTTTTTGTGAGAGCGGCTGATTTGAATAACGATGGCAATCTTGATCTTTTGGTCCCCGCGTTGGGCAACAACCGGTTCCTTTGGTATGAGCAAATCAGCGACGAGTTTATTGGCGAAGTATTAGATAAAGGCCGGCCGCTGCAAGGGTTCCTCAATCCACTGAGATTCCATGCTCGCTCTATTAGCCGAAATTTTGAAAGCCCCCGCTCCATGGTTGCAGCGGACTTCAATGGCGATGGGCTTCAGGATATTGTGGGCGCCGCTACGCAGGACGACACTATCGTTGTGTTCCGCAATAAAGGCTTCCAAAACCCCCACATTAATCCAAGCATTGAAATTACTTCGCCCTTAGATCAAGCGGTGATCTTCAACGAATCCTCCGTTGATCTTGAAGGCAATTACAGCATGTACACGAATCCTGATCTTGTTGATATCATGCTCGTGATTGATGCATCAGGCAGTATTAAGAACCAAGTTGCGCTGAACAAAGTAAAACAAACAGCTCTGGACTTCTTGGATTCACTCCCCTTACAAAAAATTTCTGTTCTTGATTCTGACGATAAATTCATCACCGTAATTCCTGAATCAAACCTCTCGGTGCGCGTGGGCCTTGTTGTGTTTAGCACGGAGAATGTGCTGGAGTTCCCCTTAGGTTCGGATATTGGTGAAATGTACGAGTTCATCTCAACAATCGAACCCGCCACACGAACAAACATTTCTGATGCCCTTCTAACCGCTAATTCAGAGTTGGAAACAAACGGCCTTCCAGATTCCCATAAGATGATGCTTCTCATCTCTGATGGTGTTGAAAACATTAAAGATGGTTGGCTTTCTGCAAACGGCATCTTCTACCCCATTCACACCTACTCCACAGGCTTACCGCTTTTTTCACTCCCCTTCCCTGATCCCGCCTTGGTGGAAATCGGCGGCGGTGAGTTGCTTCAAGACATCGCCTTCGTAACCGGCGGAAAGCACTTCTTCGGCTTCAATACACCAAGCTTCTTCAGCGTATTCAGCCCCTACGATTACTTGGATACAATCTTCATCGAAGTAGACTTTGCGGGCGCAAGCACAACCGCTCCTGAAGCAAAATCCGTAAATGTACCGGGGACGTACTTCCCCTCAATAACAGACAGTACGTTTGAGTTCCAAGGGCTCCCAATCGAACTCACTGAAGAGGGCATTCAAGGCACAAGTATCACCGCAACCCTTGTTACCGATGAACTCCTTCCACGGTTCTACTCTGCTACAATAACCGTATTCGGTGAAATCAACAGTGGCCCAACACAGCCAACCTTCTCACCCGTGCTTCACATTCAGCTCAACAACGTTCCAACAGATCCCGATGGAGATGAAATCTTCTACAAGTACAAATGGACAAGTGATGGTGACGATGCAGAAACCCTTATCGGGCCAACCTCTGAAACCAGCTCAATCCTTTCTGAGGGTCCTAACGTTACATTCGATCCCGGCGAAACATGGACGGTTGAAGTCACCGCCTGTGATGAGAACGGTTTCACAAGCCCCGTCTTCACCTACACCTTTATCATC
>DAIOTT010000305.1:0-1672 GCA_036751885.1 Candidatus Sumerlaeota bacterium
TTTCATCATTACAATGATGTTTCGTTTTTGCACCTGCCTGCTCGTCTCCACATTCACCGCAACCGCCCACCCGGACGGCCCGGACCCGATTCTTGCCTACGACTTCAATCGCGAGTCCATCGTGGGTGACATCCTCAAACCCCGCTTCGGGCCGCCTTTGAAACTCGCCGCTCCGCCGCTCGACGAGCCCGCAGGAAAGCCCGGCCTTCGCTTCTCGGGAATCCCCACCGCCCACCTCGCCGAGGCCGATCCGGAGGCACTCGCCAAATCCCTCCCCACCCGCGATTTCACCATCGCCGCCTGGATTTCCATCGACTCTCCGCAACGATACGGCGCTGTCCTTTCCTCGCACGAAGACAACGGCAACGCCGAAACCGGCATCGTCATGGGCTACGACAATTCCCGCCCCACCCTCTCCATCGCCACCACCGGCACCGACGACGGCGATGGCCGCATGATCAACCTCCGCGGCAACAAGCCCTGGAAAACCGGACAAATCCACCAACTCGTGGCCACCTACGACGGTGCCACCACCACCCTCTACCTCGACGGCGAAGTCGCCGCCACCTCCGCCGAGGCGACCGGCGAGGCGGAGCTGCGAGCCGTGGCCCTCACCCACATCGGGGCCGTGCGATCGTACCGTGGCGAGCTGGGTGAAGCGTTGGACGCGCTGCAGCATGCGATGTCGCTCGGAGCCCCACCGTTGGCCCACGGCGCGGCGGCCCCCGCGCTGAACGCCCTTCAGTGAATGCTGAATAATTCCAACCCGCCTATAAATACCACTAGTTAGCGTTCTCTCAAGCTTGTGGGTTCACAAGTATGGAAGACTAAAGAAATCTTATCATAATACCCCTCCAACCAAAGAATCAACGGCCCAAGTGCACTGCTTGAGCCGTTGATTCTATTTAAGGGATAAAATCAATTTTGCGAGTCTTGGTTATTCTGGTGGAAGACGACGTAAATACTTTAGAAATTTAAATCAAGCATGCCAGCAGGAAGGTGCATTCAGCTGACACAATCGGCGAACCGTTATGGCTTGCACCGGGTGGTTTAGTTCATCAATAATTGCATGTAAATATCATCGTTATATTAACGGTAGCATAATAAATGGCAAAGCAACCCCCAGCAGATTTACAGTCTGTGAAAACTATTTCCATTAGGAACCGTTCAAGCAAAGTTTCTCCCGAGCTTTTAGCCAAAGTTCCGGAAAAGGGTTTGTCGTTTAAATCTTGGTGCGAAACACTGCCACTCATTTTAAAGGCAAAGGACTTCCATGATGTGGTTGATGCCTTTGTCTCTTCCATTCAGCAAAAGCGCGGGATTGTTTGGATGATGGGCGCGCACCCCATTAAATGTGGGCTGACGCCGCTAATCGCCGAGATGATTGCCCGTGGGTGGATTACAACCTTATGCCTGAACGGCGCGGGAGCGATCCATGATTTTGAACTGGCAAGTTTTGGTCATACTTCAGAGGACGTGGAGGCTGGTTTAGCTGATGGTACATTCGGCATGGTGCGCGAAACAGGCGAAGGGATTTTCAAGGCGTTTCAAGAGGGTGAACCCAATAACTGGGGCGCCGGTGAATCAATTGGCCGTTACATTCTGAATCACCAATCCCCAAACGTTGGGCAATCCTTACTGGCGTGTTGTGTAAAGTACGATGTTCCGGCAA
>DAIOTT010000306.1:0-1666 GCA_036751885.1 Candidatus Sumerlaeota bacterium
GCCTGATTCACCTGTTCCCCTCGTTTGCGATGCCAGTTCGGACATTCTTTCCCGCCCTGTAGATCTTGCCAAGTACGCAGCAATCTACGGCGGAGCACAAAAAAACATCGGCCCAGCCGGCGTTACAATCATGGTCATGCGTAAATCCTGGACGGAAGCCGGCGCGGATAACATTCCCTCCATGCTTCAATATCGCAACCACGCTGCAAACCAAAGCTGCTTCAACACCCCCCCCTGCTTTCCCATATACGTAGCGAGCCTTGTTTTCCAGTGGATTAAGGATCAAGGCGGTTTGGTGAAGATTGACCAATACAACCAGGAAAAAGCGGCCATTCTATACAACTTCTTAGACTCCAGCGACTACTGGACAACACCCGTTGCGAAGGAAGATCGGTCGTTGATGAACGTCGTGTTCCGCCTACCATCTGAAGAGTTGGACGCCAAACTTATTAAAGACGCTGCGGCTGAAGGTTTCGACGGCTTAAAAGGGCACCGTTCTGCCGGTGGCTTGCGAGCCAGCATTTACAATGCAATGACAAAAGAAAACGTTCAAGCACTTGTGGACTTCATGAAAGATTGGCACGCAAAGAACGCTTAATCATAACCTGTTCAACCAAGTCAGCCCGGTCAACCCAGTCAACGCAGTCAACCCAGTCAGTCAGGTCAACCCGGTCAATCAGGTCAACCTTGTCAAAATCAGGCATCAATATTCCAAACCCCTGATTTTGTGCGTAAGGCTTTCCGAGGCTGGAGCCTCGGGTTCCCGGGAGTTGGGTTCCCGGGTTGGCTTGTAATCTAAAGCATTTGCCGCAGATGTTTAACGCCGCTGATGATTAGCGCGGCGGCGTTGTTTATTTCCTCCTGCGTAGTGAATCGGGAAACGGCAAGCCTGATGCTGCACCGCGCCCGATCTTCAGCTTCATCTTCCCCGATTTGCTGGAACATGGAACGCAACACGTGGCTTGGTTCAGGGGTTGACGCACTGCACGCCGAACCACTGGAAAAACCCACCCCCTCCACGTGCGCAACAAGGGCGCTGGCTTGCACTGTTGGAATGAACAAATTCAACGTGTTTGGCAATCGCACCTCCGGGGAGCCATTCAACTCCGCATCGGCAATGCCGCTTATAAGCTGCTGTTGTAACTGGTTGCGAAGGGCAGAAAGCGTTTGTGCCTCGCGGCCGAGGTTTGCCTTTGCCAATTCCGCAGCCTTGCCAAACCCCACTATTGCCGGAACATTTAACGTTCCGGAGCGTAGCGAGAATTCCTGCCCGCCGCCAAATTGAAGGCTTTTTAGGCGAATACGCGGCGAACGTTGCTTCACGATTAACGCCCCGATTCCCATGGGGCCGTGGAGTTTGTGGGCTGAAAGGCTCAGCAAATCCACAGGGGTTAGCTTCATATCTAGGGGCAACTTCCCGGCAGATTGCGTGGCATCCGTGTGAAACAACACCTCAGCTTCCGCAGCTTTCTCCGCAAACTTTTGCAATGGTAGAACAACGCCGGTTTCGTTGTTGGCATGCATTAGGGATACAAGCTGCGATTTAGGAGGAAAGGCGTTTTGTGAGCCGTTTAGTGCTTTGCAGTAATCTGCGAATTCGGGAATGCCGGTTGCTCTCAAGGGTAGGCGGACGACCGTTGTTCCCAGGCGTTCCAGCTCCGTTGCG
>DAIOTT010000307.1:0-1580 GCA_036751885.1 Candidatus Sumerlaeota bacterium
ATTTCAGGGAGCAAAAACAACGGAAGCGCTTGAATGAAGAACAGCGTGATAGTTTGCACTTTAACGTAGGGGGTTTTGCGCCGGCGAATGCGTTGAATGCCAAAAATCCCCACGGCAGCAGTGTAGGCAAAGGTGTAATAGAACGCGGGTGAGCTCATGGAGATCGCCAGCGTACCGACTAGGGTAGAGGCATCATCAACGGCCGCTCCAAAAGCACTGGCAAACACGGAGGGGATATTAAATGGAAACCAGCTGTTTGCTTTGAATAAATTACCGAAGTACCCATCCCCTTTCCAGTTATACAGCCAAACGCAAAAAATCAGGAACAGGGCAAAGCTTACCATGCGCGGCACATTCCATTCGCCGTTTATGGCAATGCCAGACTTTCGGAAAAACTCCAACGGGGCTTCACGGCCAATCAGCGCGAAAACATGATCGTTCTCCAAGGTGATTTCTTGGTTGGTTGCGCTATTCTTCAGCACAACTTTCCCCTCTTCAATCCGCTTCGGATCTGTGTTCATCAGCAACCGAATTTTACCGTTGCCAGCAGTGTCACTGGTAAGGGCTTGTATCTTTTCGGCGTTTTCGGGCTTCGGGCGGGAGAACTCTTTCCCCCGGTAGGCAAGCGTTACATTGGCCTGATTCTCTGCCATTGCAATTGCAGCCTCTAGGGCGCTGTCACCACCACCGACCACGAGCACCTGTTGATTCTTGTACTCTGCGGGATCGTGCAGGCGGTTGTATACTTTGTTGAGTTCCTCACCGGGGATGTTCATCTTCCGGTAATTCCCGCTTCGGCCAATAGCAACAATCACGTAGCGAGCGCGAATGGGCTCGGCGTTTGGAATGATCACATGAAGTTCTTCCCCCTTCTTCTCCACATGAGTTGCGCGAACTCCTTTTTTGATCTTCAGATCAGCCTTACTCACTTGATCCTGAAGTTCATCCAGCAGGGACTCTTTAACGTCGGCCGTAACATCTAAATCCCCTGCGGGTTTCATCTCAGTAGGGTAGAGGTAGATGGGCTTGCGTTTGGGAAAGTTGATAATTGTGGTAAAGGTTTCAGCGGCTTCAAGGAGTTGGTAATTCAGCCCCAGCTTTTGGCATTCTATGGCAGATGAAATACCCGATACTCCCCCTCCTAAGATCACACAATCCAACACTCCCGGGGGAGAAGGTGAAGCGTTCTTCAGTTCAGCCCCAACGCGCTGGGCAATCTTTGCACCGCTGTCTTGGGAAAATTTCAGCAGCGGAATACCAATCAAATCACCAACCACAAATAAATTCTTCACACGAGTAGAGCCGTCCTGATTAATTTCAGGGAGTCGTTCTACCAGCCCCATCGGGTACATGGTATGCAGCCAATGCATGACGTTTGAAAACATAGATAACCTTATTGAATACTTTCTAATTTACAGCGCAATCATGAGCTGGTTGTACTGAGTGACTTATTTATATTCACGTTAAGCACTCAATTGAGTAAAGCCTGAACTCAATCCAAGGAGGCCAAACCCATGGCAACGCGTGTTCTTTTTGTTTGTTTGGGTAATATTTGTCGATCTCCCATGGCCGAAGCTATT
>DAIOTT010000308.1:0-1555 GCA_036751885.1 Candidatus Sumerlaeota bacterium
TGATTTCTCCTCTTGGGTCTTCAACGCACACTTAGGGCCGGGAGCCAACACCGTTGAAATTCGTGTGCTTGACGATCGCAACATCGAGGTAAACAGGGTTTCCCTTACAATTAACGCACCCTCAACGATAGATGATCTTTACCTAATTCGGTAGGTTCAACCTCGAATGGTTTTCAAATGTACCATCCTATGAAGTGTTTAAAAATCTAAGAATGAAATGTAGAACGGCTCGGTTGCTTGAGGAGGCACCCGAGCCGTTTTTTTGGCTTAATATGCCTCGGAAATCCCGGAGGGTTTATACTTTAGGGGGATATAAATAATCGCCAACCGGAGGAGAACATCATGGCGGAATTCGTTGTTGAAGAAATCAAGCCGAAACAATTTCCCAAGCTTACCAGCCTGTGGGAATCGTCGCCAAAATATCTGTTTCACCTACCCAGCTACAGTGCCGCCGTGTGCAACGATTGCGTGGTGCTTGGCGTGCGAAAAGGGAACGACTACATCGCGGCGTTCTACTTTGTAGTACAGCGTGGCACGCTTGAGAAACGGTGGCTTTCGCCCTATTTTACCCCTTTTTGCGGCCCCATGGCACCCTGCGAATACTATGTGCTCAACTCAAAGTCCGAACGATTTTGGCGCGATTGTTACGCCGCATTGATTGAATACTCCGCCCAGTTTCCCAGTAGTTGCACCCTAATCACTGCTCCGGGAGCAGAGGATGTGCGCACCCTGCAATGGAGCGGTTGGGCTGTAACGCCCCACTACAACTACGTTAGCCGCTGGCAAAAAGAAGGCGAATGGTGGGACCAATGGGACAACGCCGTTCGCCGCCAAACTAACAAAGCGCGCGACGAAGGCCTGGAGTGCGTGGTGCATTTATCCAGCAAAACAACAGTTCTACAAGATTTATGGCGCAAAAATGCCGCGCACCAGGGCCTAGATGAACGCCTCGCCGAAAACCTTGAATCCCTGGGAAACTGGCTGCAACAAGTGGAAAGCGGCTTCATTGTGATTGTGCAAGAAGCCAGCGGTAAACCCCACGCCGCGGGCTTATTCGGAAACGATTACAACCGCGTGTACTACCTCGCCGGCGCCTCGGATCCCGATTGCCACGGCAGCGGTGCCCCCAGCCTGCTCCACGCCCGGGCCTTTGAGGAAATTGAAATTCAAAACCTCCCCAAATGCTACGATTGGGTCGGCGCCAACACCGATAACATCGTCAGCTTCAAACGCAAATTCAACCCCACGCTTGAAGTCTACATGCGGGCAACCTACCAAAGCAAACGCGGCAGCTGGATCGCCAAACTCCGCTCTTGAACAATCCCGCCCCCGGGAACGCCATCACGGGACTGATCCCCCGGGAACGCGAGGCTCCAGCCTCGCTTTAAAACGATCAGGCTTTCAGTTTGTATGAGCAAATTACACTGAGTATCGATGGGCTTGTTATTGCCCGTAGGCTGTGGCTTTTTCCGAGGCTGGAGCCTCGGGTTCCCAGAGGGGGGCGTTCCCGGGAAGTGTTTGCCCTTAGTCTTTGGTTTCCTCGTGGGCCCAGCCG
>DAIOTT010000309.1:0-1348 GCA_036751885.1 Candidatus Sumerlaeota bacterium
GCTTCCAACTACAGCGTTCACAATAAGTTGCGCACCCGGTTTGGCTGTTTGCTGAAGAAGCAACTTAAGGTGCGTAACATCCATCTTTCCAGAATCATCACAATGCACTACAAGTTGTTGTGCTTTAGGAATTCCTAGAACGGCGGCGGATTTTATTACGGAAGCGTGGGCCCCTTCAGAGGAAAACAGCCAAACATTCTCCCGCTCAATTGGTTGCTCAAATCCCCCGCAGGCGGCGAAAAAGCACGATAAGTTTGCCAATGAACCACCAGAACAGAAAATACCCTGCGCGTTTGAATCTAAGCCGAGTCGACGGCGAAAATCATCGATCAAAAATTCTTCCACTGAACTTGCATAGGGGGAAAGCTCGCGCCAAAGGGGGTTGTTGTTCAAGGCCGAGACCAAGGCATCGGTCAACGCTGCCACAGGGTGTACAAATGTATCCATATGGCCAAATTGATTTGGGCTAAGCAAATGGGTGCTGGAGCGCAGAAAATCCGACCACAAAGCAGCAATCTTTACGTTGCTAACGCCCATCTCAGGAAGGGGGGCAATCGGAGCATGGGAGGAGGGGAATATTTTATCGCTGGAATAGAGTTCCTCGAAAAGGGGCTTAAGACGATCGAGTAGTTCCTGATTGTTTGGAAGCATAATGATGAAGAATACGTTAGAAGAAGGTGCCGGTGAAGAGTGAGGAAAAAAGGATTTTTCTCTCCGATGGGTCAAGCATGAAAAAAGCCGGCCAATTTACTCGGCCGGCTTTTATATTCCTGCTGTGATCCATTCAACTTATCAAAACTTGCTGTATTAGATAGTCCACGCATTAAAAGTTTCGGTAATAATTGAATCGTTCGGGCTAAGATTACTGGTACATGCTCCAGCTTTCTACGCTGGTTGTTGGTGTGGTAAAATCAGTAAAGGTAATCGTTGCAGCGCCAGGGTTTGCTGCAGCGGGGTTCCCGGCAGAGGGTTTACCGGCAAGGGTGTTCGCCTCCAGCCGAGGGTAGGTGTTTGTTTCGCCGAATTGCGAGGCCGGGGCATTGCTGATGATTGTAAACAACAACCGCCCGCTTGAAAGCCCTTCGCGGATGTACTGCTTTACCCTTTCGTTTGAAACGGTGAGCTCAAATTCTATGGGGAAGGTATTTGCGTTGGCAACGCCCGGTGTATAATCCGATGAAACACTTACCGTTCCCCACGAGGTTGGCGCGTGAACCTCTGATACACTTGGTGTTGTGGGTAAATCGCTAATGTTCAGGGGATAAGGCTGACGAGGTATACCCGTCGGCGCACCCGCAAGCCCTGTGTAGGCGCTTGTTTCGCTAAACGTTGTAAGATCAAGGGAATT
>DAIOTT010000310.1:0-1159 GCA_036751885.1 Candidatus Sumerlaeota bacterium
AAGGCAAAATCGGCGCTTTCATCCTGTATTTCATCATTACCGATTTCACCGTTGCTGAGGAGTAAAACCATATCGCTGGTGCTAGTATCGCCATCCACCGTAAGGCAATTGAAGGATCTATTTACAGCCTTGCGAAAGGCTTTTTCTAAAGCCGATTGGCATACGGCGACATCAGTAATGATGTAGCACAGCATTGTGGCCATGTTAGGGTGAATCATCCCCGAGCCTTTTGCGAAGCCGGTAATCGTGCCGATTTTCCCCCCTGCCGCAACTTCCACATCAATCACTTTCTGCGTAAGATCGGTCGTCATCATGGCACGGGGAACCATGCAAAGCTTTTCTTCGTTCATGCCGCCTTGGATTAAGTCCTTCAAGCCGGCGGTAATTTTCTCTTTATTCGGCGCGGCACCAATTACCCCTGTGGAACCAAGAAAAAGCTCCTCTGCTTTACACCCTAATTCAGCCCCTGCAACTGCAAGAATGTGCTCGGCAATTTCCGCCCCCTGCTGACCAAAACACACATTCGCTTGGCCGGAGTGTACTACAACCCCGTGGGTTTTAGCGTTCTGTAACGCCCGGTGGCATAGGGGGATATTTGCCCCTTGAAAGCGGTTCATAGTAAACATGCCAACGGACTTACACGGTGCTTTGGAGTAGATTATTCCCAGATCAGGTTTTCCGCTTTTCTTTAGCCCCACGGAACCGCCGTTGCCGATAAATCCAGTAGGAAGCTTGTACTCAATCATGGGGAACTACTTTCTTGCGCGTAAGGAATGTAGGAGTTCAACGGGTCAATCTCAGGCTGATGGGTGTACTCAATAATCGCGATTTTTTCGTCGGCTTTGATCAACCGAAACTGACGACGTGCATCTAATTCAACGGAATCCACTTGATATTGCAAGGATTCAAAATGGGTATTTTTTTGTTTTTGCAAGCGCGTCTTAGCTTGAAGCGTTGCCTTTACGTTCGCGTAATTTTGCGTCGCAACCGCCAGCGATTCACGCGTGGGTAAATCGTACAGAACGTAAATACCAACGGTCAATACTAGGGTGCTAAATAAGAAAATACAAATGATGAGTTTTCGCATATACGCTTGCCCGATGTTTAAATTGTTGAATCAGTTCGCCTTGAAAGAAAAACACTGTCAAGTTCGAGTATG
>DAIOTT010000311.1:0-1114 GCA_036751885.1 Candidatus Sumerlaeota bacterium
TGTTGCGGGCGTAAACGTTATCGGGCAATCCGGTTGTTCTGATTTTCGCGGTAAACTCCACGTTACGCTCAACGGCGGAGAGCAAAAAACAATCAACTTCGTATGGGATTGCGCCTGGCGTGCTCAGCAGGAGGGCTGGAAATCCTACTTCGGTGATCCAGATCAACAACGCGCCGCCCGTGAATTTGGTTATCAATGCTTTGAAACATTCAACGTTGTATAAACACTTCCCAACAGGCGCGTAGTTTTCCCTAAGGCCTAGTATTTCCTTCGGTAGAGTTTTGTCCCCCCCATTCAACTATGAGAGTTTTTCATTCCCTACAGGAAATTCAGGTGGAATCACCCCCCGGCGGCGTTCACGTTGCCGTTGGCACTTTTGATGGCGTTCACCGTGCGCACTCGCAACTTTTAGGGCGCGTTGCGGGTGAAGCCCATGCCACAAACGGCCTTGCAATGGTCTTTACATTTCAAAATCACCCGCGAACCGTTTTGTCCAACTCGGATAAACCCCTACTCATTACCGATTGGGAGTTGAAACAAAAGGCGCTGAGCAAGCTCCCAATTGATCTTCTTGTTGGGATTGCATTCGATCAAGAGTTTGC
Source organism: Candidatus Sumerlaeota bacterium (assembly GCA_036751885.1). GTDB lineage: Bacteria > Sumerlaeota > Sumerlaeia > SLMS01 > JAHLLQ01 > JANRMB01. The sequence continues at coordinate 603 of DAIOTT010000311.1, forward strand.
CTCCATACCAGCAGAGGAGTTCATCCGAAATGTACTGGTGGAAAAATGCCATGCAAAAACAATTCATAGCGGAAAAAACTTCCGGTTCGGTAAAGGAGGCGTCGGCGGGCCGGGGCTTCTTGAGGAATGTTCAACACTTTACAACTACCGTTACGAGCAATTAGAAATGATTGTGGAAGGTTCCAGAAGAATCAGCAGCACCCGCATTCGCGAAGCCTTATGGGCGGGTGAATGCCAAACCGCTACCGAGCTGCTTGGGCGCCCGTTTATGCTTCGCGGGGTGGTTGTCACCGGCGATTCAATCGGCAGAACCATTGGGTTTCCAACGGCGAACTTATCCCTTTCACCCCAAACATTGCGCCCGTTGTATGGGGTTTACGGCGGATCAGCCTACCAAGATTCCTTTCACCGCCCTGTAAAAGCACTGCTGAATATTGGCGTTCGGCCAACGGTTTCTGGCAAGGAGGAACGCATTGAGGTGCACCTGTTGAATTGGGAGGGCGAACTTATTG